>DBTK01000066.1:0-13986 GCA_002307015.1 Spirochaetaceae bacterium UBA1318
CCCGCGCCGTTCTCGCCGACGAGGGCATGGACCTCGCCCGCGAAGACCTCGAAGTCGACGTCGTCTACCGCTATTGTTCCCGGAAACCGCTTGCTCACCCCTTTCATCTCGAGGGCGAGGCCGATGGTGCTATCGCTCACGTGCAACTCCTTCGATCCATGTCCTACTTCAAGTCGGGAATGTCGAATTCCCCCAGCTGGAGGGGATAGGCCCCGTATTGCCGGATGAGGTTGAGGACGAACTCGTACCGCTCGGCCGAGACGTTGCTCGGCACGGAATGGTCCGACTGCATGATGTACCCGCCGCCCTTGGCCGCGTTCATCTTCCTGAGCACCTGGGCCTTCAGGTCGTCGAGGGAATCGTTCGCCCAGGCGAGGGCGTCGATGTTCCCGCAGAACCCCATGCGGTGGCCGTATTTCCGTCTCAGGTCGATCACGTCGAGGCCCGCCTTCGCCTCGAGGGGGTTGTAGGAATCCAGTCCGATCTCGATGTAGTCGTCGTAGATGGCGCTCGCGTTCCCGCAGCCGTGGTAGATGACCGGGAGGCCCGCCCCGTGGCAGACCTTGATGATCTCGGCCACGATCGGCTTGAAGTGCTCCCTCCAGTAGACGGGGGAGAAGAGCATGCCGTTGTGGTAGGCGACGTCGCCCCAGACGACCATGCCGTCGAGGAGGCCGCCGGCCGCCTTGATCTGGGCTTTCGTCAATCCGACGACGTACTCCCCCACCCGAGCGATGAACTCGCCCAGCTCGTCGGGATAGAGGCCCATCCACATAAACACGTTCTCCGAGCCGATGATGCGCCAGAGGGTCTCGTGGCCCTCGCAGACCGAGCCGTAGACCGGGAAATCGTCATGGTAGGATTTCACCCGGTCGATCCACGGGGGCAGGTCTCGGGTGATCACGTCGCCGATCCCGTTGATCTGGTCGTCCCCGCCTGAGAAATAGCGCCGGTCGTCCCAGGGATCGTCGAAGCGGAAGGCGGCCATCTTCTCCAGGGTGTCGGTGTCGAAGCCCGAGAAGTAGGGCATCTGGGTGCCGAATTTCTTCCGGATCGTCGCCTCGAAGCCTGACTTGAGGACGATGTCGTCCTCGCTCTCCGAGATGACCTCGAAGGGCTTGATGTGGGGGTCCATGTTCGGGGTGACGCAGATCCAGTCCAGGTCGTAGTAGCGGTAGATGTCGGCGTCGGCGGGAAGGCCGAGTTCCTTCCTCCACCGGGCGATGAAGCTCGACCAGAAAAAGTCGGAAACGGGAACCCGATCCCCCTCCTCGTGCCGAAGGGCCTTGTTCACGCGGTCCAGCTTCGCGAGGCATCCCGCGCTGCGCTCGATGTTCATGTTCTCCCACCTCCGTTGAATTCGCGCACCGCGTCGAACATCGCGACGATGTTTTCGGGCGGCACGTCCGATAGAATGTTGTGCACGGTATTGAAGATGAATCCCCCGCCCCTCGAAAAAATCGCGAGGCGCTCGAGGGTCTGGGCGCGGACCTCGGCCGGGGTTCCGCGGTTGAGCACGGCCCTCGTGTCGATCCCGCCCCCCCAGAAGGTCACGTCGGCGCCGAACTCCCGCTTGAGAGTCTCGGGCTCCATGTTCCGGGCGTTGGTCTGGACCGGGTTCAGGATGTCGTAGCCCGCCTCGACCAGGTCCGGGATGAGCTCGTAGATCGAGCCGCAGCTGTGCAGGAAGGTCGCCATCGAGCTGTGCTCCTTCACGTAGGAGCAGAGCCGGGTGTGGCGGGGCTTGAAGAGCTTCCGGTACACCTCAGGCGACATGAAGCCCCCCGAATCCATGCCGAGATCGTCGCCGAACCTGAGGACGTCGGCCACGTCGCCGACCGCTTCGCAGACCTTGGCGAGGGTTTCGAGATGCTTCTCCATGAGGGCGTCGAGAAGCCCCTCGACCGCATTCTGGTCGGCGTAGATGTCCATCAGGAAGTTGTCGATCCGCCGCAGGAAGGTGCCCCACTCGAAGAGGTTGCAGCCGGCGACGACCACGATGGCCCGGTCGCTCGAGGCCCGGAGCGCGAGCGCCCTCTCCCTGAGGGTTTTCCAGAAATCCGGCTCGGCCGCGCGATCCCAGGGGGAATGGACGAGCTTCGACCAGAGCACCTTGTCCATCGCGTCGCCGAGGCCGCGGTAGTCGGCGGGATAGCCGTCGACGTAGGGGAAGCAGGTTTCATCGAAAAAGGCGCCGCCCGAAGGCATGCGGGCGATGAGGGTCCCATCCGGGTGATACACGTTGAAGGAACCGTCGGCCTGACGAACGGGTTCGAACCAGGCGGGGTAGAAGGCGGGATTGCCGTCGGCCATGACGGTCGGACGCCAGTCGCCGGGCTCGAGGTCGAAGGCCGAGCCGAGGTCGACCACGTCGACGCCGAACCGATCGAGGACCGAGGCTTCAGGCCTTGCGAGCTGCTGGACGACGTCGTAGATCCGGACCGTCCCCCCGACGCCGAGGCAGTCGAGCAGGCGCCCGTAGGCCATCGCCGAGATGCCCGAGCTTGGGGTCGAGCCGAGGTCGATGGGAACCCGATCCGGTTCCCGATGCGCGATCGCGGCCTTGAGCCGTTCCCGTGAATTCATCGATCCGTCCTTTTACCGCGCGCTGGAAAGCCGCTATCGGCCTTTTCGACGCGCGGGTCAATCCTGGTGGAATACCTCGTCCATGTTCGCCCACCACTCGCCGGGTGCCCGGTTCGCGAGCGGGGACTGGAGAGGCTTGGTGACGTCCCACCATTCCTTCGTTTTCGGATCGGCCGCCATCTTCGCCATGTCGGCGTCGAAATCGGAACCGACGTACTCGAAGTAGGCGAAGAGAAACCCGTCACGATGATAGATGGAATAGTTCCTGATATTGCAGGCCGAAATCATCGAGGCGACCTCGGGCCAGACGGCGGCGTGAAGGGAGCAGTACTCCTTCAGGGCCTCGGGCTTCAGGCGAATGACCTGTCCGCATCGTTTCATTCCCGTCTCCTCCGGATCCCTGCAGGAATCCGATGATCCATCCTACTATGATCCGGATGGTTGTCAATTAATAATTTGATAATTATCCGTAAAATATTACAATCATAATTCGTTTACCAAAAATGACTTACAAAATTCTTCGTAAGGTTTTCATAAGGAGCGTAAGATTTTCATAGCAATTTTTTTACCTGTTTTTTGCAAAACAATGCTAAAATTATTTCGAAGAGGACGCCGATGAAAATCACCCTGAAGGACATCGCCCTGGAGGCCGGGGTATCGCAGGCGACCGTTTCCCAGGCCCTCTGCGGCAAGGGGCGGATAGCCCAGGAAACGAAGGAAAGGATCTACTCCGCGGCCGAAAAGCTCAACTACCGGATCAGGCCCCGGGCGGCCCACAGCGAGAACGAGGAGCGCGACAATGTCGGCATCCTCCTCCTCGTGGATCCGAAATGGTCCTTCATCTGGGGATTCATCAGACCCATCGTGGTGTCGATCGAAAAGGTCATGATGGAACGCGGGTTCAACACCATCCTCATCCCGATCGAAGCCGACCAGTCGACGAGGGACATCCTGCAGAAGATCCTCGTCGCCGGGGTCAAGGCCGTCTTTTCCATCCACTACGGAAGCATCCCCCTGTTCGAGAAGCTCGAGTCCTTCCATATTCCGGTCGTCATCATCATGAACAACAACTACCAGGACCGGTTCTACACGGTCGGCGTGGACGATTTCCAGGGTTCCTACGAGGGGGCACTCTACCTGCTCAAGCTCGGGCATCGGAAGATCGCCTACATCGAATCGGAGCGCTCGGAGGTACCGGTCCTGCTCCCCGACCGCTTCATCGGCTTCCGGAAGGCGATGGACGAGGCCGGCGTGGCCTTCGCGCCGGGCCAGAGGATCCACGTCAACCTCGGGAACATCGAGGAGATGGAAACAAAGCTGCAGCGCCTGTTCAAGGAGGTGTTCGTTCCCACCGCCATCTTCGCCCTGGATGACGATGTCGCCCTGAGGATAGTCTACGCCCTCGAGAACCTGGGCCTCGCCGTCCCGGCCGACATCTCCCTGATCTGTCCCGGCGATGTGCTCGACTACACCCAGCCGAACGTACCCAAGCTCACGACGATGAGCATCGACACCTCCTACATGGGAAAGATCGCCGCCGACATGATGCTGAACCGGCTCTGCAACGATCCGGAGGACATCCACGTCCTCAAGATCAAGCAGCAGCTCGTCCTTCGGGGCTCGTGCCGGACGGCCGATTGTCTCGCGCCGTCCAAAGAGCTATAAACGAGCAGAGGGTTGAAAAGCATCGCGTTTTCAACCCTCTGCCATGGTAACGATACCGACCGGGACGGAGGGAAAGCATGCAGCATCGACTGACCATCAAAGCCGGACAGAAAACGACCGAAGGCTTCGCGGACGGGAACGCGACCATCCTCGAGGCGCTCAGGGTCCTGGGCCAGGCCGGACCCGAGGCGCCCTGCGGCGGGGCCGGCCTCTGCGGCAAGTGCCGGGTCCTCGCGACCGGATCCCTTTCGGCGCCCGACGAGCGCGAACGCGCCGTTCTTTCGGCGGTCGAACTCGCGAGCGGCATCCGCCTCGCCTGCAGGGCCCGGATCCAGGGCGAGGTCGGGATCGAAATGAACGAAGCGGGCGAGGCCTCCATCCTCTCGACCGGCATCGCTGTCGAAGCGAAGCTCGACCCACCCGCGTTCGCCCTCAGCTTCAAGGTTCCCGCCCCCGAACTCGAAACCCAGACCGACGACGAAACGCGCTTCCTTTCCTGCCTCGAATCGGCCCTCGCGGTCAGAAAGGGCGGATCTGCCCCCGCCGACCGAAACGGCGGCGCCGATACCCGAATCGGGAAGCCGAAACTCGCCATCCTCGCTTCCCTTCCCGGGCTTCTCCGGAAGGATGGCGGCCTCCTGACGGCCGTCGTCGCCGGAAACGAGGTCGTTTCCGTCAGGTCCGGGAACGGCTCGAGCGCGCAGTACGGCGTCGGGGTCGACATCGGGACGACGACCGTCGTCTGCTACCTCCTCGACCTCCTCACGGGCAAGCGCCTGGGCGTGCGCTCCGGCCTCAACGCCCAGCGGGGCTTCGGGGCCGACGTGATTTCCCGAATCCAGCACACGATCGAGAAGCCCGAGGGGCTTTCGGTCCTTCAGGGCCTCGTTTCGGGCCAGATCTCGGGCCTCGTCAGGGACCTCGCCGCGGACGCCGGAATCGATCCGGCCGACATCGCCTCGGTGTGCATAGCCGGCAACTCGACGATGCTCCACCTCCTCGCCGGGGTGGCGCCGGCGGCCATCGCCTCGGCCCCCTTCATCCCGGGCTTCACCGGAAGGCTCACCCTTCGGGCGGCCGAGCTGGGCCTCGATTCCACGCCCAACGCCGCCGCCATCCTCCTTCCCTCCGTCTCGGGCTACGTCGGCGCCGACATCGTCGCCGGCATCATGGCCGTCGGCATGGCCGACCGGGACGAGAGGGCCCTGTTCATCGACATCGGCACGAACGGCGAGATGGCCTTCGGCGGAAAAAGCGGGCTGCTCTGCTGCTCGACGGCGGCGGGCCCCGCCTTCGAGGGCGCCGTGATGGAGCGGGGTTCGGGCGGGATAGGCGGGGCCGTCGATTCGGTCTGGGTTTCGGGCGGCTCGATCGGCTACTCCACGATCGGCTCGCTTCCCGCGATCGGGCTCTGCGGCTCGGGGATCATCGACGCCCTTGCGGCCTTCCTCGACCTGGGCCTCATCGACGACACCGGCAGGATTCTCGACGCCGACGAGGCGGGGAGCCTGGCGCCCGAGACCGCCGCCCTGCGCGGGGAATCGGAATCCGGGGTCAGGCTCTACGTGGACCGCGAGCGGGACCTCTACTTGAGCCAGGCCGACGTCCGGGAGGCCCAGCTCGCCAAGGCCGCCATGGCCGCGGGAATCGACGTCCTCGCCAAGCGTGCCGGGGTCTCCCTTGCGGACATCGACCGCGTCTACCTCGCGGGAGGGTTCGGCAGCTTCATCGACTCGGCGAGCGCGGTGAGGATAGGCCTCCTGCCGGCCGAGGTCGGCGACCGGATCGTCGTCGCCGGGAACACCTCGGGGGCGGGGGCGGCGGCATGTTGCCTTTCGGCCGCCCGGCTCGCCGAATGCGACCGGGTGAGGGCGGCCTGTTCCTACGTCGAGCTCTCGGCGAGCGCCGAGTTCAACGACGCCTACATCGAGCGGATGATGTTTCCCGAAGGGAAGCGCGTACCGGAGGCGACGTGAAAGAGAGCGGATACTATTCCCCGAACGCTCCCGACGTGGACGCCGCGCTCAGGAAGCTCGGGCATTACTGTCGCGCCTCGGGCGTGCCGGCCCGTCTCATCGACGCCCAGGGGGAGACCCTCGGGGCCTTCGACCGGGACGGCAACCGCCTCGGGAAGGAAAACGACGCCCCCTGCGGGTTCTGCGCCCTTTCGGGGCCGGCCGAAACCGAGGAGGAGACCAGGGTCCACCTTTCGAGCGCCTACGAGGCCGAACGGTTCGGGGGCCCCTACATCTACTTCTGCCCCCACTCCTTCCTTTTCTGGTCGGCGCCCATCGTCGCCGACGGCATCATGAGGGCGGCCTTCATCGGGGGGCCCGTCCTCGTCCTCGAGGTTCCCGAACTTATCGAGGAACTCACCCGCGCCGGCAAGCTGGGAAACGGCTCGACCGAGGCGGCCCGGACCGTCCTTTCCGCCGTACCCCGCGTCCAGCCGGACAGGGCGACGAGCCTCGCCGAGGTCCTGGCCGACATCGCGGCGACCCTCGGCATCATCACGGGACACGAGGAGACCAATCGCGACACGATCGAGCAGCAGTCGAGGATATCGGAGTACATCCACGATCTGAAGGTATCGACGGGAAAGAGCACGGGACGGCCCTACCCCATCGCCAAGGAACGGGAACTCCTCTCGATGATATCCCGCGGCGACAAGAGCGGATCTCAGCGCCTCCTCAACGAGATACTCGGCCACGTCTTCTTCTCGAGCGGACAGGACGTCGGCGTCATCCGAGCGCGGGTGCTCGAGCTCGTCGTCCTCCTCTCCAGGGCGGCCCTCGAGGGCGGGGCTGATACGGAGCAGATATTCGGCCTCAACTACACCTACCTCAACCGCATCCAGCACCTGAAAAGCGTCGAGGAAATCGCCTACTGGCTTTCGAAGATCATGGTCCGGTTCACCGACCTCGTCTTCATCCTCAAGGACGTGAAGCACGCCGTCGTCATCCAGAAGGCGAGGCAGTACATCGGCAAGCACTATACCGAGAAGATAACCCTCGACGACGTCGCCTCGGCCGTCTTCCTCAGCCCGGCCTACTTCTCCAAGGTCTTCAACGAGGAGATGGAGACGAGCTTCACCGCCTACCTCAACGGCATCAGGATCGAGCAGAGCAAAACCCTCTTGAGGAACTCGACGATCTCCCTCGTCGACGTCGCCGGCCTCGTCGGCTTCGAGGACCAGAGCTACTTCACCAAGGTGTTCAAGCGGATCGCGGGAATTTCCCCGGGAAGGTACCGGGAGACGATAGGCCGCGTGCCGCCGAGCCAGGAGATTCATGAGGAAAGAGGTGAACGGTGAGGGGTGAGCGGTGAACGGGAAGAGAAGACTAGTGAGCGGTGAGCGGTGAACGGGAAGAGAAGAGCAGTGAACGGTGAACGGTGAACGGTGAACGGGAAAAGATAGCACGCAGCGCGATATCGCCATCAACAACCTCGCAGTAAGCTGAGGGTATGAAGCCCCCTGCGAATCACCCGGGCGAGCTTGTAAATGCAAAAACCTCCACCTATAGTTTATAAAGCCCGATCGATGGGCTTGGACGTGGTTCGGGCAACGTTTGACCGTTTCTGATGGGGGCCCCACCATGAAGCTTCGAACACGAATCCTCGGATCGTTCCTGATCGTTCTCGCGGCGTTCATCGCCATTTCAGCGTACGCGATCGTCGTTCTCCGGCACAGCAACGATTCGACCGCCTACATCGCGACCAACCTCCTGCCGAGCGTCAATATCGCCGACAGGATCGACGTCGAGACCTCCAACTACCGGATAGCCCAGCTCCAGCACGTCATCGCCCAGACCCCGGCGGAAATGAAAACCTGGGACGCTGAAACGACGCGCCTCCACGGCGTCATCGCAGGTTACATCGAAACCTACAACAAGGAACTCATCACCAACGAGGAAGACAAGGCCATGATTCGGGATCTCGCCTCGCAGTGGGTCGTCTATGAGAAGGACGCAGACGGCGCGAGGCAGCTGGGCCTCCAGAGCCGGACGAAAGAGGCGATGGCCCTCATGAACGGGCAGCTGGCAAAGGAATACAACGACGTAAACGTAACGCTCGCGAAGCTCGTCAAGTTCAACGCCGACTTCTCCGATTCGACCTACGCCGCGAGCCAGCGGGAGTTCTCCCAGACCTTCATCCTCCTCGTCATCCTCGTCATCGCGGGGGTCATCGTCGGCCTCTTCCTCGGGATGCTCCTCACCTCGAAGGTGATGAGGACCGTCGGGGGGGAGCCGGATGCGATCGCGATGATAGCCGATCGCATAGCGGCCGGGGAACTCGACATCGACTCCGCGCAGAGCGGCAAGGCCTCAGGCATCTACCGGGCCCTGCTCACGATGGGAGAAAAGCTCGCAACCATCGTCGCGAGCATCCAGGCCGCAGCCGACCAGGTATCCTCCGGCAGCGAACAGATATCCACCTCGGCCCAGCAGATGTCCCAAGGCTCGACCGAACAGGCCGCGTCCGCCGAGGAGGTTTCGGCCTCGGTCGAGGAGATGAACGCGACGGTGAAGCAGAACGCCGACAACTCGATGGCGACCGAGACCATAGCCACCCAGTCGGCCAAGGACGCCGAGGTGAGCGGCAAGGCGGTCGCGGAAACGGTGGCGGCGATGAGGGAGATAGCCGGGAAGACGGGCATCATCGAGGAGATAGCCCGTCAGACGAACCTCCTGGCCCTCAACGCCGCGATCGAGGCGGCCCGAGCCGGAGAGGCCGGGCGAGGATTCGCCGTCGTCGCGAGCGAGGTGCGGAAACTCGCCGAACGGAGCCAGGTCGCCGCCTCCGAGATTGGCGAACTGTCGAAGCGGAGCGTCTCGGTCGCCGAGACGGCGGGCACGATGCTCGTCAAGATCGTACCGGACATCAAGAAGACGGCTGAGCTCGTCCAGGAGATCACCGCCTCCTCGCGGGAGCAGAACTCGGGAACCGAACAGATCGCGAAGGCGATCACCCAGCTCGACACGGTGATCCAGCAAAACGCGGCGACCTCGGAGGAAATGGCGTCCATGGCCGAGGAGCTCTCAGGCCAGGCCGTCCAGCTTTCGGATACGATCGCCTATTTCAAGACCTCGGGGGAAACGGCACGAACGGCCGCAACGGGCAAGACGCAGGAGGAACCGTCCCCGGCCCCCAGGGCACCGAGGTCCGAAGCCTCGATGACGGAAAAACCAGCCGAGGCCAAGCCCCGTCCCGCGGCCCAGGGGACTCCCCGGGCCAAGCCGAAGGCGCTTCCGCCCGCGCCGTCGGCAACGGGAATCGCGCTCTCGAAGCCGGCCACGGCCGACAAGAAGGACGGCGACTTCGAGGAGTTCTAGCAAGGACGCCCGGCCTCAATGTCTCGAGCTTTCCGATTCGAGGTCGGCCAGCAGGTTCTCGACCGTGCTCATGAGCTCGACGTTTTTCCACGGCTTGAGGACGACCGAGTTCGTGACCTTGTCGCGCTTCATCCGCTCGAGAATTTCCGGCGATGAGTGGCCGGTGACGAGGATGGTCTTTACCGTGGGGTGGCTCCGCTTTACGGAGGAAAGGAACTCGTCGCCCTTCATTCCCGGCATCAGCCAGTCCGAAATGACGAGGATCAGGGATACGCCGTCGGCGGTAAGTTCGTCTATGATCGTGAGCGCCTCTTCCGCATTCAGCGCCGTCTCATAGATGAACCGCTCCCGGAAATGGGTCTTGAGTTCCTGTTTGATCGCGAGCACGATGATCGCTTCGTCGTCGACGCACAAAATCGCTTGTTCAGTCATGGTCCCTCGCTATGGTGATCGGGCCGGCCGTGCGCAGGAAAACGGTGAACGTCGTCCTGCCGGGCCGGCTTTCGAATTCGATCGTCCCTTCGTGCAGCTCCACAATCTTGCGGCATATATCCAATCCGAGTCCCGTCCCCTCCCCCTGCTTTTTCGTCGTGAAGAAGGGTTTGAAAATGGACGAACGAATGGCTTCGGGAATGCCCGGTCCCGAATCGGTGACCGAGATCGCGATACGATCGCCAACGCGCCTCGTTTCCAGCTCGAGCTTCCCTCGATACTCCATCGCCTGAAGGGCGTTGTTGATGAGGTTCACCCAGACCTGGTTGAGCCTTTCCCGATGGCCCCAGACCGCGTCCATGCAATCGAACCGGGTTTCGACGGTAACGCCGGTCTTGATCCGGTTGTAGTAGAGGACGAGGAGTGTCCTGATTTCCGCCACTGGCTCCACGAGCTGGGGCTTCTCCACCTCCTCGCTCCGCGAATAGTCGACGAGAGCCGATACCGTCCTGGCCGCCTTGTCAGCGGCGGTCAGGATGATGACCTCGGCGCGGGATACGGCGGCCAGGTTCGCAGCCGTGTGGATTATGTCCGCCCTCCCTCGCGAGATCAAGGCCCCGATTTCGTCCTCGAGGCCGAACGCGCCGATCGTCTCGACCTCGTCGGCGAGCATTTCAGGATCGGCGTATCCGGCCGACCGGAACCGTGAGGCAAGAGCCCTCCTCTCCCTTCTATGGTCGGTTTCGAGGAACGACGAGGCGTTTTCGCGACCGAGCCGAGTCAGGGAGAGGAAGGCCGCGAGATCCTCGGCCGAGAGCGAGGCGATGAAGGAGAACAGTTCGGGGCCGTTTCCGGAGGATGTCTGCGCGAGATAGGTGGCGGACGACCTGATCGCGCCGAGGGGGGTGTTGAGCTCGTGGGCGATATTCGCCATGAGCTGGCCGAGAACGGCCATCTTCTCGGAGGCGACGACCTGATCCTGGGCCGTCCTCAGGTTTTCCAGGGCGGTTTCCAGACTCCCGTTCGATCTCACGAGGCTCGCGTTGGCCTCGGTCAGCGCGAACGTGCGATCCCGCACCTTCTGTTCCAGCTCCGCGTTGAGGATGCCGAGGGAATCCTGGGCCGTCTTCAGCTCGGCGTTCCGCTCGCTTAAAGCTTGGTTCGAAACCTCGTACTGGCCGACAAGAGCCGCGAGTTTTTCGGCCATCGCGTTAAAGGAATCGGCGAGCCTCACGATTTCCACGGGTCCGGAGGGCGTCACCCGGACCGAGAGGTCCCCCGAGGCGAGCAGAGCCGCCCCGCCCATGAGATCGCGGATCGGCCTTGAGAGGCTGCGGGCGGCGAAAAAAATGGCCATGAACACGATGAGGGCCGCGATCGTCCCCATCGTCACGAGGGTGAGAACGAGCCGGTCGGCGGCGGTCGTGATATCCGAAAACGGCACGGTAGCGACCAGGTACCAGGGATCCCCCGTATCGCCGACGTGCAGGGGCGCGAAGAACTGCCGGGACATCTTTCCGTCGACAAGGTCCTTCTTGTCGACGACGAAGGTCTTGCCCGCCGCCATATCGGCGAGGATCGCCTTCTGCCGGGCGGGAGGAAGATCCTCGCCGTAGACGCCCCCGATCAGGGAGGGTACCGGATGGGCTATCCTCATCCCGTTGTTCGCGAGCATGCCGGCATAGCCGTGCTGCAGCAGCTTGATGCCGCTGACGAGCCGCTGGGAAGAGGCGAGGGCAATGTCGAAGCCGGCAACCCCCTTGAAGGCCCCGTCGACGATGATCGGCACGCAGATGGTCGTTTCGAGGACCCGGTTATTCACCTTTCCTTCATAGGAATAGTAATAGGGTGCGATGAGGGTTTCGGCCATCCGCCGTTTCGGGATCGTAAAGAAATCGCCATTCTCATCGCCGATTCCGATGGCTCCTAAAAGAAGCTTCCCGCCCATCCGATACCAGAGGACATTGAAGGCCCCCCTTGAGGTAGTCAGCAGGCTTCCGCGGTAGGTGGCCGGATCGTCGCCGATCGCGCCCGGTTCCCATTGGGACCAGGCCGCGAGGATATCGGGATTGCGCTCGAGTATGGCCCTGACCTGGGCCGATAGGACCGTACGGCGAACGGAAGCGGGAATGTCCCGGTAGCTTTCCTCCATGGCCGCCATCGATCTGACGGCACTGAGCCTGACCGTCAATTCCTCGCCGATCAGGTCCGCGAAATGCCTGCCCTGTTCCTCCGCGTAGCTCAGGGACTCGCGAGAGACGATCCGATAGGCGTCGACCGTCGCGATGGCTATCACCGCGATAAGGGGGATGAGAGCCGAAAGTCCGACCATGAGAAGCATCTTGCCGAAAAGGCCCGAACGGAACCGTGGTCGAGACATGGTGATCCCCCGCGCTGATGTTCAGATTTAGACCTATACAGCCCAATTGTAACCCACTCCAAATGAAAGTACCATTCCGCCATAAACCATCGGTAATCGCGTTCGGCAGTTTGGGAAACTGACGCTTCCATTGTCCATTAAGGGAAATGCGGGTAAACTGAAAAACAGGTCTTTCCCCTTTTCACTACTTTCCCGGAGGTTCCATGGGTTTCCGATCGATACGTTCCCTGCTCATTGTCGGGATCAGCGCGATGTTCATCGCCGTCATCGCGATCATCAGCGTGGTCATTTCCCTTTCCTATAAGTCGACGCTCGATGCGGATATCGCCAATAAAAGCGAGATCCTCCTCCAGTACATGGAAAGCGAGATCCGCGGATGGCTCGACGCGAAGCAGCAGATCGTCCTGGATCTCGAACCCATCATCCAGAGCGCCGCCTCGAAACCTGAATCCCTGAAACCGTTTCTTTCGGCGTATCTTTCACGCGACCCCGAAAAGGCGATTTCAGACATCTATTTCGTCGGCGCAAAGGCCTACAAGGACGGCGGATTCTTCATCGACGGGTCGGGATGGGTTCCGCCCTCGGACTACAACCAGTACACGAGAGCGTGGTGGAACACCATCTACGCCGCTTCCGGCATCACCTATACGGAGCCCTACATCGACCTGGTAACCAAAAAACTCGTCGTCACGATCGGAGCCAAGGTATCGGGTGCCGACGGAAAACCCCTCGGGGTGGTCGCTCTCGACATCCAGCTGGACATCCTGACGAAGACCATCACGAGCCGGCCGCTCTCGGCCCATTCCGTCATCAACGTGATCAATGGAACGGGTCTCTACATAACGAACGAGAAACTGGAATCCGTCATGAAGGATAGCATCTTCGACCTCCCGTTCTTGAAAGGGGAGAAAGAAACGGTCAGGGGGAAGGACCTGAGCTTCGCCATCGACGCGAAAAATGGGATTTTCGTGGGCTCCAAGAAATTCGCCGCCCTCGACTGGGTGCTGATCGGTTATGGTCCCCTTTCCGACATCTACGACCCGCTCTACGCCTTCCTCGCCATGATCAGCCTGCTCGGCCTCGCGGGAATCCTGTGCGGATTCGTCTTCGCCCTCCTCGTCGGACGGTCGATCGGCAACCGCCTGAAAAAGGCCGTCGCCCTGACCGAATCGATAGCCAGCGGAGATCTGACCGCCAAAATCGACGACGCGATGCGGGCACGGAAGGACGAACTCGGGGCGCTGGCTGTTTCGCTCGAGGCGATGACGACGAGCCTCAACGGCATCGTATCGTCCGTTCAAACGGCGGCGCGGCAGGTCGAAGGTGGAAGCAACCAGATTTCCTCCGCCGCCCAGCAGATGTCCCAGGGCGCGACCGAACAGGCCGCCTCGGCCGAAGAGGTCTCATCCTCGGTCGAGGAAATGAATGCGACGATCAGGCAGAACGCGGACAACTCCCTGGCGACCGAAAAGATCGCCTTTCAATCGGCGACGGATGCCGAGGAAGGAGGAAGGGCCGTCGTCGAGACCGTCAAGGCGATGAAGGACATCGCCTCCAAGACGGAAATCATCGAGGAGATCGCGCGCCAGA
>DBTK01000066.1:14341-14490 GCA_002307015.1 Spirochaetaceae bacterium UBA1318
CAGGAAGCTCGCCGAACGCAGCCAGCTGGCCGCCGCCGAGATCGGCGACCTGTCCAAGCGGAGCGTCGCGGTGGCGGAAAAGGCCGGTTCGATGCTCGGGAAGATGGTTCCGGATATCAAGAAAACGGCCGAGCTCGTCCAGGAGATCA
>DBTK01000101.1:0-2356 GCA_002307015.1 Spirochaetaceae bacterium UBA1318
GGCGTGAATGGTTTCATGCCTCCCATACGCGTTTTGTAGTCCCCCTGCTTCAAACCAACAAGCTTCGAGGAACTAATCTTGACTTCCCGGGATTCCGGCATTAGCATGGTCCGATTCCCGCCAATTCGAAGGAGACATGATGAAGAGGAGCTTTTTCAGGAGGGCAGCGATCGCGGCCGTTCTCGCCCTGGCATCCGGATCGTGGTCCTGGGGCCAGGCGGCCGAATCCCCGGATCAGGGGGCGACCGCGACCCAGTCGACCCCGGCAGACCGGCCCGACCAGACGGCTTCCTCCGATCAGCCGGCCGTCTACGGCCAGACCCCGCCGGACGAGAACTGCCCCTGCAGCTACCTCGGCATCGGCCTTCCCTGGAAGGAGTACGCCGATCCGGTCAAGCTCACCGCCCTGATCGAGGGCAAGGCCGAGGCTTACATCCTGGTCGACGTGAGGACGGCCGAGGAATTCGCCTCCGGCCACATCCCGTCGGCGGTCAACATCCCCGTGGACGAGATAGCCGCCCGGCCTCCGACTGAACAGAAGGACGCCCTCCTCATCGTCTATTGCCGTTCCGGCGTCCGGTCGGCGAAGGCGGCGAAGATCCTCAAGGACTCGGGCTACACCGGGGTCATCGACTTCGGCGGCATCAACCGGTGGTCCGGTTCGATCGAGAAATAGGCCGGCACCGGGACTTCCTTGCGATTGCCCAAGTTCTCTACACCTCGTTCCTACGCCTTCCCGTCTACAGGGAAACCGCCGTCGCATAGGCGGCCTTCGTCGCCTCGAAGATGCGGCCGAGGGCGAAGGAGTCTCCGATGTTCCTGATTTCGGGTGCCGCATGGATGGACACGAGGCTCCTGTAGAGATCGTCTTCCGGCTTTGCCCCGGCGGCGATGACGACAAGGTCGGCTGGAATGACCTCCTCCTTCTCGATCGTCGCCAGCTTGGGAGCGAAGGGGTTCTCGATGTTCTCGGGAAGAATGGGCGTCCAGGTAACGAGGGGATCGGGCACCGTCTTCGAGACGTTGCGCCGAACCACGACCGCCCCTTCGCGCACCTCGGCGAGGCGGGTGCAGTTCATCAGGGGGACGCCCCGTTCCTCGAGATAATGAATGAGCCAGCCTCGATTGGCCGTGCAGACTCCCTTCATGATCACGGGGAGCATCTCGACGAGGCTTACCTGTTTCCCCAGCTCGTGCGAGAGGAAATATGCGGTTTCGCAGCCTACGACGCCGCCTCCGATGATGACAACGCGCTTCGCCGCCGCCGCGAGGCTCGGGTCGCGGAGAAGGTCGACCCCGAAGATGACGTTCCTTCCGTCGATCCCGGGTACGGGCGGACGAGCCTGGCGGGAACCGGTGGTGGTGACGATGACGTCGAAGCCGAGGGCCTTGAGCTCCTCCGCGGTCGGTGCCTTCCTCAGCTCTACCGCAAGCCCGCTATCCCGCTGAGCGCAGGCGAGCTCGTCCTTGAGGTAATCCAGGTAGTTCGCGACGTCGAACTTGATGGCCGGCCTCGAGCCGGGGACGAGCATGCCTCCCACGACGTCGCGGGCCTCGAAGAGGGTGACTTTGTGGCCTCGCCGCGCCGCCAGACAGGCGGTCACGATGCCCGCGGGACCGGCCCCCACGACCGCGACCTTTTTCGGTTTCGCCGACGGGGCAAGTTCGCTTCCGTTGAGGATGTCTTCAAAGCCGGTGCGCGGGTTCACCGTGCACTGTGGGTGGCCCCCCTCGACGAACTCGTTGATGCAGCCTTCCTGGTCGCCGATGCAGGGGCAGATCGCCTCAACCGTGCCGGCGAACGCCTTGTTCGGCCACTCGGGGTCGGCGAGAAGGGGCCTGCCGAGCATGACCATGTCGCAGTCGCCGTCCCTGAGCGCGGCCTCCGCGAGGTCGGGATACCCGAGCTTGCCCACGGCGACGATCGGTACCTCGACTCCCGCGTTCGACCTGATGCCGTTTTTCGCGAAGTAATCCTTCGCGATGCGCGATACCTCGAGGAAACACCCGGGCGCCATCGGTCCCGGCGGATGCGGCAGCCACCAGTTATCGTAGCAGCCCAGGTCGACGTCGAAAAGGTCGACCCCCTCCTTCACGAGCTCGGCCATGTAGCCGAGCGTCTCGTCGACGGTACGTTCATCGCGGAATTTCCTGAGCGATTTCACGCTCGTCATCCGTTCTCCGTAGGTCTCGTTGAGTACGAGGGAAAGGTCGATCCGGTACATGACGGGGAAGGCCGGGCCGACGCGCCGCCTGATTTCGCGAACGAGAGCGAGGCCGAACTGCCGCCAGTCGGCGAAGGCGCCAAGCCTCCGCCTGTTGAAGGCGGGGTTCGTCATCTGCTCGAGGAGGTAGC
>DBTK01000101.1:2608-29941 GCA_002307015.1 Spirochaetaceae bacterium UBA1318
GTCATCTGCTCGAGGAGGTAGCCCTCGTGGCCGTGGAGGTAGACGCCGTCGATGAGCGCGGCCTTCGCGTCCGCGGCGGCCTGTCCTCCGTTTTTGATGATCCGCTTCGCCTGCCCGTCCGTGATGGGTCTGCAGGGAAGAACGGGCATATAGAAGTTCGGGTTCCACGAAGCCGAGAGCGGGAGCTTCTTCTTGTTGAGAAGGCACTCGGGCGAACCCACGCGGCCCAGCCCCGGCGTCAGCTGAATGAAGAACCTCGCTCCATTGGCGTGGCAGCGTTCCGCGATATCCCGCCACCCCGCGAATACCGTCCGCGAGCGGTCGATTCGGGGAAAGTAGGAGAGATCGCCCAACTCGGTAACCGTCGGGTCCACTCCGTGGCTTATCGGGATGAGCCCCGAGGTGATGAGGCCGACGCCGCCCTTCGCCCGCGCCGCGAAGTATTCGATCATCTTTGCGCCGGGTCTGCCCGATTCCTCGGCCATGTTGACGTTGCCCATTGGCGCCATGACCAGCCGGTTCTTGAGCGTGAGCCGGTTGATCCGGATGGGGGAGAATAGCCGTTCATAGGGCCAGAGTGCCTTCGTCATCCGGCCCTTTTCGAGCCACGCCGGGTCTTCGTACCAAGTGCCGAAACGGTCGACGAGGTTTTTTACCCGCTCTTGATTCTCGGACATGCTGCCCTCCTTCACTGGTTTCCTCCCGTGGGGGAATCGACTATAACGGTACCATCGTTGCGTACCTCTATGCCGTCGAGGTCTTTTACCGACTCGAGAAAATCCGCCCCGAGGCAATCGACGGTCACGACGTCCCTCTCGTTCCAGACCTTGGCGAGTATGACCCCCGCCGCGGCGAGGGAGTCGATGTGCTCGGCGAACAGGAGGGCGGCCGGGGCGCGCCCGCTCGCTATCGCCTTCTGGAGGATCATTCCTCCCGTCGTGGAGCCGATGGTCGTGGGAAGGCAGAGGATCTTGCCCGTAAGGGCCTTTCCCAGGAGGTCGGGGTTGTTCTGGTCGTTCGAGCGGATCACCGTGCTCTTCGCGAGGATGTCCTTCTGGAAGCTCGCGAGGATGTTGAGCCCGTTTTTCGTGACGACTGCCTCGCCGGAGGCCGAACCCGCGATGACGGGCCGGCCCTTGAATGTCTTTTTCATAGCGTTCCCCTTGCGACGATACCGGCGAGTTCGGCCTCCGTGAAGAAACGGGCCACCGTATAGGTTCTCAATTTGTTCGAACAGGTGACGACCGCCTTGCCGTGGCAGAGCGGATTGTTCATGTACATCAGGGGGCAGATCGAGGAAAGCCTTGCCCCAAGGTTGTCGAGGCGAGCCATGGCCACGGAGTCGCTCCTGAACGAGGCTTCGACATCGGGCGCCGTCGTGAGTATGGTTCTCACCCGGAGGCGCTTCGTGTTCGCCGCGGCCGCCGCGGCCTCGAGCCTCTCGAGCCATGAATCAAGCTGGGCTCGGGAGAGGTGGGGGCAGCCGATGAACGCGAGCTCGGGGGCGGCATCCGGTTTCTTCCACAGGAGGGGATAGCCCGATCTCACCCGATCGAGCTCCGCGTCATCGATGACGTAGGTTCGTGCCCCCGGTTCGACGAGGCTCTTACCTTCCGAAACGGCCTCCGGTGTAAGGCCGTCTACGTGGTAGAGGCCGACGGCGCCGTTCGAGGCGGCTGCGGCACCCATGTCCTTGAGATAGTCGCGGGCGTCCTGGTCGAGCGTGCCGCCGAGAAAGGCGTCGAGCCCGACGATGTAGGGAACTTCCTCGACCACCTTCAACCCTATGGCCGAGCCGAGGATTTGCGCCTCGGGTTTCGTCTTCGTCCTGAGCTCGATAATCCAGGTTGCCTTCCTCCCCCCGTCGGTCAGGAGGCCGTACTTCGGGGCCTTTCCGGCGATACCGCAGAGGAGTTCGAGGACGCCCGAATTGCGGTTGGTTCGCGCGCCGAGGACCGAGTTGGCATAGACCACGGCGGAAGACTCGGCCCAGGCGAGGATGTTTCCGAACCCGGGCTTGTTTCCGACCTCGTCGAAATAACAGGCGCAGGTGAAGGCCCTTGTGTCCTTCAGCCCGACCGCCGCGAGCTGGGATTCGTATTTCTTCTGCTTCGAGTACATGAACCTATCGAAAACGAGGCGTTCGACGAGGTTGGCGGCTACGTTCGCGTAATCGCACGGACGTGGGTCGACGGTGAAGGGCTTTTCCGTTTTCAGGCCGGCGGCGATGAGTTCTTCCATGATCTCGAAGACGGGCTCGATCACCGAAAGGCCGAATGAGGTTACGAGATGGACTCCCGCATCGAGGGGGACGAGTTCGGTCGCTCCGAAGGCGTCGCCGAATCGGACAATCGACTCGAGAGCCTTGCGGAGCGCTTCGCCCTTCTTGCCATCGAGGACATCCCGTTCCTCGGCGGAAACCTGCATGACGGGGTTGTACATCGGACCCTCCTTTTCGCAGCTGCGAGGCCTGAGCCCCGATGAGCGAATCCGCATACCTTAGCAAGGTTTCGATGTTAAGGCAATTGAGGCTGTCCAATAACTCGGTTAGCTATTGGACAGTTTCGATAGAGGCACTCCGATCCATGGCGGACGCACGGTATTCATTTTAGCAAGGACTCGTAACGCTCCATCGAAGCGCGAACATCCCATCAGTCAGGCTAATCGAAGAACATCGCCACGGCCTTCGGGAAGCGTTCGGTATCGTAGGCAATGAAGTGATCCCCTCCCGAGAGCTCGACGATCTTGAGTCCGGGTATGCCTTTGTACTGGTCGAACATGGCCGCCCCTCCCGTGTCCGAGCTGCCGTAGACCATCATCGCCGGCGACGCGATACGCGACAGCGCCGCCGACCAGTCGTGACGCTGCCCCATCGAGAAGAAAATTGCCTGCATCATCCAACCGCCGATGAGCTCAGGGTCGGTCTGGTCGATCGACTCGTCAGCCTTACCCTTCGCCGCTGCAGCCTTTTTATAGAAGGGAATGAACCCTGCATTGATCCTCCTCATATCCTCCTCGCTGCGGGTGAATATCCTGCCGTAGTCGAAGAAGTTCTTGAGCCAGGCATCGTAGGCTTTGCGGTCTTCAGGCTGAAGAAGGATCCTCACCTCCTCGTAAAGTCCTTTGTCCTTGGGCGGCATCACGACCACTTCGGCAGGGGCTATCAGGAGGAGCTTGCCCGTATGCTCCGGGAACTCAATCGCGTACAGGGCCGCGATTAGTCCGCCGAAGGAGTGACCCACCAGGTCGATCCGGTCGACCCCGATGGCTCTGCGTAGGCGTTCCACGTCGGCGATCTGCTGAGCCAAGCCCAGCTTCGCGTCGAGCTCGATGACGTTAGCCGGGAAGTTGCCGCTCGCGAAACGGTCGATCGGCCGCGTCGACAGTCCCGATCCCCTCTGATGGAAATAGTAGAAGCTTCTTTTCGCCTCGAATGGACGGAGTCCCGGCCATGCCTCGTTCGAAGGGTAACCCGGCCCACCGAAAATCACGATCGCCGGCTGGCCCTCTCCGCGGCGGAATCCCGCCAGCACGATGCCCTTTTCAGTCTCGAGACTGAACTCCTGAGTCCCTTCTCCGCGTTTCGAGCCTAATGCAATCGTGCCGAAAGGCTCGAGTGAAACGAGACCCTTCTTCGCCTTCGCTACGAGATCTCCCGGTCGATACATTCCCTTACCCTGGCTCATGAAAAACATGGCCGCCCCAACCGCGACCAGTATAATAAGTGCCGCAACTCCACCAAAAAACCACGCCTTTACCGTCATTTCAATTCCTCCTGAGGTGAGACTCGACTCTCCAGCCACTGGAGTGTCAAGCCTTTTTCGAGGTTCGACGTATTTTTTGAAAAGAAGAGCCGGGTGTGTGCACGGACGGGCACCGCAACCATTGTGTTACCCGCTTGACCGGGACTTCCTTGCGATTGCCCGTCTTTTTTATCCTCCTTCGCCGGTTCGCGCCCGGCAACGGGCTGCGGTTGTGTAAGAATCACCCCGAAACCGGAAAAGGTTCACGCTGGACGGTGGGCCGAATGGGGCCTACCATGGTCGAAATACCAGCACTTCCAAAAGGAGGAAGCACCATGAAACGAATGATTCTCGTTCTCCTCGTCCTCGCTTCTCTTGTCCCGGGATTTTTCGCCCAGACCAAGGCTGTCCCGGCCAAGGACCAGCTCTACATCGAGGTTTCGGCCCTCGGCAATCTCGATTATTTCTATGACCACAAGATGGGCATGGAGATGGTCGGCAAGGAACTTGGCGTCAGGACCGAGTATGTCGGACCCGCGGAATACGACATGAACGCGATGGTTTCCGCCTTCGAGCAGGCGATCGCCAAGAAGCCGAACGGAATTGTCATTGTCGGCTTTGAATCCTCTCTCAACGCCATAGTCGACAAGGCCGTTGCCCAGGGCATTCCGGTCGTGGCCGTCGACGGAGACCTTCCCGGATCCAAGCGCCTCGCCTTCGTCGGCACCGGCAATTTCAACGCCGGCCAGGAGGGCGGGAAAAAGCTCGCGAGCCTCATCGGCGGAAAGGGAAAGGTCGCCATCATGACCAAGCCCGGCCAGGCCAACCTTGAGGAGCGCATCGCCGGATACAAGGCCGCCCTTGCCTCCTTCAAGGACATCCAGATCGTCCAGATCGCCGATACCCAGAGCGACCCAGTCGTGGCCGCCCAGGCCGCCGCGACCCTGCTCCAGAAGTATCCCGATCTCGCGGGCATCGCTTGCGTCGAGGCCGCCGGTGGATCGGGCGCCGCCACTGCGGTGCGCGAAGCCAAGAAGGCCGGAAAGGTGAAGATCATCGCCATGGATCGGGGGAACGAGGTTCTCGACGGGATCAAGGAGGGCGTCATTTCCGCTTCCGTCGCCCAGCAGACCGCACTGATGCCCTACTATGCCGTGCAGATCCTGTACAACCTGAACAATTCGAAGGTCGCCATCACCTCCAACAACAAGGCAGCCGGGGTGCTCGGCATTCCGGTCGTCGTCGATTCCGGTTCCGTCATCATCGACTCGAACAATTACATGTACTTCAAGCGATAGATCCTTTCGCCAGAACCAGGCTGCCGCGGCAACGCGGCAGCCCCATCTCGATGCGCCGTCGAGGCGCATTTTTTCAAGGAACGGCCATGTCCGAATACATTCTGGAAGCGAAGGGCATCGTAAAAACCTTTCCCGGCGTCCGCGCCCTTGACGGCGTCGACCTGAAAATCCGCCGCGGCGAAACCCATGCCATCGTCGGGGAAAACGGCGCGGGGAAGAGCACCCTCATGCTCGTCCTGACCGGGGTCCACAGGCCCGACTCGGGAAGCATTCTCATCGACGGCAAGCCCGTCGCATTCTCGACTCCCCATGACGCGGTGGACCGAGGCATTTCCATCGTTTTCCAGGAGCTGAGTCTCGTGCCTTCCCTGAGCGTCGCCGAGAACATCTTCGCCAACCGCCAGCCGACGGGCTTTCTCGGCCTGATAGACCGGAAAAAGCTGAACGACAAGGCGAGGGAAGCCCTCGCCCTCTTCGACCTGGACTGCATCGACCCCTCGACGCCGGTGAAATACCTCAGCGTCGCGAACCAGCAGGTCGTCGAGATCCTCAAGGCCATATCGACCGACCCCGGGGTCCTCATCCTGGACGAGCCGACCTCCTCCCTCACGGAGACAGAGGCCCAGCAACTTTTCGAGAACATCCGCAGGCTTACCGCGCGCGGCATCGCCTGCATCTACATCTCCCACCACCTCAAGGAAATATTCGAGATTGCCAAGACCGTCACCGTGCTGCGGGACGGACACTACGTCTGCGAGGCCGAAGTGAAGGACATCGACGAGGATTACCTCGTTTCCAACATGGTCGGGCGCAAGATATCGGACATCTACGGGACGAGGCCGGATCCGAAAAGTTTCGGCAAGACTCGTTTCGAGGCGCGCGGTCTCGGCCGCGGGAACGATTTTTCCGGGGTGAGCTTCTCGGTGCGTTCGGGGGAGATCATCGGTTTCTCCGGACTCGTCGGCGCGGGGAGGACGGAACTCGCCCGGGCCATTTTCGGCGCCGAGCCCGCGGATTCGGGAGAGCTCTTCCTCGACGGCACCCGAGTCGCCCCCTCGTCGCCGGGCCAAGCCATCGCCCTCGGCATCGGCTACCTCACCGAGGACAGGAAAACTCAAGGGCTGTTCCTCGATTTCCCCATCAGGTTGAATATCGCCGCGAATCGCCTGCGGGAATTCAGCCGGGGGTTTTTTATGAGTGAAAAGCTGATCGAGGAGGGAGCGGAAAAAGCGGTGCGTGATTTCCGCATCGTGACGGCTGGCACGGGGAAATCCCTGAGGGCCCTTTCCGGCGGGAACCAGCAGAAGGTTCTGCTCGGGGCCTGGATCGGCACGGAACCGCGGTTCCTCATCGTCGACGAACCGACCCGCGGCGTCGACATCGGAGCGCGCAGCGAAATCTACGGTTTCCTCCGTGCCCTCGCGGCGAAGGGAACGGCGATCATGATGATATCCTCCGACCTCACGGAGATCCTGGGCCTGAGCGACCGGATCATCGTGATGAAATCGGGAAAGGTAAAGGGAGAGATCGACGGTCCAAAGGCGACAGAGGAAGCGGTAATCGCCCTCGCGACCGGGACCGACGAAGGAGCGTGCGACTAATATGGACTTTCTGAAACGTATCACCAAGCAGCGGGAATTCGTGATAGCCGTCATCGTCTTGTCGGTCATCGTCGTGATGAGCTTCGTGTCCCCCGTGTTCTTCTCTTCGGGCAACCTCCTTGCCCTGCTCCTCGGACTCTCGATCGAAGCCGTCATCGCCGTCGCCATGACCAACCTCATGGTCTCGGGCGGATTCGACATGTCAGTCGGTTCGATCGTCGCCTTCTCGGGCGCGGCCGTCGCCATTCTTCTGACGAAGGGCGTTCCGACCGGCGTCGCGGTTTTCGTGGGCCTCGTCATCGGCGGAGCCATCGGGCTTTTCAACGGCTTCATCATCTCGAAGGTCGGGATCAACGCCTTCGTGACGACCCTGGCCTCCCTGAGCCTCTTTCGGGGCCTCACCCTCATCCTGACGAAAGGGCAGAACATCTCCGGGCTTCCCGCCGACTTCAAGGCCATCGGCCAGGCGACCTTTTTCGGCATACAGACCCCCATCTACATCGCGGCCATTCTCATCATCGCCGGTGACATAACCCTCAGGCGCTCGAGATTCTTCCGCCAGAGCTACTACATCGGCGGCAACGAACGGGCGGCCAGACTTTCGGGAATCGCGGTCGACAGGCTCAAGGTCCTGGCCTACATGCTTACCGGGCTTTTCGCGGGACTGGCGGGAATCGTCATGACCGCCCGTCTCGGCGCCGCCTCCATGACGGCCGGTTCGGGCCTCGAATTGCGCGTCATCACCGCGGTCATCATCGGCGGCGCGAGCCTCCAGGGTGGCGAGGGCTCTGTCCTCGGCGCCTTCCTCGGCTCCCTCCTCATGGCCCTGATCACCAACGCCCTGACCCTGCTCGGGGTAGACGTGTACTGGCAGACCTTCGTCATCGGCGGCACCCTTCTCGTCGCCGTCCTCATCGACCAGCTCAGCAAGAATCGGGCCGCCGCGAAGAAACCGATCCTGACGATTCAGCCGGTCACGGCGAAGGGAGGAAAGAAGTGACCTCGTACGAACGGGTGAAGGCCGCCCTCGAGCACCGCGAGGGCGACAGGGTTCCCTTCGACCTCGGAGGCTCGGTCCTCACCGGGATCAACCGCCACGGCTATGTGAAACTCCGCGCCTATCTCGGGCTTCCCGAGCGCGAGATCTCGATGGTCGACGAGATGCAGCAACTCGCCCGGGTAGATCCCGACGTCCTCGAGCGCCTCGGCGTCGACGTCGCCTGCGTCGATCCCGACGGCCCCGGCAAGCCCGGCCTGGCGAGGAAGCCCGTCCTCGAAGGGGAGTACTGGCGCATGGTCGACGAGTGGGGCATCTCCTGGAAGATGCCGGCCGTCGGCGGCCACTACTTCGACATGACGGACCAGCCCCTCAAGAACGCCGAGACCCCGGAGGATCTCGAGAAATTCCCCTGGCCCGACCCGGTGGATCCGGCCCGCTTCGCGACGCTGAAGGAAAGGGCGGACAAGGCGGTCTTCGGCGAGAAGAAGGCCTACATCCTCGGCCGCCAGTATGCCGGAATCTGGGAAACCTCGCTCTGGATGTGCGGCTTCGAGAAGTTCTTCGCCGACATGCTGGTCAACGAGGACTTCGCCCACGCCCTGATGAGGAAGATCACCGAGCTCAAGATCAGGTACTGGGAAAAGGCCCTCGAGGCCGTGGGCGACAACGTCCTCGTCATCTCCGAGGCGGACGACCTCGCGACCCAGAACAGCCTCCTCTGCTCCCCCGAGCTCTATAAAAAAATGGTCTATCCCTACCATAAGGAGCTTTTCGGCTTCATCAGGAAGAAGGCGAAGAACCCGATCCACATCTTCTACCACACCTGCGGGGCGGTGAAGCCCCTCATTCCCTACCTCATCGAGGAGGGGGTCGACGTCCTCAATCCCGTCCAGGTGAACGCGACCGACATGGACACGAAGGTGCTCAAGCGCGAGTTCGGCAGGGACATCACCTTCTGGGGCGGCGGCGTCGATACCCAGCACGTCCTTCCGTTCGGAACGCCCGCCGAGGTCCGCGACGAGGTGAAGCGCCGGATCGACGACCTCGCCCCGGGAGGCGGCTTCGTCTTCGCCGCGGTCCACAACGTGCAGAGCGACGTTCCCCCGGAGAACTTCATGGCGATGTGGGACGCGATGAGGGAATTCGGATCGTATCGATGAAACCGTGCAGGGCTTTCCAACCCTGCCTCCCTCCTGCGGTTTGCCAGGCGGCGGTTTCTATGCTACCCTGTCCGCGGGACGGGGCGGATGACGACGCAGCGATTGAACCAACTCATGATCCTCACGATTTCGCGGGCTGCCCAGCTCGTCTACGTCGGGGATTCGGGACCGGCCTACGAGGTCCTCTCCGGGGCCGACCGGCTTTTCCGCTACCTCGCCTCCCCCGACCGGATCGTGCCGCTTTCGGACGAGCTCCGCATCCTCGAGCAGTACGCCTCGCTGGACGCCACCTTGGACGTCGAGCTCCGGGGCTTCGATTCCGCGGCCGGAAAGTCCTGGGGGAGGGTTTCCTGCCCGGGCTATCCCGAGGTTTTCGTGGAAAAGCTTTCCTTGATCGATTCGGTTCTCGACCTGTCGGAACTTCCCCTTTCAGCGGGAAGGATCGTCGTGGAGCCCGCCCCCGAGGGCTCGGACGCCGCCTGCAGGGTCTCCCGCGGCGGCGTTTCGAGGCTCACGGGCTGCGCCTGAAGCCATGCGCGGCGTCCTGATCGTCGACGACGAGGAGCTCTCGCGGTTTTCCGTGCGCAAGCTCCTCGCCCGGTCCTTTCCGGCCGTCCCCGTCCTTGGCGAGGCCGAAAACGGGCGGCTGGCCGTCGAGCTCGCCCTTTCCCTCGAGCCGGACATCATCCTCATGGATATCAAGATCCCCGTCCTCAACGGCCTCGACGCCGCGGCGGCCATCCTCGTCTCGCTTCCCGCCACGAGAATCATCATCCTGAGCGCCTACGACAGCTTCGGCTTCGCCCAGAGGGCCGTCAACCTCGGCCTCGCCGGCTACATCCTCAAGCCGGTGCGGGAGGAGGAGTTCACCGCGGTTTTCTCCTCGGCCCTCGACCGGGCGCAGGGGGTGGGCGAGGGGGACGAACCGGAAGCTGATGGCCGGGGCGAGGATCCCAACCCCACCGACGCCACCGCCTATCCCTACGAGGCCGAGGAGGATTTCTACCGGGTTCTCGAGCTCGGCCGTCCTCCCGAAATCCAGGCGGCGGGGAAGGCCTTCGTCGCGAAGATCGGAGAGGCGGCGGGGAACCTGCCCGAGCTGAAGGACTACTGCCTCGAGTTTTCGGTCGCCCTGAGGCGCAAGATCAAGTCCCTGGGTTTCGTCTTCGGGGCTTCCGAAGCGGGCGGCATCGTGCTCAAGGGCCCTCCCGGCAGGGACCTCATCCGTTCACCCTCGGAGGCGCTCTCGGCCGTCGATGCCGACGCCCTCCTCCTCAGGCTCGAGGATGACCTGGAGGTCCTCCTCGGCGAGATAGCCGTCGCCCGTTTCGCCGATCCCCGCGCGAAGATAGACGAGGCCATCGCCTCCTGCCCCTGGCAGGACCTCTCCCTGGAAAACGTCGCGGAAAGGCTCGGACTGAGCCCTCCCTACCTCTCGCGGATATTCAAGGACATCTACGGGATCAGGTTCCTCGAGCACGTGACGGCGAGGAAGATCGACGCCGCCAAGGACATCCTCAGGAGCGAAAGGATCACCGTCGAGGAACTCTGCAGGCGCCTGGGCTGGTCGGACGTATCCTACTTCAGCCGGCTTTTCCGGGACCGGACGGGGTCCACCCCCAAGGCCTGGGGCAGGGCCTTCTCGGACTCGCTCAGGAAGAGACGGGAGGAAGGGGAGAGGGAATCCTGATCGTCACCACGGTGCCCGATCCCCTCCCGCTCTCGACGAAAACCGAGGGGCAGCCGTAGAGGAGCTCCATGCGCCTCGACACGTTCAGGATGCCCTCGTGCGAACGCTTCCTGCCGGCGTCCCCGCTCTCCCGTATCTCCGCCACGTCGAAGCCGATCCCGTCGTCCGAAACGACGATCCTCAGCCCCTTTCCCTCGGCGCAGGCCTCGATCCTGACCGCCCCACCCTCCTCGAGCGGCTCGAGACCGTGGATGACCGCGTTCTCCACGAAGGGCTGGAGGATCATGCCGGGCAGGAGGAAGCCCTCGGTGCCAGGATCCCGGTCGATCGAGAAGCGGAGCCGGGCACCGAAACGGATCTCCTGGAGCCTCAGGTAGTGCTCGACCGATTCGAGCTCCTCGTCGAGCCTGATCACGGCCCTGGCCGACACGAGCTGCTGTCTCAGGAGGATGGCCAGGCTCCCGACGGCGCCCTTGGTCCTCGGGGCGTCCTCGATCTCGGCGAGGCTCGCGATCGTGGTGAGGGTGTTGAAGAGGAAGTGGGGGTTGATGCGGGACTGCAGGGTCTCGAGCTCGGACTGCTTCAGGGCGTTCTCCATCTCGAGGGAGCGGATTTCGCGCCGTTTCAGCTCGCTCTCGAGCTCCGAGTTCCGGCGGATCTCCCCGACGAGGCCGCGTATCCTCTCCGTCATCGAGTTGAAGGAATGGACGAGGACCGAGATCTCGTCGTTCGTCCTTCTCTCAAGGGGGGGAAGGTCGAGGCTTCCCTCCGCGAAGGATTCGAGGGACCGCACCAGCTCGTGGATCGGCACCGAGATGTCGCGGGTCATCCTCAACGCGATGAAAATGCAGACGCCCGTCACGAAAAGCAGGGCGAGGTAGGATAGCCGCTCGCGGAACTCCAGTCCCTCCTTCATCAGGGTAACCTGGTCGTTCACCCCCCTCATGTAGGTGGAGAGGACCGCGGAGCATTCGGACCTGATGTAGCCGCGCAGCCTCATAAGCTCGGCGAGATAGCGGTCCACGTAGATCGTCGCGATCCCCTCGGCGTAGCGGGTGACCGCCTCGGTCTTCAGCTCGTCGAAGCTCTTCACCATGTTCGCGATGTCCATCATGTTGTAGCGGAGATCCCCCGGAAGCCGACCCCTCAGGTCCTGGGTGCGCTTCATGCAGCTTCTCAGCACCTCGTCGTAGTGTTTGAGGTAGTCGATCCTCCCCGAATGCAGGTAGTTGTTGATCGTCTCGTGGAGATCCTCGACCGAGGCCGACAGGGCCTCCACCTCGAAAAGGTCCTCCTGGACCACGCCCAGGAAGCGGTGGGTCTGCTGGATGGTGGAGAAGATGATGGCCGAAAGGACCGAGAGGATGGCGATGACGATACCGAACGAAAAGAGAAGCCGTTTCCTGATCGTTACCGGTTTTCCCCTGCCCCCGAAAGCCGCGACGGGGAAGATTCCCGATTTCATCATGAGCCTCCTGATCGCCCGTTCCCGCCGGCCGACGCCGCTGACGGCTCCAAAGTATTGCGGGAGAAAAGGGCCGTTGTCAAGTTTTACACTGTCGGCGCGATTTCTCGGGTTTTCTGCGCCGGGTTCGGAACTCCGAATCGGGAGTTCGAGGGTGGGTGAGGGGTACCCCGGAAGTCCGGCGCCGGAGTTCGGAACTCCGAATCGGGAGTTCGAGGGTAGGCGAGGGGTACCTCGGAAGTCCGGCGCCGGAGTTCGGAACTCCGAATCGGGAGTTCGAGGGTGGGCGAGGGGTACCTCGGAACTCCGGCGCCGGAGTTCGGAACTCCGAATCGGGAGTTCGAGGGTGGGCGAGGGGTACCCCGGAAGTCCGGCACCGGAGTACTCCGACAGATGACGCCCTATTGCAACTGTTCATATAGGTTTTTCGCCTCAACTGCCGATACTTATACGATCGGGTGAGCTCTTTATGGCGAGCTTTCCCCTATGCGATATAATAGAAACAAGCGTGTTCCAATAATGAGGGTAGTTCCGATGCGAAGCCGGTCCGTCACAGCCTTTTTCATCTCGATTTTGCTCCTTTCGGGGGTTGTGGGTGCGTGGGGACAGGTTGTCTCTTCGGTTACGGTCACCGGCGCATCGGGAAGTTCGGGAGAATTTATCCGAGGTGATACCCTCACCGTCCAATGGGATAATTCCGCATCCGGAGACGGCCCAGCTAACGCTTCATACATTCCCATAACGTCCGTCAGCGCGGATCTGAGCGGATTGGGCTTGACTTCGGCTGAAACAATGACCGAGACGGGAAGCGGGACAAGTATTTATCAGTTCAGCGTGGCAGTTAACAGTTTGGCCAGCTATGATAATGTTGCTAAGAATATAACGGTCACGGCCGGATTCACTTCAGGCACTACCTCCGTAACAAGCTCCGTTGTTTCGAAGACTGTCGACAACGTGGCGCCGACGGTGACGATAGGGACAGTGTCGAGGGCGGGGCCGGTGAACTCGGCGGGGATGACGGCTACGGCGGTGACGTACGGGATAACCTATAGCGGCGGGGCGACGTACAACCTGTCGAGCGTGAGTCCGTACGTGCCGAGCGGAAACGCGTCGTTCGGGGGCTCGTACACGATCGACAACGGGACGAGCGCGACACCGACGGTGAATCTGAGCGCGTCGACGGGGGATGGGCCGCTGGGGATAACGGTGCCGGCGGGTGCGGTGACGGACGCGGCGGGGAACCCGAACGTGGCGACGAGCAGCGTGGGAAACACGTTCATGGTGGACAACACGGCGCCTGCGACGCCCGTGGTGACGGCGGGGTACGTGAACATAGGAAACGAGAGTTCGTACAGCTTCAGCTTCACGACGACAGAGGCGAGCGGGACGTACGGCTACAGCTTTGGGTCGAAGAGCGGGAGCGCGATAGCGTTCAGCGGATCGCCGGTATCGGTGAGCGGAGTGAATCTGTCGAGCGACAGCGAAGGGACGATCAACTATTCGGTGACGGTGACGGACGTGGCGGGGAATACAAGCCTGGCGGCGACGGGGAGCGTGACGAAGGACGTGACGGCGCCCATAGCGACAGGAACGCCGACGAAGACGAGCGGACCGGCGACGTACATCGATTCGAGCGATATGGCGGGGAACGTAACGGTGACGGCGGCGTTGAGCGCGAGCGCGTCGATAGGCGACGTGGTGGAGCTTTTGTACGACGGTTCATCCTTCGGGACAACGCAGACGCATGCGATCGGGTCGGGAGAACCTGGCACAACGATCAGCTTCACGGTGGCGGGAACATTGTTTACGGGTTCCGAAGGGAGCCACACGCTGAGCACGAAGGTGACCGACAGCGCGGGGAACTCGGCGGCGACTAGTTCGACGCTGAGCCTGACGAAGGACACGACTGCGCCCTCGCTTTCCTCCGGGGTCCTGTCCACGACCTCGACCCGAGGGCCAAGCTATGCGACCCAGGGCTCCGTCGTCACCCTGACCTTCGTGACCTCGGAGACCGTCGCCGCGCCGACGGTAACCATCGGCAGCCAATCGGGGATCGTCGCCACGGGCAGCGGGACGAACTGGTCGGCTTCATCCTTGGCCCTGTCGGGAGCCCTTTCCTCGGGTTCAAGCGTCACGTACTCGGTCGCCCTGACGGATACCGCCGGCAATACCTCGACGCCGGGCGGTTTGGGCCTTACTCAGTACAACACCCTCGCCGCCTCCGCTTCGGCGGACGCGAATACGGCCTCGACGTGGAGCCCCGCCGCGGTTCCCAAAGCCCAGGATGTGGTGACCGTATCCTCGAGCTATGCCGTCACTCAAAGCGACGTGATCCCATGCTACAGCCTTTCCAATGCGGGAACCTGGAACACGAGCGGGCACGATTTGAGCGTCGTCGGGGGAGTTATCGACAACACGGGAACGATCCAGTACGACGGCGCGGGGGTGATAACCGGCCTGGGGTTCACCCCCGGAGGAACGGTCGAGTATACGGCGGGCAGCGCAACGATTAGCGGCATTACTTCCTACTCGAACCTCAAGCTGAGCGGGGCCGTCCTGGCCCCGTCAGGCGCCCTCTCGGTGACCGGGAACCTCACGATTTCCTCCGGGTCCCTCACCCTCGCCTCCGCCGACTCGACGGTTTCGGGCAGCGTGACCGGGGGAGGAACCCTCGATTTGACGAACCTGATGAGCGGAAAATCCCTCTCGGTCGGCGGCGATTTCACCGTCACCACCCTGAACCCGGGTTCGGGCTCGACGGTGATCCTCTCGGGCTCGGCCGCCCAGGCGGTAAACACGGCGTCCACTTTCAATAACCTCACCGTCACCAACAATGGCTCGGGCGTGACCCTCGCAGGGTCGACGACCACCGTGGCGGGCACTCTCGCGTCTGGCTCGGGAAAATTGGCGATTTCGGGGACCAACCTCCTCAAGGCCGCCGGGGACGTGACCCTCGGAACTTTCACCGCGAACAGCTCGACACTCGAGCTCGATTCCTCGGGGACGGACAGGAGCTTCAACCCGAACGGCCAGAGCCTGTTCAACCTCCACCTGTCTTCGGGCACCGATACGGTCACCCTCGGAGGGGACATGGCGGTAACCGGTGTCCTCACCGTCGACGCGAACCAGACACTCTCCGTCGGTTCCCACACCGTCACGGCGACGGGAACCGTGACGGTCAACGGAACCATGAGCGGCACGGGAGGCATCGAGCGGAGCGCGGGAAACCTTTCGGGAACGCTCTCGAGCGGCGGCGGAAACATCACCATCACCGGAGCCCAAACCCTGACCGCCAACGCCACCATCGATTCCGGCGGCGGCACGGTGACCATCGGCGCTCCGATCGACAACGGCGGCACCTACGGCCTGACGGTCACCGGCACCGGCAGCAAGCTCTTCAACAGCCCCATCGGCGGAACGAATCCCTTGAACTACCTCACCGTTTCCGGATCGGGAGCGGCGAAGCTCTCGTCCTCAATCAGGACGAACGGCAACACCCAGACCTTCGATTCCCCGGTCGAGATCATGACGACGACGACCCTTCAGGACAGTTCGGGCGGCATCATTTACAACGATACCCTTCTCGTGGACAACAACATTGCCCTCACCCTCCAGGCGGCCGAGATCGACTTCAACAAGGGAGCCAATACGGTAACGGCGGGCGGGACCGGCGCGACGCTGACCATGGAGAACTATGTCGCGGCGAACCCGGTGACCCTCGCCGCCGGATCGAACGTCGGCGGAACCACCCTCACCCTGACCGCCACCGATCTTGCGGCCATAGCCTCGGGCTTCGGCTCGGTGACGGTCGTCGCCCCGACGGCGGGAAACGTCTCGTGGGATGGAACGGCGAGCCTCAACGATCATGTGGTGGTCCAGGGCGGCGGAATCGCCTTCGCCTCCGGTACGATGACCCTCGGCGGAAACGACCTGACGGCTCACGGCTCCGTCTCGGGGACGGGAATCCTCGCAGCCTCGGGAACCGAGACGATTTACATCGACGGCGGGATGACGGGGGTTTCCTTCACGGCATCCAGCTCGAAGGTGAGCTTTACGGCGGCAGGGAACGTTTCGGTTGGCAGCTACGCCTTCCACAATCTGGACATCAACAAAGCCGTGGGTACGGACACGGTTTCAACCGGAACCGGCCTTTCGGTCGGCGGCGCCCTCACCCTCACGACCGGCACCCTCAAGCTCGCCAACGGGAGCGCTTCGGTGACCGGCAGCATCACGGGCGCAGGAACCCTGGACGCCTCGAACCTTGCCTCGGCAAACTTGAGCGTATCGGGGGACGTGGGCACACCTGGAGGAACCTCGATCGGGACTCTGAAGGGACCGGCCTCTGGCGGCGGCATCAAGGCCTCGGGCGGGTGGAACGTGTCCACGTTCACCAACAACGGCGGACTCGTCACCTTCGACGGCGCCGCCGCCCAGACGGTTTACCCCAACGGCAATATTTTCGGACCGGTTTCCATCACCAATACAGACGGGACCACCGGGGTGACGAACAACGCGGCCTGGACGACCGGGACGCTGACGGTCGGCGGACGGCTGACCCTCGGCGCGGACCTGAACGCCGGTACGGTGAACCTGTCCTCGGGAACCCTGACCGACTCGGGCCATGCCATCAACCTCACGGGAGGCTGGAACCATTCGGGCGGGACGGCCACGCTGACGGGCACGACGGCGATCACGGATTCCTCGGGCGGGAGCCATGCCATCCAGGGCGCGACCACGTTCAAGAATTTCTCCGTCGACGCGACGGGCTCCACGGGAAGCTCCGTGACGGTGACCTTCGACAGCGGGGCGACGACGACGGTAACCGGCACCCTTTCCCTGCAGGGAAACCCCACCAAAAACCTGATCCTGACCGGTGCCGGGCCCTGGACCCTGGACGAATCGGCGGCGACGCTCGGGACCCTGGACTACCTTGACGTGACCAACGGCACCGCCACGAACAAGGACCTGGCCGTCGCGGTCGGTTCCGCGACGAACTCCCCCGGCTGGTATTTCCCCACCAACAGGCTCTGGGTCGGCGGGAGTTCCGCGGATCCCCTGACTCCGGGAAACTGGAGCCCGAGTTCGACCCTGGCGAACGACGGCTCCGAAAGCTTCCTCATCAAGTCCGGCTCTCCGGCCAACTGGCCGAGCCTTACGGCGGGAACCTGGCATTTCAACAACATCACCCTCGCCTCGGGCGCTCAGATCGCCGTGGCGAGGGCCGCGACGGTCGTCATGGCAGGAACGGCGAGCCTTTCCGGATCGGTCTCCTACAGCTCGGGATCGTCCGGCACCGCGACCTCGCTTCCCCTGGGAAACAGCTACGCCAATCTCGCCTTCGCCTCCACCGCGCTCACGACCTGGCAGCCCACGGCCGCCCTCTCCGTCACCGGGACCCTCTCGATCGGCGGAAGCGACACCCTGGATCTCCAGGCCCACAACCTGACGGGACCGGTAGCTACCTTCACCAATACCGGAACGCTGAAACTGGCGGGAACCCAGACCGTGGCGGTACCGGCCGCCTCTCCTCAGCCGGGAACCGTCGAGTATTCCGGCACCTTCACCGGTTTCCCTGCCGGGCTCGGCTCCAGCTACACCGATCTCGTCATCTCGGGCTCTCCCACCCTCGGCGCCGATCTGACCGTCCAGAACACGTTAAAGGTTACCGCGACGGGGCAGCTGACCACGGGGGACAACTCCGTTTCCGCCGGCACCCTGACCGAGTCGGCGACCGGAGCCAAGATCGTCGCATCGGGCCAGTCGACCAGCGCCAAGACCGTGACGGTCGGGGGAGCGGCGACCCTCGTTTCGAGCGGATTCACCCCCGGGTCGGGCGTCTTCCTCATGAACGGGACGGCTTCCCTGACGAGCGTGGGGAACGACCTCGGCATATTCCGGACGGGAAGCTCGGCGAACGTGAGCCTGGGCGATTCCCTCGCCGTGACCGGCCTTGTCACGAACGCGGGGACGATCACCGTCTCCAACCATACCCTCGACGCATCGGCCGGGGGAATCACGGGAAGCGGCACGGTCAGCGTGCAGGGCGGTACCGTCGCGGCCAAGGGAGCCATCGCGGTCCTCTCGGTGACGACGGGCGCGATCCTTTCGGGCGGCGTGGCCGGACTCACGGTCAACGCCCTTTCGGGGACTACGCCGGCCCTGACGACGACGGGCACGGTGAACCTCCCCGACGGAATCTCCCTGGGGACGCTGACCGTCAGCTCCGGAACGCTGAACGTCCAGGGCGGATCGAGCGACGATCTCGCGGTCAACGGGATCCTGGCCATCGGGGCGTCGAAAGCCTGGGCGGTCAACTCGGGAAAGCCCGTTTCGGGCACGGGAACCGTCCAGGGTTCAAGCGGAACCTTGGACATTCACCTGGCTTCCACACCCGCCGTGATGGGCTCCCTCGGGGTTTCGGGAACGGCCCTGGGAACCCTGGTGCCCAGAACCGGCGGAACGATCAACGTCGTCAACGACTGGAACGTGGCGGGCTTCACGGCCGATGGCTCCACGGTCGATTTCACGGGGGCGGGAACGATATACGCGGCGACGGCATTCTACAATCTGACCTCGAGCGGCGGGACACGAAACCTGAGCGGCGTGAACATCGAGGTCGATGGGGTGTTCGCGGTCAGCAGCGGAAGCTTCGCCGACAGCGCCAACACGATCACCGTCAAGGGAAACGTGAGTTTCTCCGGCGCGACGGCCCTCACGATGACCGGAAAGATGGTTTTCGCGGGAACGACGAGCCTCACGAGCGCAACGCGGTCCCTGAACAACGTGGAACTCGGGCAGTCGGCCGGGACGGCGGGAGCCCTGACGCTCGCCGATGCCGCGTCGATTACGGGGATATTCACGGTTCCCAAGGCCGGATCGAGCCTCACGATGAGCGGGAAAAGCCTCAGCGTATCGGGAGCCTCGGTCGATTTCACGAATCTTTCGACGCTGACGATTGACGGGACCAGTTCGATGATCATCGCTGGATCCCTGAGCCTCACGAGCGCGTCCCAAACGCTTCCTTCCATGACCATCAATTCGGGCATGACCTTGACGATGGGCGACAATCTCGCCGTGGCGAACGGCTTCGTGAACAACGGCAACGCGACAATCCCCGGCGTTCACAAGCTGACCCTTTCGGGAACGGGCAATTTCCTCCCGGGCGGATCGCTTTACGACGTGGAATTCGCGGGCGGGACGATTACCTCCACCGGAGCCCTGACCGTGACCCATACCCTCACCCTGACGAGCGGAACCTGGGACGGGGGAGCCGGGAGCTACAACCACCAGATCGCGGGAAACTGGACCGAGGCGGCCGGTTTCACCTTCTCGGGACAGACCTCGACGGTGACTCTGAGTACGACATCGGCGACCATAACTCAGCAGGCCTCAAGCAGTTTTCACGGGCTTACCGGAGTGTCGATGAACCTCGCGTCGGGCGTCACCCTGTCGGGGAGCCTGACCGATACCGGGACCTTCGTGCCGGGGACCAACACGGTTACCTTCACCGGTACCGGGAACTGGTCGGCATCGCCGCTCTATGACGTGGTTTTCAACGGCAGTTCCAACGTCACGCTGGCGGCAAGCGCTTCGGTCCGCACCCTGACGATCACCGCGGGAAAGCTGTCGGCGAGCTCGGGGACGATCACGGTGACCGGAAACTGGACGAACAGCGTCGGAACCGGCGGATTCGTCGCCTCGGGGACGAGCACGGTGGATTTCGAACCCACCGCCGCTCAGGCACTGATAGCCGGCGCCACGGACTTCCAGAACCTGAAGTCCACGGCGGCGGGGAAGACCCTGAAATTCACCGACAGCACGATCTACCAATTCAAGACGCTCGATTTCCAGGGAACATCCGGAAGCCTTCTGACCCTGACCGGAACCGGCGGATCGGGCTGGACCCTCGACAACCAGCAGGGGGTCGTGACCGCAGCGCAATACCTGAGCGTGTCCTACGGAAAGGTTACCACCGCCAACATCACGGCGAGCTTCAGCACCGACGGCGGGAACAACGGGGGAAGTCCCCAGTGGGTGTTCACCGGGACGACGGTCACCTGGAACGCCTCGGGGACGACCAGCGACTGGTTTCTCGCAACGAACTGGGACAAGGGCTACGTTCCCAGCGGGGCCGACGACGTGATCATCGGCGTTTCGACGACCTATCCCCTGTTGACGGCGAACGTGACGGTCAAGTCCCTGGACCTGGGCAACGCCGCCACGGTCCTGGACCTCGCGGGATACAAGTTGACGGTCACGCCGGGCACCTTCAGCAACACCGGCACGCTGAGGCTCACCGGGACGGCGACCCAGGGTTTCACCAACGACACCGCAAAGGGCACGGTCGAGTTCACGTCGGGGACCACGGGAACCGGCGGACTGACGAGCTTTTTCAACCTGACGAATTCCGGGGGGACGCACACGGCCGCAGCCGGAATCTCGGCGGCCGGTTCCCTGACCATCACGGCAGGAACCTTGGCTCTCGCCACTACGGCCTCCGCCCTGACGGTCGCAGGAAGCGTGACCGGCTCGGGGACGCTGGACGCCGGCGCCCTGAGTTCGAGCGACGTCATAAGCGTCGGGGGCAGCTGGGACCTTGCGACCTTCACCTCGGGAGCGAGCCTGGTGGAGTTCACGGGATCCACCCCGACGCTGAAGAGCAACGGGCAGAGTTTCGCCGCAATCCAGCTGGGGGCGGCGAGCGGGACGACGGACCTGACGCTTTCGGGACCCCTTACCCAGACGGGGAGCTTCACCGCGGGGAGCGGGGGAACGAAAACCCTGAACATATCGGGCCAGACCTGGACGGTCGGGGGAAACCTCGATTGTACGAGCCTGGGAACGCTGACGACGGACGCGACGTCCGCGATCACCCTGAACGGCTCGAGCCAGCAGAACGTACTTCCCAATTCATTGACTTTTCCGGCGGTGAGTTCGAGCGGTACGGACGTCAGGTGGACGGGGACGACGCCGTCGCTCGCGGGACTCTCGATTACGGCCGGCAAGCTGACCCTCGACAACACCGTCGCTTCGGCGGCGGTGTCCCTTACCATGGCTTCGGGGAAGGATGTCGCCGTGTCGTCGGGGGCCGAGCTCGATCTGAACGGAAGTTCCGGGTCGAGCCGGACGGTTGCCCTGATTCTCGCGGGAACGGGAATGATCGCGAATTCCGGTACGGTCAAGGTGACCGGGTCGGCGAGCGCGGTATCGATCACGGGGGTCGCGGGGAACACGAGCCTCTCCGGCACGGGGATCAGTTTCAACGGCAACGCGCTGACGCTGGACAACTTCACGAGCACGGCGAATCAGACGATCGGGACGACGGCGGACACGCTGAAGGTGGTGGGCACGGTCGCTTTCTCCGGCGCGAGCGGGCTCACGAACAACGCCTCGGGGAGCATCGTCTTCGACTCGGGCGCGAGCTCGACCCTGAGCGTGACGGCACTGACCTCGAGCGGGGCGATCACGAACGACGCGTCGAGGACCTCGGCGATCAACGCATCGGGGAACGTGAGCATCACGGGCGCGACCTTCTCCAATCCGACGCAGAATACGCTGACGATGAGCGGGGCGGGAAGCACGATCTATTCGACGAGCGCGACGACCCTGGGGTCGATGGTAGTGTCGGCCGCTGGAGTCGTCAGCCTCGTCGGAGGAGCCTCGCCCGGCGTACTCCAGCTCGGAGGCGGGCTCACGGTGAACGACGGCGCGACCTTCCAGCTCGACGCCGCTGCGAATAACGTGACCCTCGACGTCGCGAACGGCCAGACGATCGGCGTCGGCGCGACGAGCGGCGTACTAAGGGTCGCCAACACGGGGACGAACTCGGCTACGATCCAGTCGCACACGACGGGGGGCTCGGTCGGCATTTCGGGTCGGCCCATCACGCTCAACGGCTCGAAGCTCACCGTAGCCCGGGTCGGCTCATCGTCGTCGCAGACGGTCGGCTCGGGCGAGACCCTCGCGCTCGCGGACGATTCGACGTTCTCAGGCGGCATCATCGCGAACAGCGGCGGAACCCTCGATTTGAGCGGCGCCGCCGGGAAGACACTGACCGTCGCCGGCCTCACGCTGGCATCCGGGGGCACGATCAAGAACCCGAGCTCCGGCTCGGCCGCGACCATCTCCTCGAGCGGCAGCGTGAGCTTGACTATGGCGGCCCAGGCGAACTTCACGAACACGGGGTATTCGACTCTCGCGATGACGACAGGCGGAACCTCCCTGACGGTCAACGGCGCTGACATCGGGGGCCTGAGCGTCACCAATACGAGCGGCATAGTGAGCCTGGGGAGCAACGCCGTACTGGACGGGGGCTTCAGCCAGAGCGGGGCGGGAGGGACCTTCAGCGTTTCGACCTACAGCCTTTCCGTCGGAGGGAGCTGGGTCAACACGGCCGGAAGCTTCACCCCGGGCTCGCAGACGGTCACTCTCACCGGTGCAGGCGTCACCCTGACGCCGAACGCCCAGGCCTTCAACAACCTGACCATCGACGGGTCGGTGACGACCCTCTCCGGAGCCTTGAGCGTCAACTCCCTGACCTTCGGCTCCTCCGGCTCTCTCAGTCCCTCGACGCGTTCGATCGCGATATCCGGCGACCTGGACAATAGCAATGGAGGGACGGGCTTTGTCACTGCGGGAAACACGAGCTCGGTGACGATCAGCAACTCGAGCGCGACGACCCACGCCGTCAAGGGCGCCAATACCTTCTACAGCCTGACGATCGATGCCTCGGGCACGAGCTCCGGGGCGACTGTCAACTTCACCTCGGGAAAGACGCAGACCATCCTCTCCGGAGGGACGCTGACCCTGAAAGGCGGACAGACCAAACTCCTCTCCCTGGCCTCGACGGGAATCTGGACCATCGACATGCAGTCCGCCGTCGTTCCATCCCTCACCTATCTCGCCGTGAGCTACGGCGCGGTCGCCACGAGGACCCTGACGACCACCTACTCGAAGGACGCGGGCAGCAACGTGACCGGGACCTACGAATGGGTGTTCAGTTCCTCACCCGTCGCCTGGGTCGGCGGAACGGGCACGCTCTGGGGCACCGCGGGCAACTGGGACGGCGGCTACGTTCCCAATACGACGGACAACGTCTCGATCGGCGGCGGCGCGACCACCCTCGACCTGAGCGGCAACACCTATACCGTCAACGACCTGACCGTCACGGGAAGCTTCGACGCGACGACTTCGGGGACGATCGACGTGACGGGGAACCTCGTTGCCGGCGGATCGGCGCTGCAGACAACCTCGACGATAGTCATGGAGACGAGCGGAAGCAAGGTCAACGCCTCGACCGCTCTCGGAAACCTCACGGTCGCGCCTACCTCCGGCAGCGTTTCTCTGCTCACGAACGCCCTGACCGTGGCCGGCAACCTGACGATCAGCTCCGGCTCCCTGGCCACCGGCAACCTCGGCCTGACGGTGAACGGGACGACCGCCATCCAGACCGACAGCACGCGCATCCTCGACGCCTCGGGCATGACGAGCGCGACCCTGAAACTGGTGGGCACGGTGAGCGGCTTGGGCACGCTCAAGGCCGCTCCCACCACCACGGAGCTGGACGGCGACCTCACCGTGGCCAACTTCACCCACGATTCCGGAACGGTGGCGTTGAAAGCAACGCTGAACGACCAAACGGTCGATGCCTACACTTTTTACAAGCTGACCATCGACCTCACGGGGCACAAGGTCACCTCAGGCGGAGCCTGGATCGTCAGCAACGCCTTGGCGATGACAAGCGGGACCTGGGATCCGGCGAATTACACGCACCAGATCGCCGGGGCCTGGGACGATACGGCCATCGCGTTCCAGCCGACGGCGGGGACGATCCAGCTCACGTCCAGCAACCCGACGGTCAACCAGAAGACCACGGCGACGCCGAACAATTTCTTCGGCCTGACCGCCAACGACGGAGCCTCGCTGTCCTCTGACATCTTCGTCAACGGAGCGCTGGCGTTGAATCACACGGCCACGGGCTCGTTTGCCGACAACACGCACACGGTGACGGCCAAAGGCAATGTGACCTTCGGCGCCGGCACGACGAGCACGATGGGGGGGAGCTTCGTCTTCCTCGGGACGACGAGCCTGACGTCGAATAACTCCGGCAACGTGTTCAACAACATCGCCGTCGGGAACGCCTCAGCCGCAGGCTCGCTGACCCTGGCGGACAATTTGTATCAGAAGGGCGCGTTCACGGTGGGGAGCTTCTCGGGAAGCTCGGTGACCCTCAGCTCGAAGACCTGGACTCTCTCGGGCGGAGCCTCCATCAACCTCGCCAACCTCGCGACGGCGAATTGGAGCTACTCGGGCTCGACCCTCGCGGCCACGGGCTCGAGCGGAACCACGACCGTGGCGAGCACGGGCGCCTTGTCCGCGACCCTGCCATGGGCCGCGGTCCAGTCGACCATGACGGGCGGCGCCCTGACCTTCTCGGACGCGGTGAATATCGCGAGCTACTCGGATAGCTCGGCCTCGGGCTACGCCTTGACTTTCTCCGGCGGAGGCACCGTAACCACTACGACCTTCAAGAGCGACGCGACGATATCGCTGTCCGTCGCCGGCAACCTGGCCTTCACGAACGGAGCGACCAAGACCAGCGGCACCAGGAGCTTCAAGGACGCGATCTCCTCCTCGAGCGGGGCACTGGATTTCGGGACAAATCCGATCGTCCTCGCCGGCAACGCGAGCTTCGATACGACGACGAGCGGTAGCGGGGCGAACATCACCTTGGGCAATCTCACGGGCGCCACCTATACCCTCGGGCTCAAGGCGGGAACTGCCGGAGACGTAACCCTCGGCACTCTGGGTGCCTCGGGCGCGAACGCGTTGGGCGCAATAACCGTCACCTCCGCGAAGAACCTCAACCTGAACGGGGCGGTCTACGCGGCGAGCCTCGCACAGAGCGCGGGGGCGGGCACGACCACCCTCGGGGCGAACGCGACGACGAGCGGGCTCGTGAGCCTGACCGCCGCGGGGCTCTCGCTCGGCGCCTACACGGTCGACAGCTCGGCAGGTACCGGGGCTGTCGACTTCTACGGCCCGGCCACGCTCACGGGTTCCCTCGCGATCCTCTCGGGCGGCGGCAACGTCACCTTCCACGGGACGGTCACGGGGGCGCACGGCCTCGCGATCACGGCGGGAACGGGGACAGTCTCTTTCGACGATACGGTGGGCGCCACCGCGCTGACCGGACTGACGGTCACGAGCGCCGGGGGCTTCACCCTCGCCTTGGGCAAGAGCCTGAGCGTGAGCGGGGCGGGCAGCGCCATCGCGCTCGGCGTGGACGGCCCGGTGAGCGTCGGCGGGACGATGGGCAACGCCGCGGGCGACGTCCTGATCGAGCCGTTCACGGCGACGAGGGACGTGTACCTGAACAATGGGACGGCGCTCAATACGCTGAGCCTCGACGCGACGAGCCTCGAGAACCTCGGCGCCTCGGGCGTCGTCAAGATAGGGAACGCGGGAGGGACGGGAACGATGACCGTCGGGGCGACGGGAGCCCTCACGAACCTGGGCTACAGCCTCACCCTTCAGGGGTCGTCGAGCCCCCTGACCTTTCTCGCCTCAGGCACGATACCCTTCGTCTCGGGGAAGACCTTCACCATAGCCACCGGAGGCGCGGCGACGGTCAACGACGCCGGCCCCCACCTCAGTTTCGCTTCCGGCACGGGCGCGGTGAGCGTCTCCTCGGCCTCGGCCCTGGGAGCCTCGGGCTCGCCGCTCGTCGCCAGCGCCACGACGCTGTCGGGCGGATCGACGACCAACGGCTTCTATTTCACGAGCAACCAGGCCTTGACCGTCTCAGGCGGCGTGCTCTCCACGAACGGGCCGATCGACCTCGTCTCGGGCACGGGCGGCTTCACCCTGAACACGGGCATCTCGATCAACGCGAACGCCGGGGCCCTGACCATCGACTCGGGCGGCGGACCGCTGCAATTGAACGACGGCACCCTCCATTCCACGAGCGCGATGACGGTGCGGCACGCGGCCACGACGGCCGCCCTCTGCAATATTACGGGAAGCCCCGCGCTCACGCTCGGAGTGAGCACAGATATGACGGCGCCGGTCACCCAGACCGCGGGGACTAGCATCACGGCGGCCAGCCTGACCGGCTCGACGAAGAACACCGTGACGCTGACGAACGCCACGAACTCGATACCCATCCTGGCCGCCTTCGGTTCAGGCGCGGCCGCCACGGCGGGAACCTTCGCGCTGACGACGAGCGGAGCCCTCACGGTGAGCGGGGCAGTGGCGACGAACAACACGAGCGGCTCGAGCAACATCACCTTGAATGCGACGGGCATTACCATCAACGCGGGGATCACCGCGGCGGCGGTGAGCTCCTACGGCGTTATCACGCTCAACGCGACGACCGGAGGCGTCTCCCAGTCCGCCATCCTGACGGGCAACGGCCTCCTGGCTACCAGCACTTCAGGCTCGATCGACCTGACGCAGAGCAACGCGGTGGCGACGATCGAGGGGAGCACGAGCGGGGGGCATTTCGCCTACAAGTCGGCGGGCGCATTCTCCGTCGCCGCAAGCGGCATTTCCACTGGCGCGGGCTATATCAGTCTCAATGCAGTCTCAGGCGGCGTCGACGCCTCGGGCGGGCCGCTGACGACGACCAAGGGCGTGGAGCTCCTCGGGACAGGTTCCACCTTCACGCTGACGGACAGCTCGAATAGCATAGGGGCCTTCGTGGCCAACACGAGCGGCGCCGACGTTTCGGTATACAACGCGGGCGGCACGATCATCGGCGCGACGATCGACGCGATCGGCACGGTGCCGACGAACGGCGTCACGACTGCGGGCAAGAACTTCACGCTCACCTCGACTGGGGCGATTTCCCAGAACGGGGCGATCAACGTCGGGACGGGCAAGATCACGGCGATCACCAAGAACGCAGGCGCCGCGAATATCGCCCTCGGCGCTCCGGCGAACACGGCCGATACGATCGACCTCGAGGCCCAGCTTGCCGGAACGACGGGGGCCTCGTCCGGGACGGTAGCTTACCAAGGCGTCGCAGGATTCGACATCGCCGGAATAAAGACGACGTCGACAGTCGGGCTGACCGCCGCGGGCAATGTCACCCAATCGGGCGATATAAGCGGCTCGACGGTGACCATCGCTGCGGGCTCGGGGACGATCACGCTCACGCGGAGCACGAACGCATGGACCGGGGTAGTCGTGACGAACGGCGGGACGACGCAGCTGGATAACGGCGTAGCGTACTCCCTGCAGGCCGATCTCTCGGGCTCTTCGGGAAATCTGGACGCTACGAGCGCGGCCGGCGCGATCACTGTCTCAGGAGCGGTCAAGACCGCGGCCGGCACCATCTATCTCCATCCTGCCGGCAACCTTCAGGTCAATGCGG
>DBTK01000095.1 GCA_002307015.1 Spirochaetaceae bacterium UBA1318
GACGCCTGGTGGGTCACCGCCGGCAACCTCCTCCCCCCCGACACCTTCGAGGTGTGGAACGGCCTGGGCCACGCGGGAGAGGGCGAAACCTCCATCGCGCTCGCCCTCTTCGGCGACCTCGTCGACATGAAAAGGGCCCGGGGCGTCGTCCCGAACCTCCCCGCGAACGTCGACATCAAGTGGAACTTCGCCGAGCTCACCGACTGCGGCGCCACGGGAGACCCGACGAAGGCCACGGCCGAAAAGGGCAAGAAGATGGAGAAGGTCCTCGTCGACGCCGTCGTGAAATTCATGAAGGACATGGACGCGAACGGCTGGAACTACAACTCCGACCGCTCCGCGATGAAGTAACCTCGAACACGCGATCCTCCACGCACGCCCCGGATGCCGCGCAGACCATCCCCGGCGGCCACGAGGATCGCCCGAAACCCGTTGCATCCCCTCCCGGAAGCGGGTACACTATGTGCATCCGCGCATCGTGCGGTTGTGCCCGTCGGCCTTCATGTTTTCGTGGTGGACATTTTCCTGGCTAAAGAAAGATTAACCACGAAGGCACGAAAACACGAAGGGGAAACACGAAAGCCAAATTGTTTTTTCCCTCTCCTTTCGTGGCTTCGTGCTTTCGTGGTAATTCTTCGTTACGGCTTAATTACCGATGATGGGTATGAAAAACTAAAATTCGGAATCAGGGAGAACGACATGGAAGTACGCGTCAGATACGCCCCGTCGCCGACGGGACTGCAGCATATCGGGGGGATCCGCACCGCCCTGTTCAACTACCTCTTCGCCCGGTCCATGGGAGGCACGTTCATCCTCAGGCTCGAGGACACGGACCGCACCCGGTACTCTGAGGAGTACGTGAAGAACCTCTTCGACAGCCTCGCCTGGTTCGGCATGGACTGGGACGAGGGCCCCGACGTCGGCGGCCCCTACGGCCCCTACGTCCAGTCCGAGCGCTTCGCCCTCTACGCGGAGTACGCCGAGAAGCTCGTGTCGATGGGAAAGGCCTACCGCTGCTACTGCACCTCCGAGCGCCTCGAGAAGCTCCGTGAGGAGCAGACGGCCGCCAAGTCCGGCTCGGGCTACGACCGCCACTGCAGGAACCTCACCGAAGCAGAGCGCGCCGACCTCGAGAGGAAGGGCGTCAAGTCCGTGATCAGGCTCAAGGTTCCCCTCGAGGGCGTGACGAAATTCCACGACCACATCCTGGGCGACATCGAGTGGAAGAACGAGGACGTGAACCCGGACCCCGTCCTCCTCAAGAGCGACGGCTTCCCAACCTACCACCTCGCGAACGTCGTCGACGACCACTTCATGAAGATCACCCACGTCATGAGGGCCCAGGAATGGATACCCTCGACGCCCCTCCACGTCGTCATGTACGAGGCCTTCGGCTGGGACCATCCCGAATACTGCCACCTCCCGATGGTCATGGGCGAGGACGGCCACAAGCTTTCCAAGCGCCACGGCTCGACGAGCGTCAACGAGTTCCGCTCGAACGGCTACCTCCCCGACGCCATCATCAACTACGTCGCCCTCCTCGGCTGCTCCTTCGAGGAAGGCCGCGACATCTATTCCCTCGCCGACCTCGCCAAGCTCTTCAAGATGGACAAGCTCAACAAGGCCCCGGCCGTCTTCGACTACAAGAAGCTCGAGTGGTACGACGGCCAGTACATCCGGACGAAAAGCGAGGCCGAGCTCGCCGCCCTCTGCCTCCCCTACCTCCAGGCCTCGGGCCTCGTCGGGGAGAAGCCGACCGAGGCCGACACCAAGAGGCTCGCCGCCGCCATCCCCCTCGTGCGCGAGCGGCTTTCTTTTGTGAAGGACGCCCCCGACATGCTCCGGTTCCTGTTCGCCGACGTCGAGGTCGCGAACCCCGCCGACCTCATCCCGAAAAAGCTCGACGCCGCGAAGGCGAAGGCTCTCCTCGAGGCCTCCCTCGGCTTCATCCCCGCCATCGAGACGGAAAGCGACGAGGCGATGGAGGCGAAGGCGAGGGCGATGGCCGAGGGCCTCGGCGTCAAGCTCGGCGACCTCATGATGCCCGTCAGGGTCGCCGTCACCGGAACGAAGGTGAGCCCGCCCCTCTTCGGCAGCATTCGGGCCCTCGGCACCGATGCCGCGCTCAAGCGGGTCAATCGTGCGATCGCCCTGCTCTGAGGCCCACCCCGGCCTGGCGGGGGCGGCACGGCCATGAGGGCGGCGGGGAGCAAGCTCGTCATCGTGGGCGCGGGGATGGTCGGCTCGGCCATCCTCAACAACGCCCTCACCATGGGCCTCCTTTCGGAGATCGTCGTGGTCAACCGGAACGCCGAGAAGGCCCTGGGCGAGGCCATGGACGCGAGCCACACCACCTCCTTCGCCTACAGCCCGAACGTCAAGGTGAGGGCGGGAAGCTGGGACGACTGCGCCGACGCCCAGGTCGTCGTGATCGCCGCCGGTCCCAGCCTCAAGCCGGGCGCGGCATCGGACCGGAACGCCCTGCTCAGGGAGAACGTCGCCGTCGTGGGCGAGGTCATGACCGAGGTCGCCTCGCGCACCAGGGACGCCGTCGTCATCGTCGTCACGAACCCCGTCGACGTCGTCACCTACGTCGCCCAGAATCTCTTCGGCTATCCGGCCGACCGGATCATGGGAACCGGCACCCTCCTCGACACGGCCCGGCTCCGAAGGTCGATAGCCCTCCGCTACGGCGTCGACACCAAGAACGTCCACGGCTACATCCTGGGCGAGCACGGCGCGACGGCCTTCGCCGCCTGGAGCCTCGTGAACATCGCCGGGGTTCCCCTGGACGACCTCGACCGGGTTTTCGGGGCCGAAAAACCCTTCGACCGCGAGGCTCTCCTCGACGAGGTGAAAAAGGCCGGCTTCGAGATCCTGAGGCTCAAGGGCTTCACCAGCTCCGGTGTCTCGATGAGCGTCTGCCGCATCATCAAGGCCGTCATCCTCGACGAACAGAGCATCCTCCCCGTCTCGACGACGCTCGCCGGCGAGTACGGGATCTCGGACGTCGCCCTCAGCATCCCCTGCGTCGTCGCCGGAGAAGGCATCGTCAGGCGGATCGAGGTCCCCCTCGCGGCCGAGGAAACCGCCCTTCTCAGGGCGAGCGCCGAGAGCCTCAGGTCGGCGAGGGCGGGGCTCGGAATCGCCTGACCCGGAGGCATCGTCGCTCGACTCCGCGATTACCCCCCGATTTCGATGAGGAGATCGATTCCTAGGCAGGGGGCCTTGCGCCGTTTTCGTACTCGAAAACATCCTCGATTGTCAGGTTGAAAATCCTCGCAATCCGGTAGGCCAGATCCAGGGAAAGGTTCGACCGCTCGTGCTCGAGGTTGTTGATCGTCTGACGGGTCACCCCGGCCATCGAGGCCAGCTCTTTCTGTGTCATGTTCCGCTGTTTTCTGATGCTTGTAATGTTGCTTTTCATGGCAATACCAGCTTTCTTAGGATTTGCGGAATGTATCGAACCGATCGAAGAAGGCCGTCGAAATAACGTAAGCGCGTCAACCGGTCCCGCTTCTATTCGAGAAGCGTACCTTCCCTAAGGTTGACAAAATCAATGAGAGGCATGTCGTCTGGCCCTCCTTCGATGCAATATGATCCCGAGTAACAGGCCCACTGGGTCAGGGAGACCTGAATCATGTCTCCCTGACCGTGTGCGAACCTTTATGGAAATATCGATCGCGTGATCTCCCTACGGTTTGATGAACGTACAGCGAACCGTCAGGAACATGACGCAAGGGCATCGGGCCGAAAAGAGACTAAAGGCCGAAATAGTCGCGAGCAGTGTAGCTCACCTAGAAGGAGTACTTGACCGACATTTCGATGACGTCATTGTCCCGCCATTGACCATACTTCGTCGACGTTTCTCCCCAGAAAGCATAGGCCTTGGTCTCGAAGACGAGGCCGTCCGCGAGGGTGTACGCGATCAGCGGGGCGAGGAATTCGCTGCCGTCGAGATTGTAGCCGCCGGTCAGCTTGTATGAGAACCTGCTTCCGATGTCCCCGCTCAGGATCAACAGGGCCGTCCTGGTCCACGATCCGTTCCCGCCGTCGTTATCCCAGACGGCGTCGTACTCGCCGATGGTTTTCACCCCTTCCAGGATCGTATACTCCCAGCCGATCAAGCCTTCCGTCGAGGCGCAATCGGTATCCGGCTTCAGCGGGGAGGTTCCGTCGTAGGTCGTGTAGCTCATTTCGCTTTTCAGGAGAATCCCGTCCACGAAGGCGAAGGCCCCGTCGAACCCCGTCATGAGGAACCGCCGGTAGCGTTCGTCGATCTCGACGGCAGGGGGCGTCCCCGGGGTGACCCGCACGTCCGCCGTCGCCGTCGTCTCTCGGCCGTCGAACACGCTGAAGGCGAGGTCGGCGCCCTGGGCGATGTCGAAGCTCTTCTGCAGCCTTCCGCCGAACTGCATGTTCCCCGTACGGTCGCCCGGCTTTTCCAGCGTGACCGTCGGGACGACCCCGCTCGGGAGCGAGACCGCGCTCCGCCAGCGGCTTCCGGGCGCTATCGACTCCGTGAAGAAGGGAACGGCGACCAGGTCGACGACGAGCCCGTCGCCGTTGATGACCGATCGCAGCATCGTGAGCGGGATCTTCTCGTCAAGCGATTCCGGGGGAAGCGTGAAGTCCCGAGGATTGACCACGTCGACGGGAGTGAAGACGTCGGTCGTCCCCCACGACACGAGCTGCTTTCCGACCGACAGATCCATGGGGCCGAGGAAGGCCTTGATCCAGGTCTCCCTCATGTCGACGGAGGTTCCCCCGGCGGCCGGATCGTAGCCGACGCGCAGTTCGGCCTGGTATTGGGCGGACGGATTTTCCTGATCGCCGACCTTTCCGGAAATCTTCCCCGTCACGTATTGCGAGCGGGGATCAAAATTCCCCGACTGGCACCACCACCCCATTCGCGAGGCGACGCTGCCCGAGAAGCTCTGGCCGAACGCGGCGCCCGTTGCGAGCAGCAGGCCCATGCACAGCAGCGCGGTTTGTCTCTGTCTCATGATCTCTCCTTCCCGTTCACTTTTTGAGGAATCTTTCGTTGAAGATGTCCCCGAATTCCTGGTCGACCTTCTCGTCGCCGATGACGATCTCCGTCACGGAACCGGAAGCCGACTTCATCACGTTCTTCGAGGGAACGAGGTAGGGACCGACCTGGACGTAGGCCAGCTCCTGGGTCTTGAGCAGCTTGCCGCCCTTGTAGTAGTCGATGCGCTGCGCCATCGAGGTCCTGGGATCGATGAAGTAAACGACCTTCTCGTAGCCCAAGTCGTTCCTCTTGGGCAGGGCCGCGACCGATTGGAGCCCGTCTTCCTCCTTGAGGAAGCTGTAGCCGAAGTCTGATTCGATGAAGCCGCCGATGTCGCGGTTTGAGAAGTCCGATCCGAAGAAGGCCGAGTCCTGGTCGGAGGCACCAGAGCTCAGCCGCCTTACCCGCCCCATGGCGGGGAGCCAGAGCTGGCTCTCCTTGGAGCCGTCGACCTTCTTGGCCGTCAGGAAGCCCGAGCCCCTGATGTCGCCTGGAGCGGAGAACTTGATCACCTTCTGCTCGACCTCGCCCTTCGCGTTGTCTCCCGTGGTCCAGGTCGTCATGCTCCTCGTCAGGGTCGAGCCGCCCTTCGAGATGGACATCGTCATCGCCATGATCTGGGTCTTCGGCTTGGCCACGTGATAGTACCTGTCCATCACCTCGGCGCCGTCGACCGCCTGGGCGAACGCCAAGCCGCCGAGCGCGAGCAGGGCGACGAGGGGAATCGAGAATTTGCCGCATTTTTCCTTAAACATCTTTTGCCTCCACATGTGATTTGGTTGGATTCCTGAGAAACAGAACGCAGGCCGCCGGCAGGAGGGTCAGCGTGGCGACGCCCACGATCACCACGGTCAGGACCATGATCCCGCCGAGCGTCGCCACCGGGACGAGCTGGCTGAAGGTCAGCGCGATGAAGCCGCCCCCGATCGTGAGGGCCGTGTAGAAGATGGACCTTCCGGAGGTGACCAGGGTCCGCTTGATCGCGTCTTCCGGGCCGAGCCCGCTTTGTCGATCCTCCATGTACCTCACGGTCAGGTGGATCGCGTAGTCCCCGACGCCTATCGCCAGGGCACCGACGAGGGCGGTGGCCATGTTGAACGGGGATCCGGTCAGCCCGAGGATTCCGTACTGCAGGATGATGGTCGAGACGAGCACGATGATCGTGACGAGGGCCGCGCGGAAGCTCCTGATCAGGCTGTCGACGAAGATCACCAGGATCAGGGCCAGGGTCAGGCTGACGATGAAATCCCGGATCAGGACCTGCTCGAGCGCAGTCTCGGAAAGGACGTCGCCGGCGAACTGGACCGTCGCCTTCGTCCCCATGTAGGTGCCGGTCAGTTTGCTCAATTCCTCCACGAGGACCTTCGTCTCGGGCGTCGAGAGCCGGGGGACGATGAAGTTGATCACCCCCCGGCTGTAGTCGAGGTTCACGAGCGAGGTGACATCGTCAAGACTCGCCCCCGACGCCTGGTACACCAGCAATTCCTGGGCGACCAGATCCTCGCTCGTCGGGAGGCCGGCTTGCCCCGTCAGCGTCTCGTGAATCGATCTGATCAGCGAGGCGATGGAAGTGCTCGGGCCTACGCCCCTGATCGACCGCGTAGCCTCCTGGAACTCGAGCATGGATTCGAGAAGTTTGGGATCCTTGAGGTTTCCGGTCACCAAGACCTTCGCCGTAGTCGAGCCGTGAAACGTCCGGTTGACGGCGTTCATGCCGAGGATCACCGGCGAGTCGGGCCTGAAGAAGGCAACGAGTGCGGTATTCGGAACGATGCGGGTCACCCCGAAGGCCGCGACGGCCAGGACCGCGAGGGAGACCGCGACGATCCGTTTCGGATACCTGCACACCCAGTCGCCGAGCCTTCGCAATCCCTTCGCCAGGAAGGGCGAGTTTTCCATGTCGATCCTGACCTTGGGCGCCGGGAGGAGATGGAGGATTGCCGGAAGAAGCAGGAGCGATGAGAGCATGCAGCTGAAGACGCCGATGGCGATGAAGATCCCCAGGCCGCGGATCATTGCCAGGGCGGACAGCTGGAAGGTCAGTATGGACGCGGTTATCGCCAGGCCCGAGACGAAAATCCCGATACCCGTATGGTTCAGCACGCGAAGAATGGCCTCCTCCTTCGGGGTGCCCCGCGATAGCTCCAGGAAGTACCGCCCGAGCAGATGGAGGGTGAAGGAGCTGCCGACGGCGAGGATCGCGACCGGCGCGATGATGGTGAGCTGCTGGAATTTCAGGTGGAGCCAGCCGAAGCCTCCCGCGCCCCAGATCAGTCCGATCACGATCTGCAGGACCGGGAGCAGGGCCCCGAGCACGGACCTGAAGTTGAGCAGGAACAGACACACGATTATCAATAGCGCTATCCCGCCCAGCACGGGCAGATCCCGGTGCATCGTCTGCAGCAGGAAACTCTCGAGGCTCGGGATTCCCGCCAGATCGTATTTCCCGGTCCAGGTTTCGCGAACGGGCTTCTCCATGGCCTTGACGAGGGACGGGAGGTCGGCGCTGTCCAGGAACTCGGCTATCACGAGGGTCGCCGTGCCGTTCTTGGTCGTGAGAAGCCCGGATTTCAGCATGTAGTTCGACGCCACGTAACCTTTAATGTCGCGAACATCGGTCGCCGACAGGTCCCCGTCCGGAACCATGTCGCTCGCCTCGAAAACCCCGTCCCGCTCGATCATCTTCGTCATGCTGGACAGTGAGGTCACCTTAAGGACGCCGTCGATCGACTTGAGTTCGCCGGTGATTCTTTTGATTTCCTTCAGGTGCTCGGCGGTGTAGATGTCGTCGGCGTAGAGGACGAAAACCTCCGTCCTTCCGGAGTTGAATTCCTTGTTGATCCGGTCGTTCAGCTCGACGATCTCGTTGTGCTCGGGATTTATCGCGTTCGCCGACGAGTCCATCCTGATGGTGTGCGCCCCGGCGATCATGACGACCGTCGCCAGCGTGAAAACGATGACCACCAGCCAGCTGTGGCGAAGCAGTCTACTCCAGAAATTCTTCATCCCTCCCCCCTTTTGGTCGTTTAGTGCAATCATATGTTTCAACCACATGGTTGATTCTGTGTTAAAAAAAACCGTCACGCCTCTCCGAGATAGCGGTCGATCAGCTCCTTCGCGAACCCGATCTGCCTCGTCTTGACCTCCTGCCACCGATCGTCGTCCATCTGGTAGAAGAATTTCAGCAGGGGCTTCGACACGATCGGGAATACCATGAGGGAAAGGGCCATGGTCACCAGTTCCTCGATCGAGACCGACGGCTGAGTCTCCCGGAGCTCGCCCTCGCCGGTCATGAAGCCCTTGATGATGTCGGGCACCATCACGTCCTGGAAGAAATCCTCAACCAGATTAGGATTCCGCTGCATTTCATTCAGGATGAAGATCGGCAGCTTGTAGTACTGGTCGAGGAACCGGCTTTCCGCGTCTATCCACGCGTAGAGCCTTTCCCGGAGGGATGTGTCAGCGCCGAGGAGCTGGGGCCTGTTCACGCGGATCAGCTCCCCCATCTCCTCCTTGAATATCAGAAAAAAAAGGTTGTCCTTGCTCCTGAAATAGTAGTGGAGCTGGGCCTTGTTGAAACCGGCCAGGTCGGCGATGGCCTGCATCGTGGCCCCGTCATAGCCCTTGTCGATGAACACCACCTTCGCGGCTTCCTTGATCTTGTCGGCGGTATCCTGATCGAGAGGCTTCCCATGCATAATTCAACCATATAGTTGAACCATGCAAATGTCAAGCGTTCATTTTGCCGTGGTTCCAGGACAGACCGAGGGCAAGGCTCCGTTTTCGTACTCGAAAACATCCTCGATCCTGAGGTTGAAAATCCTCGCAATCCGGTAGGCCAGATCCAGGGAAAGGTTCGACCGCTCGTGCTCGAGGTTGTTGATCGTCTGGCGGGTCACCCCGGCCATCGCGGCCAGTTCCTTCTGGGTCATGTTGCGCCCTTTCCTGATGCTCATAATGTTGCTTTTCATGGATGGCGATTCTCCGGGATTCCCCCGTCAGTTTGCGGTTTCGTACTTCGCGTCGAGGTCGTAGACGAGGGACATGAGGTTGAGCCGTTCGTTCAGGAGCTGGATCTGGGTTCCCTGCCAGGCGAGCTCGGCGTCCTGGAGGTCGAGGAGCCTTCCCCCCCCCGCCCTGTAGGCCGCGTCGGTCAGTTCGTAGGACCGTTTCGTGTCGCTTGCCGCGTTCTTCAGGTCCTCGATCTTGTCCAGGCTGTCCCGGATGAGCCGCCTCTGATTCTCCTCGTCGTGGCTCGCGTTCATGGCCGTCGTTTCGGCGCCCTCCCTCGCGAGGGCCAGCTGGTCCTCGAGCTCGCCCCGCTTCACCCAGTAGTCCGAGCCCGGGATGAGGCCTGAAAGGCTCACCGAGAGGGTCACCGACAAAGCCCCCGAGTTCTGGTACCAGTTTCCGGATTTCCAGATGTTGCTCCCCGTCGGCCCGTTCAGGGTTGGGTCGGCCGTGTACTGCACGATCAGGTTCGGGAGCAGGGTCG
>DBTK01000144.1 GCA_002307015.1 Spirochaetaceae bacterium UBA1318
CTCGAAAGAATCCCCGGATATCGCTAACGCTCCGCTCACCCCTCACTGCTCACCATATTCCGGTACCGGCTCGATGCAGAAGGCACGGCCGGCCACGATCTCGCAGAAGGTTTCCTCGGAAAAGGCGTCGGTGTAGCTCAGCTCGATGTAGCCGTCCTCGTCGAGGAACATGATGAAGGCCGTCTTCCAGCTTCCCTTGTTGACCGAGAGGAAGCGCCAGAGCGCCGAGAGGGCTTCGAGGTCCTTCCGCGAATCGACGGTGAACTCGACGTAGCCTTCCTTATACGATACGACCGAGACCCAGTGGAGGCCGGCCACCACCTCGGGGACCGTGCGCAGCCCCCCGACGAGGGACGAGTTCGCCTGTATCCACTCCTCGTGGAAGCCCGGCACGATGTAGACGTTTCCGGCGAGGTCGAGCCACGAGGCGCCCGAAACCAGGATGTATTTCCGATTCTCGGCGCTCATGGCCTTCCCTTTCCCTGCGTTCTGCGTCGGGTAATCCAGCCGCCCTTCCTCGCGCCCGACGCCGGCGAGGATCCGGACCTGCCGGAGACTCCGCCTGACTCGTCCGTACCCGTCGCGGCGCCCGCCGTGCCGGGTTCACTTCCGATCGCGCTGGCCGAAGCCGAAACGAAATCAGACTCCTCGATATCGAACCGCGAGAGGAATTCGGTGAAATGGGCGGGAAGAGGGGCCGTCAGCACGACGCCGCCGTCCTCCGGTATCCAGAGCCGCCAGGCGAGGAGGAGAAGGCCCTTGAGGCCCTGCTCCCGGGCGAGGTTCCGGTTCAGCGAGAAATCCCCATACTTGTCGTCGCCCAGGATGGGGCGGCCCTCGGCCGAGAGCTGGACCCGGATCTGGTGCATCCGTCCCGTGATCAGGGCGAGTTCGAGCAGGGAGAATCGGGAAAACTCCCTCAGAACGGCGAAATCCGTCTTCGCGCTCTTTTCCCGGCCATGCTGGGTGACGGCCGTCGAAAGGGAGCCCCGTTTCTCGGGGAAGCTGCCCGAGCAGACCGCGAGGTAGGTCTTGTCCAGCTTGCGGCCTGCGATCAGGTCGCCGTACCGGACCGCCGCGTCCCGATTCTTGGCGACGACGAGGAGGCCGGCGGTATCCTTGTCGAGCCGATGCACGAGGTAGGGTTTGGCGGGAAGCTCGGCCTCGAGAAGGCCGATGACGCAGGAAGTGACGCCCGCCCCAGGCTGAACGGCGAGACCTGCCGGTTTGTCGATGACCAGGATGTTTTCGTTCTCGTAGAGGCGTTCGAGCATGGTTTCGGTCACTATACGGCCGACCGGTGATTCTGTCTATCGTTGCTTGTCCCAAAAACCGAGAATAAGGGTAAGGCCGCGTTCCGATAGGGGCCTGAGAATCCTGGAGGAATCATGAGAAGAGGGCTTCATCCCTGGCTCGCCGCGGCGGCCATCATCCTTGCGGCGGCAGGCCTCTCCGCCGAGGAATTCAGCTCCCCGACCTGGGGCTTCTATACGGATGTTCCGACGGGATGGGTCTACACGGGGGGAAACGGGCGGGACCGCTTCAGCTTCGGCGACCCCGACGGAAAGGGAACCTACCAGATCGCCGTCTACCCGCGGAAGGCCTCCACCTGGAAGGACTCCCCTTCCTTCGCCTCCGAGATCGCCAAGCGCCTCTCCTCCCGCGGCCAGACCGAACGGTTCACCTACGAAGGCCGGGATGCGGCCTTCATGTCCCTCGATTTCCAGGCCGGAGGCGTGAGATCCCGTGGTTTCGCCCTCCTCATCAGGGGGGTGAAGCGGCTGGGAAGCGCCGCATCGGACGACGCCGACGTCGCCCTCATCACCTACTGCGATGCGGCCGACTACGACTCGCTGGCGGCCTTTCTCGTTTCCGCCCTCGACGGCTTTTCCGCCGACTCGGGCTGCAGGCTCAAGCCCGGCCCGATCAGCCAGTACGATGAGCAGGCCGTCGATCCGGCAGCCCCGAAGGATTTGAAACTGGGCTTCCTCGGCGGCACGATCACCCTCCCCGTCTCGCCGAACGCCCTCGATTCGGAGCAGTCCCAGGTGGAGAGGGAGTTCAAGGTCCTCGCCGCCTACAAGGACGACAAGGACTGGAAGGACGCCTGGAAACGCTACTACCGCCTTATCTACCGCGACGGCTACTCGAGGCTCGACCGCCTCGCCCTGCTGATCGCGAGGGAATTCGACCGGAAGGGGGTCAAGCGGGAGGATATTCCCTCAGCCCTTCTCCCCTGGGTCCAGGACTTCGAGTACGTCCGGTCTCTCAACACGGCGGATTTCGTCGCCCCCTACGATGCCGCCATCCAGAGAAAGGGGGACTGCGATTCCCGTTCCCTCCTCTACGTCATCCTGCTCAACCACTTCAACTTCGACGCCGTCCTCCTCGTGTCGGCCGAATTCAGTCACGCGATGGCCGGGGTCGACATGCCGGGAGCCGGCGCCCGGTTCCCCTTCCAGGGAAAGAAGTACCTCGTGGCCGAAACGACGGCGAAGGTCGGCATCGGCCTGATCGGGGAGAACGTCGCCGATCCCGCGAAATGGATCGGGATCGACTTCCCCGCCTTCTGAAACCCAGGTCCGAGCCAGGGCGCCCGTGGCCGGCACGGCGGGTGGCCGGCATGGCCCTCACCGCCTCGAGAAGATCAGGACGGCGCTCGAATCCTTCGATGACGAGACCCCGCAGCCGACGGCGACCGTCGATCCGTCGGACGAGATTCCCGCGCAGAGCGGGTTGTTGAGCCCGGCCACGGTCGATTCCCCCTTGAACGCCCCGGATGCGGCGAGGCTCCCGTCCGACGGGTTCCTGTCGAAGATCGAGACCGCGTCCGAAGCGGTCGCGAACGCGACGAGCCTCCCGTCCGAGACGGCGAGGTCGTCGACACCCGAGGAACCCGTGAGGACAGCCCCATGGACGACGCTTCCCGGCGAAAGATCGAAGCGATGGATGGCCCCCGAGGTCGAGGCCGCGCAGTAGAGGAATCGGCCGTCGGGCGAGAACGCGGCGCCCTTGAGCCCCGCCATCCCCGGGACCGCGGTTCCGGGCGACCAGGTATTCCCGGCATCGTGGAAAAAGGCGAGCGCGCCGAGCCCCCCAGAAGCGTCGACCGAATAGAAATCCAGGCAGTCTCCCTTCGCCCAGGTGACGGCGAGGGTGCCCGCATCCGGAGAGAGGATGGCTGAGAAGGGATTTCCCTTCCTGAGAACCCGAGGCGTCGAACCGTCGTAGGTCTCCCCGATTTCGGCCGTCTTCGACGGGGCCGTGCCGTCGAGCCTCCAGAGGCTCACGAAGTCGTCGGATGAGGTGCGCGAGGTGAGGCTGTGGGCCGTGGCGACCGCCGCGAAGGCCGGGTTCGAGCCGGCCGCGGACACCGCGGGGTATCCGCAGAGGAGCCGCGAATCGGCGATGCCGGAGACCGGTTTATAGCCTCCCGAGGAAGCCCTCTCCCAGAGCGCGAGCGTCGTCGAGTCCTTCGATACCGTCACGAGGTTCGCCTCCGTCTGGACGAAGGATGCGCCGTACGGGGCGTCGATGGCGCCGGCCGTCCCTCCCGCCTTTGAAGCGGTGGTTTCGTCGGTACGCTCCGCCTCGTACCATCGGCCAGATCCGTCGCGGCAGAGGAGCTGGAGGGCGTTCGAATCCCGCGAAACGGCGAGAAAGCCCGGATTCCCGGTCGGGAGCAAGGCCGTCGGGTACTCGGGCTGGACGTTCCAGCTTCCCCGTATCGTCGAAGACCAGGTCCAGTTTCCCGAAACGGGGGTGGAGGCGAGCACGGTCCTCGCTATGCCGGAGTCGATGCTCGAAACGGCGGACGAGTCCATATCCCGGGCGACCACGTCGATCCGGAGTGTCCTTCCCGCCGAGAAATCAGTGAAGGCCATCTCGCCGCCCATCCCGCAACTCTCGCCATCCACGAACCATTCGACCTCGACCCGCCGGGACGGATCGGTCAGGGCCTTCGCCGAAACCGGCACGGAGGCGACAAAGGGGTCCTCCAGTCCGAGGACGGTCAGCGACGGCGGTTCGAGGCCGGCGATCGAGACGGCGGTATCGCCGACGCCGCCATCGCCCGAATCGGCGATCGCCCCACGGACCAGGGCGACCGTTCCCGTCGAGGACTGGCCCGGCACCACGAGGAGGGCGGCGACCGAGGAGGCATCGGGGAACCCTGACTCGGTGAGGCTCGCCTTGAGGAGATAGTAGCCCGATGGAACATCCTTCGCCGCCGCCGTACAGGTTCCACCCGTTCCGACGGCGAGGGCCAGGGGAAAGGCGGCTGACGTTCCCGAGTCCGCCGACGCGGCGGAAAGTGCCACGGCGAGGCCCGCGGGAACCTCAGTTCTCTCCTTCCCGTCCGCCGCGGGGGGAAGGGCGACGGAGATCGAGCAGCTTCCCGATCCGGGGGCGACGGCGAGGCGGATGATCGTCGAGGCCGGACTCCCCGTCTCGACCGTCAGGTCGGCGTCCCCCGTACCGATCAGGGTTCCTGACGAGGCATAGGCATCGGCATGGATCTCCCATTCGCCGCTCTCGAGCTCTATGGAGCCGGTGCTGCCGCTGATGCTGGCCTGCTCGGCCCTGCCGTCGTTCCCCACCGCCTGGATGTTCGCCTTCGCGACCCGGACGCCACAGGAAGGCAGGATGGTTCGGCTCCCCTTGGAGGCAATGTCCGATAGCCCGGCCAGCCTGATCCGGGCGGTCGAACGGGAATTCCATCCCCGGGGCGCGGCGCACCCGCTGACGAGAGAAATCAGCAGAATGGCGGCGAGAAAATAGCGGGGATGCATCCATGGGCGCGGCGAACGTAACCCTGCCCGGACCGGCCGGATAGACGCGGTCCGATTATCTGAAACTTCCCTCATGATTCCTCCTCGTCCCCCCTACCCCCTTGCCGTGCTTCCCGATTCAAACACGGACGCAACGCTATCGATTTCCGGAAGGCTTGCTTTTAGGCCGATTCGGATCAAGAATTGAAGGGAAGCGAACAGAAAGCCGGCTGGTCAACGGCATTGAGGGACAATGGAGAAAATCATACGGTGTCTTGAAGAGCTGATCGCAACCGAGCCATTGATCGGGCTCAGCTACGAGATCATCCAGGAACCATGCCCATCCCTCGTCGTCGGCTTGTCAGGTTCCCTCGAAACCTCGAATTCGGGCAAATTCCAGACCGCCATGATCAACCTGATGGGCGAAGAGGCCTGGATCCAGGCAATCGTCGTAGATCTCGGTCATCTGCAGTACATATCGTCGACGGGAATCGGTTCGTTCACCGTCCTGTTCTCGAACGCGCGCAAGCATGACATGTTCATGTATCTGGCGAACGTCCCGGAAAAGATAAGTTCCCTGCTGCATTTTCTTGGATTGTGGGATTATCTGGCCATCAAGATAACCGTCGCGGAAGCGATCGCCGAGGCCCGGGAAAAGCGGCAGAATCCCCCCGATTGACGTCCCGGACGGCGCCGCTACTCCGGCTCGTCGGAGGGAGACTTTGTTTCGGCATGCTTGACGGGAAGTCGGATACTGAATCGGGTCCCATGATGGGGAGATGAGTCGACGGTCAGGGCTCCTCGATGCTTGTTCACGACGATATCGTATGAAATCGAGAGGCCGAGGCCCGTCCCTTCCCCCGGCTCCTTGGTGGTGAAAAAGGGATCGAAAATGCGGTACTGGATTTCCTCCGGAATTCCGGGCCCGTCGTCGCTTATCTCGCAGACTACCGATTCCCCTTCATCCAGGGTCCTGACCCCGATCTTTCCCTTTTCCGAGCGTTTCTGTCCCTTTATCGCCTGGGCGGCATTGACGAGGATATTCAGGATAACCTGGTTTATCTCGTTCCCGTTCGCCTCGATCTGGGGGATGGTCCCGAGATCCTTTTCCAGGTCGGCAACGTACTTGATCTCGTTCCAGGCGACGGTAATGGTGCTTTCCAATCCGGCGTTCAGATTGTAGGCCCCGAAGTTCTCGGTGCCGGTACGGGCGAAATTCCTCAGATTCTTCACGATCTCCATGATCCTCTGGAAACCGTCGTCCGATTCCTTGATCAGCTCGGGAAACTCGGAAAAGGCGTAGTCCAGATCGTACTTGGCTTTCGTCGGGGCCAGGTCCATGCCCTCTCGGGCTTCGACCTCCTGCCAGGCGGCCTGGGTCGCCTGAAGGAACTTCACGAGACTCGAATAGTTGCTTTTCAGGAACCCGAGGGGGTTGTTGATCTCGTGCGCGATTCCCGCGGAGAGCAGGCCGATCGAAGCCATTTTTTCCTGCTGGATGAGAAGGCTCTGGGTCTTCTTGAGCCGGAGGTTCGATTCGGCAAGGTCAAGGTTTGCCTTCCAGAGCTCCTGCTCGTTTCGAATCCGTTCGCTGATATCCTTGACGATGCCCTGGATTTCGATGATCTTTCCGGTCGAATCGTAGACGGCCTGGGCCGTATCCAGGCAGTAGATGAACGAACCGTTGGTTTTTTTCAGGACGATTTCGTAATCGCTGACGAATCCGTTTTTCCCCATTCTGTCGAGGAAGGTCGCCCGATCCTCTGGATTCATCACGAAATCGGCGAACCCATGGCCGATCGCCTCGAACCGGTTCCTGCAATCGAGCAGATGGAGACCCGCGGCGTTGATTTCGACAAAGACGTCATCCGCATTGACCGTGTAGATCATGTCCTTCGATTCCTCGAACAGGGTCCTCAACCGCCGCTCGCTCTTCTCGAGCGCCTTCTCCGCCAGCCTTCTGATGAATTCCTGCCGCGATTGTGAAAAGCGGCTGGAAATTATCGGGGTGATGCCATCGGTCACGGCGATAAAGAGGGCCTTCGCCGCTTCATCGAAATCGGCATCCATTCGGGCGATGGAAATATAGCCAGAAGCCATCCCCGCTTCCTCGATTTTCCGCAGCAGGCGATAACGGTAACTTTTGCCATTTTCGGAGAGTGCCCAATCGGCGAGTCCATCGTCTCCGCTTTCGCTTTTCGTAACGCCGGATGCACCGGGAGAGTCCGCATCGGAAGCGGGGAAATAGGCGCAATGGGAGCGGCGCTCGCCGTCATAATAGAGGATAACCCCCCGTTCGGCGCCCGTGACCTTCGCGATCTCGCCGATGGCGATGCCGAAGGCCTCCTGGTCTGAGTCGCTCAGCATGCCGCGGACAATCGCGTTTCTCGCCAGGAGTTCCTTCGTGCGGGTAAGCACCTCCAGCTCGAGCTCCCGCTTCCATCCATCGATTTTGGCGATCATGGAAAAGACGGCACGGGATATGGCGCCGATCTCTCCCGTCGTGTATTTTGGCCTCGAATCGACGCATCGTCCGTTGCTGAAATCGTCGATCGTGGTTCGCAGCTCTTCGAGGGGTATGAGCCCCTTTCTCAGCCCGAAGGCCGCGAAACAGATTCCTATGGCGATCGCGGCCGTCATCGCCCCGAAGATCGTGAAAGCGTTGAAGTTCAGACGGCCAAGTGCCGTTTCCTCTTCCGCGGAGACGAGGATTCCGAATCCCTCCACCGGTTCGACGAGGAAATCCGTGTACGAAACGACCAAGGTTCCACCCCTGCCGTTCCCGATCGTGATTCCATCCCGGGATGATCTCAGCCTCGTTCTGTCCCTGGCCTGGATCGGCAGGATATCCGTCCCGCTTCGAGCCCTGTTCCCGGAAGCGAAAAAAAGGAGGTTCATGTCTGCATCCAGGAGATAGGTATCGAGGTTGAGGACGGAATCGAGGGAGTCGTAGAAGTAATCGGCAAGTGCCGGTTCGAGGTCGGCGATGAACGAGAAAAGGACGGGGAGCCCCGAAACGGTCTCCCGTTCGATCAGGACGACGAAAACCATCTTCGTCCCCCGTTTTTCTATCGAGTACCGGGGATAGCTCGCCGCCGGGAGAAACGCCATCCTTTCCTCGAGGCGAAGGGGGTCGGTAGTCGTCACGAGAGCCCCCGACCCGACAGAAAATATGCTGACGGAGAGAAAATAGCGGAATTGGGCGACCTCCGATGCGATGAGGCTGGGAAACACCCCGGGTGCCGGCCGGCCCTCCGAGCCCATGGAAGCCATCGTCCTGACCAGATGGTCGAGATCGGAAGAAGAGGCTGCCACGGACACGGAACGCTGGGCATCCTCGATCCTGTTGAGCATCCACCGGGTCAGGTGTTCCGACTTCACCCGGGATGAGGTGGTTACCCACTGGCGCATGGACTCGGTCTCGATTTTCAGGTACCCGGGAAGGCCGAGAAAGGGAAGCCCGAAGACATAGATGAGGTTGGCCGCGATTCCCGCGATAAGGAAGGAGACAACCATGACGAACATGAGCCGTATTCTCAGCCCGAACCTCGGAAAAGAGGCAAAGGGGCTGTTGCCCGAAGAGACCGGCCGAGTCTTCAACCAATTGGCAACCATCAGTCCTCCGTGCCCCAGCGATGGAACTCGGACTTAAGTATAGGACAGCGGAAGCAATGATACAAAAACAAGGTTTTCCGAAGCGGTTACCCGCACGCAAACCCTTTCCGGCAACCGCGAGCGCTACGGACGCCCGGGCATTCCATCCTGGCGTTAAAGCGCCAAGGGCCTCCGGTTGTCGGAAAGGCGCTTCTCCAGATAATCCTTGTCGAGCCTGAGCTCGTCGGCGATCCTGATGAGCTGGTCGGCCGTCACGAGGTTCTGTTCGGCGAAAAGATAGATGAGGGCGCGTTCGGCTATGCAATCGACGCGAAGGGAATCCATGTTCTTCGGTTCGGGATTTTCGCAGTCCAGGAACCGTTCCTTGAAGAACCGGTACAGATCCGATTGTTCCCTTTCGTTTTTTATCTGCCAGAGTTCACGTTTCAGCGGGGCGAGGTCTCCCCGGCTGGCCGTTTCCCCCAGGGGCTTCAGGATGAAAAAGGTGAATTCCTTTCCCGGCATGTAGTGGTGAAGGTCGCAGCGCGTGCAGTAGTTCGGCTCCAGGGGATCATCCTTCTCCCTATCCCCCCCGATGATGATGAGGGGATCGAAGTAGAGGGCGGGACACTCGATCCCGTCCACCTGGTAGTAGCGATAGGTGTAGAAGGAATCGGCGATGCAGTCGGAATGCTCGCAGTACGCGGTGAGCGGGAAAACGTCGGTCGCCGTATCGAGGAGGAGCCTGGCCGTCGCGTTGAATATCTCTCGGCGAAAATTGAGCACCAGGGTCGGGAAAATGAAGACGGCCCCCGTCTTCTCCGACCAGTTCCTCATGACATAGGCGATGCGTTCATCGTAGAACGAGGCCTCGTCCACGACCCAGGTACCGACCTCGGGATGGGCCGCGATCAGCGCGTCGAGTTCGAAGGAGCTCCTAATCTGGGCGATCATGTCGCCGCAACGTTCGTAACCTCCCCGGTAGGCGAGGGCATCAGGGGGATAGTCGGTAAACCGTTCGGAATCGACCGAATAGCGGATGAAGAAGACGTTGCGCCGGTCGGCCATGCCGGTCGTCGTGAGGGCCGCGACCCCGTCGCCCTTCTTCCTCGCGACCCGGCTGTCCCGCCAGATCCGGGCCGAGTACTCGGTCTTGCCCGAGCCCATCGGTCCGATGACGAGGATCCTCCTGCCGGGCTTCGTGAAATCGAAATGGTTGAGCGAATGGTGAACGCGAACCTGGGGGAATCCCAGGCTCTTCAGGAAATTTCCCTCGTCATCCTGCGGCATGGCCGCTCCTTTTACATGGTTTATCGATCAGGGAAGGCTTGCCGCCAGGTCTGACGCTATCGTCTTTCCGGCCAGCTGCCTGAGAACGGCCTCGGTCGCGGCCCTGTCGTCCGACCCGACGGCCTCGCCCGTCTTCGTCGTCGAGTAGAGGACGGCTCCCGAGGCGATGTCGATCACCTTGACGCTCGCGGTCGCGCCGGCGACCTTCATCCCGGAATCCTCCCCGATAGAATCGAGCCTGACCGTACCGTAGGCGAGGCGATCGGCCGTGCCGGCGAGGGCTTTCCTGGCCGCGGCGAGAACGGCCGCATCGTCTCCGGAGAGGATGGCGCCGGCGTCGAACCCCGGCGAGCGGACCGCGAAGCCCTCTTTCGCGAGGGCGTCCAGAAGGGCGGGAGAGGCCAGCTTCGTCGCGAGGGCCGAGCCGTCGGCGGCGACATCGAGGAGAACGACGGCCGTCTTCGCCGATTTCGCCGCCGAGCCGACGACGTAGGAGAAGGAAACCTTCTTCGCCGCGATCTGGTCCTCGAGGCCGGAAACGAGGTCGTCGTACTGCTTCGGAGCCGAATCGAGCGGCTCCAGGGCCGAGGAAAGGTCGAGGCTCATCGTAAGCGCCGCCTTTCCGACGAAGTTCGGTGCGGGCGGCCTAAAACTCACGATGCCCTGGTCGTCGGCCTTGACGGTTTCCGACTTGACCACGAGGCGGCCGTTCGCGGCCTTAGCCTGGTAGCCCACCTTGACGGCCGCGCCGGGAACCCCGGGAGCCGAGGCCGAATCCCCGAAAACCACCCTGGCCCGGAAATCGGCGGAAAAGGGAAGGTTCGCGGAACCCGAAAGGTTGTCGTTCAGCTTCACGAAACCGATCCTCGCGACGGCGTCCTTCGCCGCGTTGACGTTCCGCGCGAATTTCACGTCGGCGTTGTCTATGTTCGAACCGGCCGCGGCCGAAGCCGCGTCAATGAAGCGGCGGACCGCGTCGAAGGCCCTGCCGTCGGAAAGAAGGGATTTCGCCTCGGCCTCCGGCCTCGCGACCGCGTCGAGCTTCTCCTGGAAAACCGCCGCTATCCTCGCCTTTTCGGCGGCAAGATCCTCGGTCCGGTATCGGGCGAGGAGGTAGAGGGTCGTCCGCTTGGTTTTCGAATCCTTCGCGGAGAATTTCTCCTTGATCTCGAAGCCGGCGATCCGGTTCGTCGAGGATTGCTTCACGGTCTGGGTCAGGCTTGCCTGATAGCTGTCCAGGGTCGATTTGGCCGTGGCGCTCGTCTCGGAGGTGACGACGACCCCGATGCTCCGCATGATCTCCCCGATAAGGGCGTTCGTGGCCATCTCCTCGGCCTTCGCCGCGTCGCCGGCCTGATCGGAAGCAGACCCGACGAAGTAGGTGTAGGTATCGTCGGGTTCGGGGGTGGTGGTGACCCAGGCCGGCGCGGCGCCGACGAGGGATACCGATGCGCAGCCCAGGATCAGCATGGCCGCTATAAAAATGGGGTGGATCTTCATGGCGTCTCCTTACATGAGCCGCTTTCAAACCTCGAGCGAGTTTTGAAAGCGGTTTTGCAGTTTCTCGCTTTTCTTGCATTTTGCAGGAAAAGCCACGAAATCTGCTCAATGATATGGTGGTTTTTTCAAAAGCTGCCGACTTTCGAAAAAGCCTCAGGGAACTGTTCCGGTAGGCCGCGCGTGCGCAGCCCGCCGCAAGGGTCCCGCGATTCAGTAAAAAGCGTAAAAAGCACTCCGCGGCATTCCACGGAGTGCTTCATCGTTCGAAGCGGGACTCAGAATCCTTCGGTAAAGGCCTGTTTGACCCGGTCGATGGCGGTAGCCTGTTCCGGAGTCGCCGCGATGGCGTCACGGGCCTTGTCGAGCTGATCCTGGACGAGCTTGTTCAGGGTATCCTTCGGGATTCCGTAGAGGAGGTAGTAGGTATACTCCTGCTGGCCGGCCTTGGTCGCCGAGTTCTTGCGGTACTGCTTCAGGAGCCACCAGTCGGCTACCTTCTGGGCGCCAGAATACTCGGCCTGGGACAGGGTCTTCACCACGTTCTCGAAATAGTTGCCGAGCTTGTCCTTGTCGCCCGCCTGGGCGCCGGCGAATTTCTGCTGGACCCTGGTGGTGACGATCTTGGAAATTTCCGACGGAGCGGAAAAGTTGTTGGCCCAGGTCTTCGTCGCGTCGAGGTTCTTCCCGGTTTCCTCGAACTTGAACAGGTACAGGGTCTTGTACTGGTCCTGCTTCTCGAGGTCATTGGCCTCCTGGAGAACCCAATCCGGCACCTCTTTTCCCAGGGCCATGCCCTTGTGATCGACAATGTCGTAAAACACCTTGCTCGAACTTTTCTGGATGGGTGCCGGGGATCCGCCGCAGGCCGTGATCATAACCATCATGGCGAACGACGCGATGGCTATCGTGGCGATCTTTTTCACAATTTCCTCCTGTCGATTTCGGGGCGCCCACGCGCCCTGAGTTTTCAATATCCTTGACTCTATCCCTTCGTTCGGGAAAATTCAACGAAACGATGCAGCGGGGCCGCTCACAGCCCCGTGTTGAAGGTAATCGACTTTCCCCTCGAGTAGACCTGGTAGAGGTTTTCGAGGCCCGTCACCTTCTGGGCGGCGTCGTAGACGGCATCCTCCACCTCCTGGAGGCGGCCGAAATAGTACACGTAGTACCTCGTTTCCGAGGGTGAGGACGAAATTTGCTCGACGTCACGCATCTTCTTCGCGAGGTTCCGACGGAACTGGCTCATCGTCCGCGCATCCGGGGTCTTCTGCACGACAAGCTCGAACTTGATGCCGGATTGGACACGGGCCGCCATCTGGGTCCTGGACTGGTCGATGATCTTGGGCATCATGGCCCAGACGCCGGCGACCAGGGCGTTCGTGACCGCATCCTGGCTCGATGATGCGCTCATCGTCGTCGGGCTCTTGTAGGTGACGCTGCCGAGGAGGGTCGCGGTGGAGGTCTCGAACATCCGCGCGGTGATGTTGGCGTCTCCGTAGAATTTCCCGTTTCGGTCGGATCCTTGAGTCTGGGCGTCCAGCTCCACGTAGACGTCGGCATTCAGTTTCTGGGCGATGAACTGGATCATGTCCATGGACTCGCCGACCTCGGTCTGGTAGGCGGATTTCTGGTCGTTCTTGTTCCTGACGATCTGGTCGAAATCGATCACGTCACGGCCCTGCTGGAGAAGGTAGCGGTCGGCCTGTCCGACCGCGCTTTTCGCGAGGAAGACGTCGAGTCCGCTTTTCTCGTTGAAATACACCATGTAGTGCAGGTTGGTCAGGAAGTTCTGTATGAATTTCTTGTCGGCGTCGCTGACGTCCGACGAGTCGCCAGAAGCGGGCTGGGATGCCGAATCGGCGGTCGCAGGCTTTCCCTGCACGGCGGCGGCTGCCGGATTGTTCGCTACCGGGGCCTTCTCGCCCGTCACGGCGGCCTTCGCCGCGGCGTTGTAGGCATCCTGCTTTTCATCGACCGGTTTCTTCGCGGGCGCGCTTGCGCAGGCGGCCAGAAGGACGACCGCCGCAAGTATCGCTCCGATCGCTTTTGTCATGATGATCTCCTTGAAAAAGTGAATGGCGAGCAGTGAAGGGTGAACGGATCTTTGGAGACGTCACGGGGATCCCGAGCCATCTCGGCATACTGCGCTCTTCCCGTTCACCGTCAACCCTTCACTGTTCACCCCCTTGCGACTTCGCCAACATACGTTGGCTCGTTGGAAAATACCTTGTTCATTGCTTCCGACCGCGTCAGCGGTGGAACGGAAAAAACTGTTCAGGGGGCGTTACGGTCAAAGGCAAAGCCCGTATCCCTCAATCAACTATATCGCGGGCGTGGAATGCGGACAATACGGGTACTCAAGGAACGGCGCCTCCCGGTGCGCCGCCCTCGGCCTAGGCTGAACCCGTTCTTGAGCCGGTGGATGCCGCGGAGGTCCCACCTATTTCGGCGGAGCGACCTTGTCCGGCTCGGAAACGACGAGGAAACTGGTGAGCCTGATTCCGTCGTCCCCTGCCGATCGAAGGACGAGCCTTAGTTTGGCGGAGCCGGACGACAGGTCGATTGCCTTGTCCGTCATGCCGCTTGCGACCAGCGTGAAACCGCCCTGGGTCCGGTAGGCGAGCATGTCCGTAAAGCCGGAACTCCCTCCCACAGGAATCGAGGCGAGCGGCTTCCCGTCGAGGGATGAGGCGCTGAACACATCCAGGAATGCGGCGCGCGAAGGGGTTGCGTCGAACTCGGCCCGCATCCTGAAGGAGGATTCGGGAAGTTCCAGGTCGGGGAAGGTAACGGTGCCGCCCTTGCCGAGGCTGAGACCGTTCGTCACCAGGCTCGCCTCACCAGATACCGAGACCCCTTTATCCAGAGCGGCCCCGTCGAAACCCGCCGCATAGAGCAGGGCATTCCGGTACTTCTTCGCGCTTTCCCGCTGGAAAAACGGCAGGGAGGTCGAGATCCCTGCGTCGTTGCGCGTGTATATCCCGAGTTCGTCCAGAATTCCCTGATATGCCCCGATGCCTCCGATCCTGTAGGAGGCCTGCCCCTTCGTCATACCGGTGAACCCGGCCTTTTCCCGGTCGACATGGACGAGCTGTCCGTCAACGAACCAGAGGATATCCATGGTTTCCCGCTTGATGGAGCCGGTTCCGGAGGGAAGGACGGTGATCGCGGCTTCGTGGGCTCCCCGCAGGTAGGTACCGGCGGAACTGGTGATCGAGGTATCGCCGGAAACGAGAGTGGCCGCCAATCCTCCCGCCGAATCGGCGACGATGGAAAAAGTGAATCCGTCGTTCGACGTCGTGAGGAGGGAGGCGGAGGTGGTGTTTTGCTTGAAATAGGCCCGAATCACGACGGTAAACGGGGCGAGGGCGCCGTTCTCGATCGGCAGGAGAAAATCGCCGCCATCCACGCCGAAGGAACCGGTGAACTCGTACCCGAAGCCCACTCCCTCGGGATAGGATCGGAGCACCGGCTTTATCGATTTGAGCGAGGAAACGGATGAAACCGTCGCGCTGCGGCTCCTGATGCCGACGTCCTGGAGATCCTTGGAAAAATGGAAAAGCGCATAATATGAGCTTTCGGGACCGAGTTCCGTGGCCGACGCTGCTACACTCGATGCGCCTTGGTCGACCGCGACCTTGACCGTCTGGCTCACGGCCGAGGTGAACGCAAAAGAAGACGAGGCGGAAACCGGAAAGAGCTCGAGGGTCACCGAATACATGCCCGTCTTTTCCGGTACCGTCCAGCTTATCTGGTCCCCGCCGTCGGCAAGGCTGGCCTCTCCGATGACCGTCTTTCCGACGCTCCACCGGAGGTAGGGATTCGAGCCGTCAGGCGCGAGGATGTCGGCCGAAAGAAAACAGGGCTGTCCGGAGGAAACGGCCGGCGGCGTCGAGGTGATGCTGCGAATCGAATAGGCCGAGGCATCCTTTACCACGAAAACCGGAATGCTCGTCGTGGTCAGGTCAGCGGTCGCGGAATGGAGGGTCAGGACGATCTTGTAGAATCCGACCGCGAGGCTGTCGGGAAGCAGGAGTGCCGGGAGGCTGTCCGTCAGGCTCACGACCTTGATGACGGGAATGGAGGAGGATTGGTCGGCAAGAGCCGAGATGCCCGTCGTCGAGGAAGCGCCGGCGTCGGTGGTCGTGGACCCGGCGGCACCGGTGGTGCCGGCGGCACTCGAAGAGCCGGAGGTGTTGCCGCTGGTGAGGACGGCGGCACCCGTGCTCACGACTGACGTGCCTGCGGCGGCACCGGTCGTACCCGTGGAAGCGGCAGAGCCCGACGTAGAGGAGGAAGAACCGGACGACGAAGCCGACCCCAGGGTGGTTCCGGCCGAAGAGGGGGAACCGACGGCCTTGTCAGCGCCCTGGCCCGATGAGACGGAAAAAATCGCCTTCGCGGACGATTTGGCATCGGCGGTCTGTATATCGACGGAAAGCGAGGTAAGGGTATCGCTCGAGGGCTTGTTCGGCGAGTAGGAAACGTAGAGGGGCTTGCCGGCCTCGACGAAGGCCCCGGCGGAAAGCCTTCCGTTCGAATCGGATATGGAAAGTGTCGTCGTATCGGGCTTGTCGAGCGAATCGAGAACGGGCATACTTCCCCCACCGCAGGAACTCATGAGAAAAATGAGAATCAATGGGATGAACCAGAGCCCTTTCAACGATTCCTTGCCCCTCCCCCGGGAATGATGGCTGTCGGAACGCTTCTCTACCAAGAAAGCCGCAAAGGACATTCTCGATAGCAGCCGAAGTACGCTATTACCCATACTAAATGTACAATAAAAACGAGAATTTACAAGCATGATTTTCCGGTTGTACATATTCAGCGGTTCTGGTACTATGGAAGGATCATGAGAGCTACACGCGCCATTATATACCGGGAAAATCTGAGATTCAATATAGATCAAATCAGGGAAAAAATCGGTTCGAACGTCAAGCTGTGCGTTCCGGTCAAGGCTGACGCCTATGGCCATGGCGCGGTGGAAATCGCCGCTGCAGCGATGGAAGCCGGTGCGTTTTGCCTGGCCGTCGCCTCCGTTCAGGAGGGTGAAATCCTCAGACAGGGCGGCATCGAGGCGCCCATCATGCTCTTCAGCCTTCCCATCCCTGAAGATATCGCCATCATCATAGACAGCAGACTCACCCCATTCGTCGCGGACGAGCAGCTCGCTTCCATGCTCGATGCGGCGGCCAAGCAGCGCGGAGCCCGTCTTTCCGTCCACCTCAAGGTCGATACCGGCATGGGAAGGATCGGCTGCACGCCCGATTCCGCGGTAGCCCTCGCCAAGGCCATCCTCGCCTACGGCAACCTGGCCCTCGAGGGGGTCTGTACCCACCTTCCCGCCTCGTCCTCGACCAGCGCGGACGATATTCTCTTTACCAGAAACCAGATCGCATCATTCGCCGCCGTCGTCGATTCGATCCGCAAGGCGGGAATCGATCCCGGCATCGTCCACGCGGCCAACTCGGGCGGAGTCCTCTTCTTTCCGGAGTGCTACTTCGACATGGTCAGGCCGGGAATACTCGTATACGGCTACTATCCATCCGCCGATCTTCCCGTATCCATACCGGTGAAGCCGGTTATGGAACTCGAAACCAGGATCGTCTTCCTAAAAAAGGTGCCGGCAGGAACCCCCATTTCCTATGGCAGGACCTACACGACCACCGAGGAAACGGAGATCGCCACGATCCCCGTCGGCTACGGCGACGGGCTCAACCGGCTGATGTCGAGCAACGGCGAGGTGGCGATCAAGGGCAAGCGCTATCCGATCGTGGGCCGCGTGTGCATGGACCAGTGCATGGTGAACCTCGGCAGGAACTCAGGTGTCAAGCTCTACGACCGTGCCATCGTCTTCGGACCCACGCCCGCCGCCCCCACGGCCGACGACATCGCCCGCCGTATCGGAACCATACCCTACGAGGTGACCTGCAACATCAATAAAAGGGTGCCCAGGGTCTATCCCTGACGGAAGGGGCTTGTCGGGGCTTCCCGTTGCCGGGTCGCGGAATGACGTGTCGCTTTTTTGGACAGATTACTAAAAATTAACAAGAATTTGACACTTTGGATATTTAGGATGGCCGTTGGCAGGGCTCGGCATTAATCGTCCCGAATCCCGGCCCTGCATTATAATCGGTATCTCTTTCTCTGAAATGAAATTAACATTTATATAACAATTTTCTCACTTTTATCCATTTCAGGCACGATTCCTGCATTACTAGTCTTGCGGTGGGTTGAGAAACACGCCGCGGGAGGCTACCATGAAACTATCAACCAAATTGCTGACCGGATTTTTTGCGGTCACGGTAATCGCAATTGCCCTCGGTATTGTCGGGATCGCCAGCATCGCGAGAATCAATACCGCAGACACCTACCTCTATGAAAGGACGACGATTCCTTTCCAGTACGTGCTTAAAATATCTGAAAGCTTTCAGAAAATCCGAATTGCAGCACGAGATTACGTGATGGCAACGGACGAGAAGTCGGCCCAGTCCCAGCTCGATTCCATCGTCGAACTGAATAAGGTCAAGGCGGATAACGCGGCCCTGTTCGAAAAGGGCATCATCACCGACGAGGGCAGGGCCCTGTTCGCGGCCTTCAAGACGTCGGACGCCAAGTATCTCGCGGAAATCGGCAACGTCGTAGCCATCCAGAAGACGGGAAAGCACGCGGACGCCGTATTCGAACTGCTGAACGGCCAGGGAAAAGGCGCGGCGATCGCGGCCCAGGACAGCATCGACAAGCTGGTCGGCATCAAGATCCAGGTCGCCTCATCGACGGCGGCGAGCAACACGGCGCTTGCCAAATCGACGACGATCCTGATGATCGCCCTTATCATCGCCGGGGCATTCTTCTCCATGCTGATCGGGCTCTTTATCGCGCGATCGATCAAGAAGCAGATCGGCGGGGAACCGACCGACATCGCGGCGTTCGCCGAACGGGTCGCCTCGGGAAATCTCGATATCAGCTCCTCGTTCAGCGACCACGACAACCTCACCGGCATCAACAAGTCCCTCGTCATGATGGGGGAAAACCTCCGAGACGTGGTGTCCTCGGTGAAGAGCGCCGTGTCCCAGGTGGCCGCCGGAAGCCAGCAGATATCCCAGACCGCCCAGCAGCTGAGCAAGGGATCGACCCTCCAGGCAGCGAACGCCGAGGAGGTCTCGTCCTCCATCGAGGAGATGGCCTCTTCCGTGAAACAGAACACGGACAACTCCCTGGCCTCGGAAACGATCGCCAAGAAGACCGCCCAGGATGCCGATGCAGGAGGAACGGCCGTCGTCGAGGCGGTCAAGAACATGA
>DBTK01000016.1 GCA_002307015.1 Spirochaetaceae bacterium UBA1318
ACCTCGTAGGAGAAATCGACGTGGCCGGGGGTGTCGACGAAATTCAGGTAATACTCGACGCCGTCGTTCGCCGTATAGGCTATCGACACCGCCTGGGACTTGATGGTGATCCCGCGTTCGCGTTCGATATCCATGTTGTCCAGGATCTGGTTCTGGAAGAGCCGGTCGTCGATGATCTTGCCCTTCTGGATGAGCCGGTCGGCGAGGGTCGATTTCCCGTGGTCGATATGGGCGATGATGCAGAAATTTCGGATGCGCGAAGGATCGATCATGGGCACATCGTAGCGTCAACGGCCCCGTTAATCAACATACCCCGCGGCATGCGCGGGCCATGCCGTCGCGTAAGCGTAAACGCCGAAGGTCCCGGCTACCGGGAGGGAATTTCCGCTTCGCGGTCAAGCGTTTTACGGACCAGCTCGAGAAGCTGGTTCTGATTGAAGGGTTTCTGGAGAAAATTCCTCGAACCGGCCTCGTCCTTGTTCTCGGGATAGCCGGACATGAACATGGATTTGAGACCGGGCCGGGCGAGTCCCAGCCTCTCCGCGAGCCGGTAGCCGTTCATATGGGGAAGGATCACGTCGGTCACGAGGAGATCGATCTTTTCGGGCATCGTCTCGCTGATGATGAGAGCCTCGCCGGAATTGCGCGCCTCGATCACGTGGTAGCCGGCGCGGTTGAGCATTCGGCTCACGATGGACCTGAGCATGTCCTCGTCCTCTACGAGAAGAAGGGTCTCGGTACCGCGGCATTCCTGCGCCGGCTCGACGGTCGGCTCGACGATGGAGGGCTGCTCGTTCGAAAGCGGAATGTAGATGATGAAGGAACTTCCCCGGCCGGGCTCGGTCTGGACCCGAATGGCCCCCCCTGAGCCGTGAACGATCCCGAGCACGGTCGGCAGCCCCAGCCCCGTCCCCTCGCCCTTCTCCTTCGTCGTGAAAAACGGTTCGAAGATCTTCGTGAGCACCTCGGGCTTGATTCCCGTCCCGGTATCCCTGACGGAAAAAACGACGTAGTTGCCCGCCCTCACCTCATCCGGAAAGCCGGGTTGGTCCGCCTTCACGGTCTCGTTCCTGGTTTCCACCACCAGCTGGCCACCGCTCGACATCGCGTCGCGCGCGTTCACCACGAGGTTGATGACGACCTGCTCGAACTGGCCGACGTCGACCTTCATCAGCGGCATGCGGGCGTAGAGGTACATGGCGACGTTGATGTCCTCGGTCACGAGGCGCCTGATCATCTTGTCCATGTCCTGGACGAGGGCGTTGATATCGGCGATGCGCGGCTTTATGGTCTGTTGGCGTGCGAAGGCGAGAAGCTGCCTGGTGAGGTTGGCCGCCTTCTGGGCCGATTTCTGGATTCCCTCGACATCTTCGCGGGCGCTTTCGTTGTCCCCCAGCTCTTCCTTGAGCAGGTTCGTATACCCGATGATGGCCGTGATGATATTGTTGAAATCGTGGGCGACGCCGCCTGAAAGCCGCCCGATCGCCTCGAGCTTCTGGGATTGCCTCAGCTGGATCTCGAGGGTCTTCCGTTCCGTATTGTCGATCAGGAAGCCCTTCACCGAAACGAGGGTGCCGGAATCGTCGAAATCCCCGACGATGTTCGCGAGAACGGAGACCGTCTTTCCCGTCGAGGTGAGCAGGGAAAGCTCGTAGAGCTCGAGGTGGCTTTCGGCCGAAACCCGCTCGATAAACTCGGTCCAGACCGAGACGGCCGGGAAGAAATCGCGGAAGGGTCTGGCGAGAGCCGCATCCTTGTCGGGGTACTCGAAAAGCCGGATAAACGAGGAGTTGCAGGCGACGATTGCGCCATCGGCCCCCGCGATGAAATTCCCCGAGAGGTCGTCCTCGAAAACCGTCCGGTAGCGCTCCTCGCTCTCCCTCACCTTCTCTTCCATGCTGTGCCGGTAGAGGGCGATTTCGATGGTGGTCCGGAGCTCGCGTTCCTCGAAGGGCTTGATGATGTAGCCGAAGGGCTGGGTGATCTTGGCCCTGGCGACGGTTTCCTCGTCGGCGTAGGCCGTCAGGAGAATGACCGGGATCCGGTAGTTTTCATTGATCTCCCGAGCCACCTCGACCCCGTCGAGTTTGCCCTGGAGCTTGATGTCCATGAGAATGAGATCTGGCATCAGGGAACCGACGTCCCTCAGAGTTTCCTCGCCGGTCGAATACATACCGCAAACCGAGTACCCGAATTTCTCCAGGTGCCTCTTGATGTCGAGCGCTACGATATGTTCGTCCTCGACGATCAGGATCTGAGCCATATCACTCCGACCGTCCGAATCCCAATTTCTCCAGCTCAGTCTTCAGCTTGTCCCGGTCTATCGGTTTCACCATGTAGGAAGCCGCCCCGCCCTGGTTGTAGGCCTCGATGACGTTCTTCGGATCCTCGAGCACGGTCGTCATGATGACCTTGACCTCGTCGACCGGCTTGATTCCCATCTCGCGCTCGATCTCGCGGATCCGCCTCAAGGCGGCCTGGCCGTCGATCTTGGGCATCATGATATCCATGAAAATGATATCGTAGGGGTGATACTCCTCCCACGCGATGCGAAAAGCGTCGACCGCTTCCTGACCATCCACCACGATATCGCAATCCCCATACGGGGCGATAAGCTTCTGCATCATCCGGCGGGAACCGAAATCATCCTCAACGATTAACGCCCTCATCAGGCACCTCCGTTATACGTTCTTTTCACGCACTCTGCGAAATCATCGATCGCCTTGAGGGATCGAGCCTTGTCCTCGCTTCGGCCTGCGAGCATGACCACGAAAACCCTTTTTGCAAGTTCCTCGTGGCCGAAGCGGGCCAGCTCATTTCTGAAATGCCGTCCGAGTTCGTCGATGGCTTCGAAATCGCCGGTCGCGATGAACCGGCGGATGCTCTTTTCGAATTTCACGGCCATGGTCCCCGTCTCTTCGGAACTCATGGACTCCGTACCGAGCACGTCCGTCTTCGCCTGGAGAATATCCACCGAAGGGCCCGAGCTGATGGGGCCGGGAGAAGGGGCGTTCGGCAGTCTCAGCGAAAAGACGAACGTGCTTCCCTTGCCCTCCTCGCTCGAAACCGTCACCGATCCCCCGAGCTGGGAAGCGATGCCTCGAGCGAGGGCGAGCCCGATGCCGACCCCGCCGTACCGCCTCGTGGAGCTTCCGTCCACCTGGGTGAATTTGCCGAAGATGAATTCGAGCCTGTCCTCGGGAATCCCGATGCCCGTATCGATAACCGAGATGTTCAGCAGGCTGCAGTCGGAGGAGGCCTGGGCCGAAGCCGAAGAAGCCACCGGCTTGGCCTCGACCACGACGCTGATGGATCCGCGTTCGGTGAACTTGACCGCGTTCGAGAGCAGGTTGGAGATCACCTGCCCTATCCTTCCCTGGTCCCCGAGGAAACGATCGGGAACGGAGGCCCCGCAGGAGAACGTCAACTCGAGCCCCTTTTCCTTCACCGTGGAGGAAATGCGCTCGATCGAACTCCGTACCGCCGAACGGATATCGAATTCGTTCTTCACGATCGGCATCTTGCCGATTTCGATCCGGGAAAAATCCAGGATCGAATCGATGAGCTCGAGGAGGGAATCGGCCGATTTCCGGGCTATGTGCAGGTAATCCTTCAGCGTCTTGTCGGACTCCTCGTCCGCGACAAGCTCCGTCATCCCGATGATGCTGTTGAGCGGCGTCCTGAGCTCGTGACTCACGTTCGCGAGGAATTCGCTCTTCGCCTTGTTGGCCTCATCAGAGAGGGTACGCGCCCGTTTCAGGGACTCTTCGTACTCCCTCTGGGCCGTGATATCCCGTTCGATGACCGACAGTTCCTTGATCGCTCCGTCAGGTCCATAGATCGGCGAAACCGTCGCCGCGACGGTGATGATGGTCCCGTCCTTCGTCCTCCTGGACGATTCGATGGAAAGCGACTTCTTTCCGCTTTCGATCTTCATCACGAGGTTCCGGTATTCCTCGATATCGTAGCGGTCGGGGAGGATATCCTCGAGCGGCTTCCCGATGATCTCCTCCCCCGTCCATCCGTAGGCGCGCTCGGCCCCGCGGTTCCACGACAGGATGATGAACCTGGTATCCGTCGAGAAGATGGGGTCGGCCGCGTTCTCGACGATGGACGACAGCCGGTTCCTGAATTCCTCGATCCTGGCGAGCTCCGAGATGTCCCTGAGGGCCCACACGTCGCCGAATTCCCTGAAATCCTCGTCCATCAGCGGGGTGCGGATCCGCTCGACCGGAAGGGCCTTCCCGCCCTTCACCTTGAGCAGTATCCATTCCGCGGTCGGGTCGACGGATTCCTCCTCTGCCTCGAGGAGCTGGGCCAGGTCGGGCCTCGCCACGAAGGAAAAAGCCTCCTCGAAGGAGTGCCCCACGAGCACGTCGGTCGACTCGCCCGAAAGCTTCTCCGCGGCCCGGTTGGCAAAGCCGATGAGGCCGTTCCGGTCGGTCACGACGACGCCCTGGGAGAGGCTGTTGAGCGCGCTGTCCAGGAGCTTTCTCGAGCGCCTAAGCTCGATCTCGGCGCGATGCTTGTAGAGGGCCATCTCGATGGCGATCATGAGCTCGCGTTCCTGGAAGGGCTTCAGGATGTAGCCGAAAGCGTCGGTCACCTTCGCCCGCGAAAGGGTTTTCTCGTCGGCGAAGGCGGTGATGAAGATCACGGGCAGGCCGAACCGGCGCTTCATCGTGTCAGCGGCCTCGACGCCGTCCATCTTTCCCTTCAGCTTGATGTCCATGAGCACGAGGCCCGGCGTCGTCCTCTCGGCGAATGCGACCGCATCCTCCCCCGAGGAGGCCGTGCCGACAACCTCGTGGCCCATGAGGCTCAGGCGGTTCGCCATATCCATAGCTACGATGCTTTCGTCCTCGACGATCAGTATTTTTACTTTTTCCATCTTTTATCCCTGTTTGATCCCGCCCCCGTCATCGGCGAACACCGCGTCGATATCGAGGAGGATTATGAAGGAATCGTCCTTCTTTCCGAGACCGAGGATGAATTCCGTCTTCAGGTTTCCACCGAAACTCGGCGCCGCGTCTATTCGCGTCGGATCGAGATCGATCACCTCTTCCACTCCGTCGGCGAGGGCCCCGATCATCGTTTGTTCGCCGCTCGCCTCGATCTGCATGACGATGATCGAGCGCGTCTCGAGGGCATCGGTATAGCCCATGCCGAAGCGCTTCTTGAGATCTATCACCGGCACGACGGTTCCCCGGTGGTTTATGACACCCCGAAGGTGTTCGGCCGAGCGGGGGACGCGGGTGATCGGGGTATATTCGAGAACGACCTCGACCCGACGCACGTCGACTGCGTAGAACTCGGAATCGAGTTTGAACACCAGATAGCGATTGTCCTCAGCGATTCCGTTTGACTCTTCCATGATTCGTGCCCTCCGCCAGCCGAGGCTAACCGGCAACCTTTTTCACGACGCTCAGCAGCTTCTCGGCGCTGAATGGCTTGACGATCCATCCGGTCGCGCCCGCTTCCTTTCCCTCGTTCATTTTCGATCCTTGCGACTCGGTCGTCAACACGATGATCGGAAGGAATTTCCATTCTTCCTTCTCCCTCACCTTCTTGATCATGGATATGCCATCCATGTTCGGCATGTTCACATCCGTGATAATCAGATCGACAGGACCCGATGCCTTCAGTTTCTCCAGTCCGTCCAACCCATCATTCGCCTCGACAACCTCGTAGCCGCTCTGCTGCAGAACGAACGAGATGCTTTGGCGAATCGCCGACGAATCATCGACGATAAGGACTTTCTTCGCCATCAATTCCTCCTTGACCACGCACTACGATTTTGCTCTCATCAATACCTCTCGGTAGATTGATTCGAGAGGCAGCACGATATCGACGCCACCGAGCTTTATCGCCTCGTTCGGCATGCCGAAAACGACGCAGCTGGCCTCGTCCTGGGCTATGTTGTAGGCGCCCGCTTCCTTCATTTCAAGCATGCCGCGCGATCCGTCGTCACCCATCCCGGTCATGATAACCCCGACCACGTTCTTTCCGCCATACCTGGCCGCCGATCGGAACAGCACGTCGACCGACGGGCGGTGCCGGCAGACGAGCGGGCCTTCCTTCACCTCGACGTAGTAGCGGGCGCCCGAGCGTTTCAAAAGGGTGTGCTTGTTGCCCGGGGCGATGAGGGCGCGGCCCCTCACGACGGTGTCGTCGTTCGCCGCTTCCTTGACCGTGATCTTGCAGAGCCCGTCGAGCCGTTTCGCGAAGGCCTCGGTGAAGTGCT
>DBTK01000107.1:0-3159 GCA_002307015.1 Spirochaetaceae bacterium UBA1318
GGGGCGTGAAGGGTTGAGGGAGAATTGGGGGAGAGACGATCAGGGAGTGGTTCATAGTCCGGGATACTACCGACTTGATTCCCTCGATTCAAAATCAATAAGCTTCGGGACAGTTCACGCAGTTCGGAAAAAGGCTTCTTTATATTTGTCCATAAAAAATGCATGTTGGCAATAATCATTCCGATAATCAATTTGAATTGCTCTTGCGACGGGAGAAATGCCTAGTGGTTTAATTAATATGGGAAATAGCGGATTTACTGACTGAAAAGCCGATGAAACCGCGCTTCAATTATTTACACGGCAAGTGGAAATCGATTATATTTTTTAAATATAGGAGTATTTTGAAGATGAAAGTAGTCACATTGTCAGGTACCGTTGCCGCTCCCGCGAAAACAGTATACGCGCTTTTCCTGAATCCCGAGTTTTACAAGGCCGTTACGGGCAAGGCCGCGACCATCGTCGCCGAGGTCGGGAGCTCCTACAAGATCGGAACCTGTTCCGGCAAGGTCATCCATTTCGTCAAGAATTCTTCGCTCGTCAGGACGATGAAAGTGTCGACCTGGGATAAGGGTGTCGAAGCCGTTTCCCTTTTCAAATTCGCCGACAAGGACGAGAAGTCGACGATCGATGTCGCCATCTCCGGCGTACCCGAGGCCGAGGTCAATGCGGTCAAGGAATCGGTGAACGAGATTTTCAAGGGTATCAAGGACTATCTCGCGAAGCCGAGCGAGCCGGACTCGAAGGCGAAAAAGGGCAAGGAAAAACCGGTGTCCACGATCGTCGATTCCAAGGACCTGAAGAAACGCGGTCGTCCGAAAGCCGGCAAGGTTTCGACGAAGAAGTCCGCTTCGGACGTCGCCAAGGCCGACTCTCCGGTCGCGGATCCCGCCGCGGTCGATGCTCCCGTCGCGAAAAAACGCGGACGGAAAGCGAAAGCCGAATAATTTCTCGGGGGCACCGCCCCGGTGCCCCGAATTCGAGAAACGATGGCTTCCTCATCGCTGTACGGAACGACCCCGTGGGGTGATTATTTTCTCCAGGCGATACTGCAATTCGATGAATCCGGTCGCCTGAACAGGGGGAAGTCCTACGCGAACACGGGCAAGGTCACCGCGATCGCGATAGAAAAAACCGTCGTAACCGCGAAGGTGAGGGGGCATTCGAGCCCCTTCTACCGGGTCCGGATTGAGTTTCCCGTTCTCGAGGTCCAGGCTCGGGAAAAGCTTTACCGGCTCATCGACAACGATCCGATGCTTCTCTCCCGGATACAAGCGGGAGAACTGCCTGAGGAGCTCATCAAGCGCATGCACCGTGCGGGGTTTCATCTCGTCCCTTCGCAATGGACGGACATGAAACGTTCCTGCAGCTGCCCCGATTGGGGAGATCCGTGCAAGCACATGGCCGCCGTCTACTATATGCTCGCGCGGGAGATCGACCGCAATCCCTTCGTGCTTTTTTCGCTCCGTGGCGTCGATTTGCGGGAAAGGGCCGGCGAATCAGACGGGGAGAGCGATATCCCGACTCCGCTCGCGCTGAAGAAAACACGCAAGGATCGACGACCTTCTCCACTTGAAAGCGAACCGTGCTTCGATTCATTCAATTCCTATATCGCTTTCATTACCGCGCTGCTTCCCCCACGGCAGTCGTTCACGACGATCGACTTCAAGACGGCCCTCGTGGAGTTTTACCATTATTCGTCTCGGCGGAAAGAATCCCTGATCCGTCCCCACGACGAATCCGTGGAGCGGCTTTTTTCCGGGGCCGATTTTGAGGTCGTCACCAGGGGCCGACTGCCCGGACTGACCGTCCTCGTTCGTCATCCCGCGGCCGCACGCCTGAAGGACCTGCTGGTTCATGCGAGGATGCGTCCCCTTCCGGATCCCGCGGTAACCTCTCGCGGGACCGTCGCGATCGCCCTGTCCCCACGGGATGGCTTGGAGCTCTTCCTCGGCTTCGCCTCTCCGGTCGGGAGCGAAGGTTACCGCTTTCTCTATTTCTTTTTTCGCCTGGTCTATGCCGTCATCGGAGTGGGCGCGTTTTCGCCCTCTCCTTCGCTCGAGGCCGGCCGGCTCTCCATCCTGTGGCGGGTTCTCCCCGCGGCGAAAGACGCGATCGCGGCCCTCGACTCGATCGGGGCTTCGATGCCGTCAACCATGCTGTCCGGCTACGACGGGCCCTCGGCCGCGGTCTTGCTCGCCGCCGGGATTCTCACCGACTACGTTATTTCCCTCGGCTTCGTGCCCGGGAATGCGAAGGCTTCGTCGGGGACGGCGGTTTCCCTGTTCTTCGGCGGGGAGATCGTCGGCGTGGCCGGTTTCGCCGAGCGATCCCTTCCCCGCGCCGTCGATTCCTGGCTCGCCGCGCTTTCCCTCCAGAGCGGAGAATTCCGGTACTCGTTCGTGATCGGCAGCGCAAGGCGGAAGGGAACGAAAGCCTATGTCCTTTCGGTTCGGGTGAGGAGGGGCGACGAGGTCTGCGAACTCATGGAAGCCGCAGCGAGATTTTCCTCGATCGAACCGCTCAGGCTGCCCTCCATACTTTCTCCCTACCTCGAGGAACTCAGGCTCTTGTCGACGAAAAAAACCGTGACCCTCGATGCCGAAAGGCTGGGTTTCTTCCTCGAGGACTCGGGCCCTATCCTTTCCAGGATGGGCATCGAGGTCGAGCTGCCGAAGGAGCTTCGTGATATCCTGAAGCCCCGGCTCGTGCTCACCGCCCGGGCGAAGGCGGGCAACCTTTCCTCCTACCTGCAGTTGAATGACCTGCTCTCGTATACCTGGCGCGTGGCGATCGGGGAGGAAACGCTCTCGCTCGCCGAGTTCGAGGACCTCGTCGCGAAAAAGGAGAGGATCGTCCATTTTCGCGACAGCTACGTGAGGCTCGATCCCGGCCAGGCTGCCCGGCTCCTGGAGGGGGCTTCGGCCCTCGGCAAACCGGAAGGCATCGACGCGGTCCGCTCCTGGCTCACCGGCGAAACCGTCTTTTCGGCCGACACCGAGGCCCTCTTCGAGTCCCTGTTCCGCGAGCGGACGGTCCCCGTGCCGTCGACCCTGACCGCCACGCTGAGACCCTACCAGGAACGCGGGTTCCTCTGGGCCCTGTCCAACCTGATGAGCGGCTTCGGCTGCATCCTCGCCGACGACATGGGACTGGGCAAGA
>DBTK01000107.1:3401-8472 GCA_002307015.1 Spirochaetaceae bacterium UBA1318
GCCGACGACATGGGACTGGGCAAGACCGTCGAGGCGATCGCCGTCATGCTCGCGCTCAAGGAGGCAGGGCTTCTCGGCGATGGCGCCCTCGTCGTCGCGCCGGCATCCCTGCTCGTGAACTGGGAGCGTGAACTCGCCCGGTTCGCCCCGACCCTCGCCGTCGTCCGGTATCACGGGCTCGGCCGCAGCGTGAACGGTACGGCCGATGTCTTCCTCACCACCTACCAGACCTCGGCCCGTGACGGGGAGGCGCTCTCCTCCCGCCGTTTTTCCCTTCTTCTTCTCGACGAGGCGCACACGATCAAAAATGCAAAAGCTCGCCAAACCCAGGCGTCCAAGTCCATTTCCTCGGCCTACCGTCTCGCCCTGAGCGGGACGCCGGTGGAAAACAACCTCGAGGAATTGAGATCCATCTTCGATTTCGTCCTTCCCGGCTACCTCGGGTCCGCGAAGGATTTCGCGGGACGCTTCAGGGTTCCCATCGAGGTCGAGAGGAACGCCGAGGCATCCTCTCGGCTCAAGGCGATAACCGCACCCTTTTTGCTTCGCCGCCTCAAAAGCGACAGGTCGATCATCGCCGATCTTCCCGACAAGGTCGTCGCCGACGAGTATTCGAACCTGACCACGGCCCAAGCCGCCCTCTACGAGGGGGTCGTGAGGCAGGGCCTCGAGGAGGCGGAACGGGCCGAGCGCGAAGGGATGGGTGCGCTGGCAAGAGGGGCGATCGTGCTCAAGCTCCTCACCTCCCTCAAGCAGGTCTGCGATCATCCCGCGCTCTACGACAGGGAGAGCCCTCGCGATGCCGTCCTTTCGGGGAAGTGCGTCCTATTGCTGGGCCTTCTCGAACAGGTGCTCGAACGGCGGGAGAAGGTTCTCGTATTCAGCCAGTACGTCGGTGCCCTGGAACTCCTGGCCGAGACTATACGGGATAATCTGGGAGAGGAGCCCCTCCTTTTCCACGGAGGCATGGGAACCTCGGCCCGCTCTTCCGCCGTCGACGAATTCCAGGGCTCGGACTCTCGCCGGATTTTCCTCGTATCCCTCAAGGCCGGCGGGGTGGGGCTCAACCTGACCGCCGCTTCGCGGGTCGTCCACTACGACCTCTGGTACAATCCCGCCGTCGAGAACCAGGCGACGGATCGGGCCTTTCGAATCGGACAGACCCGGAACGTCTTCGTCCATCGGTTCATCACCGCGGGAACATTCGAGGAAAGGATCGACGCCATGCTCAAATCGAAGCGGGAGCTGGCCGACCTCACCGTGGCTTCGGGGGAAACCTGGATAGGGAAAATGCCGGTCGACGACCTGCGCCGGCTTTTCACGCGGGACCGGAAAGAGGGGTCGTGACCGGAATTCCCTCACTCCGGGGTAACTTGGGAGTGGGAAATTCGGGTATAGTGGAATCATGAACAACAACGATATCCTGCGCCGGCTCAGGTACGCCCTCGAGATCAGCGATTCCGCCATGATCGCGATATTCGCGCTTTCGGAGCGTACGATCACCCAAGCCGAATTGCTGGACCTCCTGAAAAAGGAGGAGGATCCCGGGTTCGTCGAATGCGGCGATGCCGTCTTGGATCGCTTCCTCGACGGCTTCATCACCCTGAAGCGGGGGAAGAGGGAATCAGGCGGTCCGCTTCCGCCGAAACAGAAAACACGGTTCAGCAACAATACGGTCCTCAAGAAACTGCGAGTCGCCCTCGAGCTGAAGGACGACGACCTGCACGAGATCGCGCGCCTGGGCGGCATGGAGATGTCCAAGTCCGAGATGACGGCGCTGTTCCGCAAGGAAGGGCAGAAGAACTTCAAGGAATGCGGCGATCAGTTCCTCAGGAATTTCCTCAAGGGGCTCGCGATCAAGTACCGGGACTAGAAGGCGAGGACCTTCCATCCCCTCGCTCGCGCTTCGGCGGCGAGACGATGATCGGGGTTCACGGCCACGGGTTCCCCGACTTCGAGCAGGAGGGGCATGTCGTGGATCGAGTCCGAGTAGAAGCTGCAGTCCGAAAGGGTGAGTCCCGATTCCTCGGCATAGGCACGGGCCCGTTCGAGTTTCACCCCGCCGAAAAGCAGGGGGCCGGCGAACCTTCCCGTCGATACGCCGTCCACGAACTCGAACGAGCTCGTCAGCGAGGCCTCAGCTCCCAGGTCCTCGGCGAGCGGCTTCACGATGAAGTCGAAGGACGAGGTGGCGAGCACGACCCGTCCGCCCTTCGCCTTGATCTCCCTGATGAGGCTCACCGCCCCGGGGAAAAGATCGGGGACGATCTTGCTCTCGTACACGTCCTTCGCCGTCTTCGCGAGGAGGGCCGCCGGCAGGCCGGCGAAGGCCCGATACTGCTTGTCCGGGATCGGGGAGTCGGGTCGCCCGAAACGGTACATGAAGTAGTAGAAGGGCACGGCTGCCATGAGCCGGCGATTCAGGAATCCCATCTGGATCGCCGCCTCGGCATAGCGCCTGCCGGTGGAATTCCTGACGATGGTGTGATCGACGTCAAAGAAATGGATGGATTGGCCTTTCATCAAATCGTCCTTGGTGTTCGCGTTGTCGAAAGCTTCACTTTTCAGTACCCCGCAAGATGTTGGGCCGTTCCGGCCGTGTTCGAATAGACTCCCCGGTATTCGGGGGGAAGAAGGATGGCGATCCTGCCCATGATCTCGTCCGTCGCTTCAGTCCTCGCCCGTTTCGCCTGCCCGGGCTCCGGCGTCTTGAGCGTGAAGGGTTCGCCCACCCGGAAGGTGAGGCGGGTCCTTCGCGCCCGCTTGAGGTTTTCCCAGAACCGCTCGCCGCCGAAATGGGCTACGGGAAGAACCGGGGCCTTGCTCAGCTGGGCGAGCATCGTAGCTCCTTCCCGGCCTTTCTGCAGACGGCCGTGGCCGCTCCGCGTCCCCTCGGGGGCGATCACGAGTATCCGACCCTCCGCGAGGGTGCGGAGGGCCTTTCTCATCGCCTTCATGTCGGTGCCCGACCGGTCGATGGGAATCGCCTCCCATGAGTCGGCCAGTATCCTGATGAGGGGATTCTTCCAGGTTTCCTCCTTCACCATGCCGACGATGGCCCGGTGACGGAGGAGGGCGTAAATGAGCGGAACCTCGAGGAAGTTGATATGGTTCATCACGATGATTAGGGGACCCTTTTTCGGAACCTTCGCGAGCTCTTCGGCGTTGATCCTGCAGAGCGTCCCGAGGACCCCGCGGGTCAGCACCCCGAGGTATCCGGCGGACGCCTTCATGCCCCTCTCCCGTCCGGATGGCGGGCGAGGATGCGGAGCGCCTCCGGGATGCATTCGACGACGATCGAGGTGCCGTTCACGCAGATCGTCTCACCGTCGGCATGGACGACGAGTCCGCCTTCGCTTGCCACGATTTCGTAGCGGGGGGCCTTGGCCGTCGTCACGAGGGGATGGCCCTCCTGGGTTCCCTTCGTGTACCGGATCATGAGAGCGATCATCTGCCTGCGGGTCATGCGGTCGGCCATGCAGAGGTTGAAAAGCCCGTCGTCGTCGTCGGCTTTCGGGGCCATGAAAAAGGTACCGCCCATGCGTTTGCCGTTCATGATGGAAATCTGGTGGCTCTTCCGCTCGATGACCGTGCCGTTGAACGAGAGCGTTACCGAGGGGGCTTCCGGATAGATGGCGAGGGTTTTCAGGGCGCCAAGGACATAGGCCATGAAGCCATGAACCCGTTTCATGCGGGCGGCCTCGAGGCCGACTATCGTGTCGAAGCCGACGCCGATGCCGTTTCCGAAGTAGCGACCCGCGGGGTAGTCGCCTCCCGTGACCCGGCCGACGTCCAGGGGCTTCGGTTCGGCGTCGGCGAGGAGGTCGACGCAGACGGCGAGGTCGCTCGGAATCCCCGCGCCGTAGGCGAAATCGTTCCCGCGTCCGATGGCAAGGATACCGAAAACCGGGGGAGACTTCGAGAGCATCAGGCCGTTGATCACCTCGTTCGCCGTGCCGTCGCCGCCCGCTGCCACGACGACCGCGTAGCCTTCGTCCGCCGCGGCCCCCGCGAGCTCGGTCGCGTGGCCCCTTCCCGTCGTTTCAATCAGGTCGAAGTCGATGTTCCTGCCTCGCAGCAGGGTCCGAACCTCCGGAATTCTCTTCCCGGCAACGCCCATCGCCGCCGTCGGATTAAGGATCACCTTGTATCGTCCTGAAATCATGGTATTAACTATAGAGGGGAAGAGCCGTTTTTAGAAGGGGGGTAAGGTCAGATTGACGGCAATAGGCGAGGGGAGAAAGTAAAAATCCTACTTTTATGTTGTTTCAAAGGCTGATTCCTACGAGAATGTAGGCAATGCGGCAACGGTCGGCATCGTTTTCCCGTTTCCGATCGTCGTATCTTGTTTGCCGGCCTCGACCTCGATTTTTTCTGGACATGGCATGAAAACTGCTTTATTATATCTTGGCTGTGCTCGAAGCAGGGCGTCGAAGGGCCTTTGCATTTCGGTGCCGTGCCAGGCTGAAGGAGCTTTGAACAACCGTGATTAAACTTGAACACATCGACAAGCATTTCGGCCGTCTGCACGTGCTGAAGGACATCGACCTCCATGTAGCCCAGGGGGAAAAGCTCGTCGTCATCGGTCCTTCGGGATCGGGAAAGAGCACCCTGATCCGGTGCATGAACCTGCTCGAGAAGCCCTCCGGAGGCCGGGTGACCGTCGACGGTACGGAAATAACCCACCACAAGGCCGACGTCAACAAGGTCAGGGCCTCGATCGGCATGGTCTTCCAGTCCTTCAACCTCTATCCCCACAAGACCGTCCTCGAGAACCTGACCCTCGCCCCGATCCGGGTCGGAAAGGTCTCGCGGGAAGAGGCGACCGAATCGGGCATGGCCATCCTGACGAGGGTGGGGCTCAAGGCCAAGGCCGACGCCTATCCCTCCCAGCTCTCGGGAGGCCAGCAGCAGCGCGTCGCCATCGCCCGCGCCCTCAACATGCATCCCCGCATCATGCTTTTCGACGAGCCGACCTCGGCCCTGGATCCCGAGATGATCCAGGAGGTCCTGGACGTCATGGTCGACCTCGCCCACGAGGGCATCACCATGGTCGTCGTGACCCACGAGA
>DBTK01000107.1:8735-11004 GCA_002307015.1 Spirochaetaceae bacterium UBA1318
ACCCACGAGATGGGCTTCGCCCGCCAGGTCGCCGACCGGGTCATCTTCATGGATTCGGGCGTCATCCTGGAAGAGGGGACGCCGGAGCATTTTTTCGTCAACCCGACCCACGAACGGACAAAACAATTCCTGAGCCGCATCATTCACTGATTCGCACGTTGCCTTGAGCCGGGGCGTACGCCAACCGGAAGGTCACCAATCGTATCGGAGGTATTCTCATGAGAAACGTGAAAAAAGTTTCGGCAGTTCTCTTCTCGCTCGTCATTCTGGCCTTCGCGCCGGCCCTCGCCGCCGCCCAGGATTCGCCCGATCTCAAGGCCATCAAGGACCGCGGCGTCCTCAAGGTCGGGGTGAAGGTCGATGTGCCCAAGTTCGGCTTTCGCGACCCGAAAACCGGGGTCATCGCCGGCTACGAGATCGATATCGCCCGGGCGATAGCCCAGAAGATCCTGGGCAACCCCGACAAGATCGACCTCCAGGGCGTCACCGCGAAAACCCGCGGTCCCCTCCTCGACAACGGCGAGGTCGACCTCGTAATCGCGACCTTCACCATCACCGACGAAAGGAAGAAGAGCTACAACTTCTCCGATCCCTACTTCACCGACGGCGTCGGCCTCATGGTGAAGAAGGCCGCCGGCTACAAGAGCCTCAAGGACCTGAACGGCAAGAAGATCGGCGTCGCCCAGAGCGCGACCACGAAGAAAGCCATCCAGGAGGAGGCAGCCAAGCAGGGCGTGACGGTCAACTTCCTCGAGTACAATACCTATCCCGAGATCAAGGCCGCCCTCGATTCCGGCCGCGTCGACTGCTTCTCCGTCGATACCTCCATCCTCTGGGGCTACATGGACAAGACGACGGTTCTCCTCTCCGACCGGTTCAGCCCCCAGACCTACGGCGTCGCCTCGAAGATGGGCAACGACGGCCTGGCGAAACTCGTGAACGATGTCGTCGCCGATCTCAAGAAATCGGGAGACAACGACAAGCTGCTCGATAAGTGGGAACTCAAATAGTGAAGGGTCCTTTCGCATGGTTCAAGTGGCAAGCCCTCTTCACCGAACGGCAGGCCTTCGCCGAGGGATTGGGCGTCACCGCCCTCGTCGCCCTCATGGCGCTGGCCCTGGCCATCATTCTGGGCATTCTCGTCGGCATGATCGGATCGTCGCGGTTCAAGGCGTTGAAGGCGATCTGCAGGGTCTACGTCGAGTTCATCCAGAACACGCCACTCGTGGTCCAGATCTTCTTCCTGTACAACGGCCTACCCTATGCGGGACTCGTGCTTCCCGTCATGGCGGTCGGCGTGATCGGGGTCGGGGTCTACCACGGTGCCTACATATCGGAAGTGATCAGGGCCGGCATCGAATCCATCGCGAAAGGGCAACTTGAAGCGGCGTACTCGCAGGGCTTCACCTACTGGGGGGCGATGCGTTTCATCATCCTCCCCCAGGCCGTGAAGGTCGTCCTGCCGCCGCTCACGAACCAGGCCATCTTCCTGGTGAAGAACACCTCGATCATGGCGATGGTCGCCGGCGGCGACCTCATGTACCGCGCCGATTCGTGGGCGAGCGAAACCTTGTATTACGGTCCCGCCTACGTCGTCACCGGACTTCTCTACCTGGCGATCTGCCTTCCCCTTTCGCGCCTCGCGCGGCGGATGGAAGGCGGGAAGGAAGCGGCGGCATGAAGGAGAACCTGACATGGTAGGCGAGTTTTTTTCGCTTTCGAACCTGCTTTTCCTGTTGAAGGGGCTCTGGATAACCGTCGAGATCTCGGTGCTCAGCATCGCGCTCAGCCTCGTTTTCGGCACGATCCTCGGCATCGCGAGAAACGCGAGGAAGACCGTTCCCGGAAGGATAGCCGGCATCTACATCGAGATCGTGCGCAACGTTCCCAACCTGCTCTTTATTCTCGCCATCCGTTTCCTCACCCCGCTCAAGCCGATCGAATCGGCCGTCGTCGCCTTCACGATTTTCACGAGCGCCGCCATCGGCGAGATCGTCCGCGGCGGCCTTCGCTCGATCGGGAAGGGCCAGTGGGAGGCGGCGCGGTCCCAGGGCTTTTCCTACCCGGGGACCCTGGTCTACATCATCCTGCCCCAGGCATTCCGGAACATGATACCGCCCCTCGTCTCCCAGTTCATCACCGTGGTGAAGGACACATCCTTCGTCTGGGCCGTCGGGATCGAGGAGCTGACCGGCAAGGGGATGATCCTGATGGGAATGTACGGCTCGGTCTGGCAGGTCTTCAGCCTCTTCGGCCTCATCGCCGCCCT
>DBTK01000107.1:11253-11590 GCA_002307015.1 Spirochaetaceae bacterium UBA1318
CCTCTTCGGCCTCATCGCCGCCCTCTATTTCGGGCTCAATTACACCCTGTCGGTCATGGCGCGGGGACAGCAGCGCTCGATGTTGGCCCGCGGGGCGTGAGCACCGGGGCTCGCCGGCCCGGCGGGTTCACCCCCGCGAGGCTATCAACAAGCTTCGGGACAGTTGTTACCTGAATTCGTAGAGCGATGCCTTCGATGAGCCGTTGAGGATGTCCTTTCGGGTCGTGGCGTAGCGGCCGAAGGCCGTCTCGAAACCGGGGTGGGTCGAGAGTATGGCCATCGTCCAACCGGGGAAGACGGCGGGGAGTTTCCCCATCGTCCGGTAGATGGCCGCCGC
>DBTK01000107.1:11832-24254 GCA_002307015.1 Spirochaetaceae bacterium UBA1318
GCCGAGATTGCGGTAGATGGCCTCCGACTCCTCGACGGTGCCGAGCCTCTCGCCGTAGGGCGGGTTGGCGATGATGAATCCCGGCTCCTCGTCCTCGGCGGCGAGGGTTTCCATCGGTTTTATCGAGAATTTGACGAAGCCCTTGGCGTCTGCCGGGGAAATCCCCGCCGTCTGGAATGCCGAGGCGAGGTTTCGTTCGGCCATTTCGATGGCATTCGGGTCGATGTCGCTTCCCGCGATGCGGATCCGGCAATCGGTCCTCACCGCGGCCTTCGCCGCTTCCCGCACATCGGCTTCCGCCTTGGCGTCGTGGAACACCATGTTCTCCACCGCGAACTTCCGCCCTATTCCCGGCGCGACGTCGAGCGCGTAGAGCGCCGCCTCGATCGGAATCGTTCCCGATCCGCAGAAGGGGTCGATGAGCGGAAACTTGCGTCTCCAGCCGGAGAAGAGGATGATGCCCGCCGCTATCGTTTCCTTGAGGGGTGCTTCGCCCGCATCCTTCCGGTAGCCCCGCTTGTGGAGGGATTCGGCCGATAGGTCGAGACAGATCTCTGCCCGATCATTCTCGAGGTAGACGCGGATCGCCGCCCGTTCGCCGGTATCCGGCAGACGCACAAGACCCGCCTTCTTGCACAGGCGCTCCGACACCGCTTTCTGGACGACGGACTGAATGGTCGGGATCGAGGTCAGTGCCGAACCGTGGGTCCTCACCGTATCGATGACGATCCTGGCGGTCGGCTTGAGATAATCCTCCCAGGGAACGGCCGCGACCCCGTCGAAAAGGGCCCCGAATTCGGGGGCATGGAAGTCCGCGGCGAGAAGAAGGACGCGCTCGGCCGTCCTGAGCCAGAGATTCGCGCGGTAGGGGGCCGAAGGCTCGGCGCCCGTGAAAAAGAGTCTGCCCCGTTCGTTCTTGACGATCTTGAAATCGAGGGCGCGCAGTTCGTTCGCGAGGACTTTCTCGAGACCGAGTGCGCAGGAGGCGAGGTAGGTGTTCATGGTTGCAGGAGTGTATCGTATTAATGGGAAGGGAATAAGGGGGCGGCAGGCTATTCCGCCCCCCTCAGGATCGTTCTCTCAGGAACCTCGCGGCCCTGTATCCCCGCGCTTTTCCGTTATCGGGGAGGGCCCGCGGGCGCCGCTTTGCTTTTGCAGCGCGCGCCTTCGTCGGATCCCGTTCCCCCTTTCGGACGCGTCGATCGGCGAGAGACGGTTGGGGACCGCCGCCGAAAGCCGCTCGCGCCGCCGATTCCGTTCCGTGTCGGCCCAGGCAGCCGTCACGGAAGGATGGAATCGTCTTCATGTGTATTAAAGCAGGAATCATGCCAATTTCCTCCTTGCGATTCCATAGTCATTCCATTTATATCAACAGGAAGGAATTAGATTTCTACCTCGAAGCGGTTGGGTCCGGTTAGGCTCATCGCCTCCCGTTACTTCCCTACGGGAACGTAGGGAAGTAACGGGAGGGCTACGGAAGCGACAGAGGGCGAGCGGGGATTACGCCCTGAACACTGTAGCCCGCTATAGTTCCTCGAAGCTTGTTGGTTTGAAGAAAAGAGGAAACGAAGCGTGGCCTGGAAGCATGAAGCCATTCAAACCCCATTCCGTGGATACTCCTCCTGTCGACTAATCCTTTCGTCCGGAATGTTCCCCGATTCCGTTGCACCGTCTGCGGAAAAGCCTTCACCGAACAAAGCTTCCATGCGAATGATTACGCGCAGGTGAAATAGCGTCTGCTCATATCGGCTATTTACTTTGCGGTTTTATTCAATTAAGGTTTACTTTATGGCGCAGAAAACAAGAATCCTTCTCGTCGAGGATGAAGCAATAATCGCTCTCAATGAATCAAGAATGCTATCAGGCGCGGGAATCGAGGTTCAGGTTGCCGCCAGGGGAGAGGATGCCGTAGCGATGGCGTCTGCTGGTTCGTTTGACCTGATTCTAATGGATGTCAATCTGGGCGAAGGCATTGATGGAGGCGATGCGGCAAGGCAGATTCTGGCGAATAGAGGTCCGCCCGTTATTTTCCTTTCTTCGCATGTTGAACCCGAGGTAATCGCAAAAACCAAAGATGCGGGAGGCTATGGCTATATAGTAAAGGGGACCGGTCCCGTCGTGCTTCTTACCTCCATCCAGATGGCCATCGATCTCTCATCCGCGATCCGACAACTATCAATCAATGAAATGCGTTGGGAAACTATTGCTCAGGCCGCTCCGTATATCATCTTCTCTCTTGATCTGGACCGAAGGATTACCTGGATCAATCGACCACTAAGCAAAGGGAAGGGCTATAGCGGTGCTTACGGAATGAGCATCTACGACATTATCGATGAAAGGAGTCTACCAGCTGTCCGGGAGGCGATCGATGGTGTTTTTACCGATGGTATTGTACGAAGCTACCGAGCTAGCGAACATGTTGTTTCCGGGCGAAGTGAGCATGTTTGGGAAACGATTATTGGAGCTATTCGCGACGGGGATCGCATCGCCGGCCTTACGCTTGTCAGCAAAGATGTTACGGAGTTAGGCAGTATAGAATAGCGTTCCGTGAAGCCCGATTCCTGCGGTTTCCAATACTTTCCGAATAACATCACGATCTTGGTCGACTCGGTGTCATTGCCAACAAGCTTCGAGGAACTAACAATTTATTTGACAGTCATCCAATCGCGTGCTATTGTACGGTTTCCGTGTACGATAACGGAGATCGTCGAAATCGACATGGTCGAGGGGAATGTGACCGTCAAGGAAATCGCAAGGCTGGCAGGGGTATCGATCGGAACGGTGGACCGTGTCCTGCACGATCGGGGAGAGGTATCTCCGGAGACGAAGGACAGGATCCAGGCCATCGTGCGGAAGCTCGGTTACCAGCCGAACATGATGGCCCGCCACCTTTCACTCAACAAACGCTACGCCTTCACCGTCGTCATGCCGGGCGGGACTCAGGATTCAGGCTTCTGGGTTCTCGCGATGTCCGGCATCCGCAAGGCGGCTTCCGAGCTCTCTCCCTTCAACGTCGATGTCCGCATCGTGGAATTCGACCGGAACGATCGGCCGGCCTACGATTCCCTGACCGATATCCTGGCCCGGGAACCGGGCGACGGGCTGCTGATCGCCCCCGTACTGCCCGGCGCTACCCTGGACTTCCTCAACCGGCTTCCCGCCGGAATACCCTACGTCTTTTTCGACGGACGGGTCGACGGGGCCAGGCCGCTTACCGCGATTGGCCAGGACGCCTTCAGCTCCGGAGTCCTCGCCGGCAGGTTGATGTCGCTCATGGCGAGGAAAACCGGTACGATCTGCGCCATCGCCACCCATGAAGAGGATCTCCATATCAGAAGGCGGATCGAGGGATTCCGCTCCTTTTTCAACCGGGGCAAGAGCGTCGTGTCCATTTCGGAGTGCTTCGACATCGAGAAGGTCGATACCTGTTCCTCCTTCCTCGACCGGCTTTTCAGGCAGTATCCCGATATCGCGGGAATTTTCGTTTCGAACGCCTCGGGCCATACCGTGGCCGAGTACCTGAGGCTCCACGGCATCAAGGAAAGGACGGCCCTGGTAGGCTACGACCTGGTTCCCGAGAACATCAGGAATCTTCGGGACGGCTACATCGACTGCCTCGTCTCCCAGCGTCCGGAATACCAGGGCTATCTCGGGATCAACCAGCTCTACCGATCCGTCGTGCTCGCCCAGTCCTGCGAGGCTGAGATACAGATGCCGCTCGACGTTTTTTTCAAGGAAAACCTTCAGGCATCGGCCATCCCCTCGACCATTCCCTTCTACGGAACCGTCGAGGCCGGATCGGTCAATGTCTAGGAATACTGCGTCCGCAAATGGGACGCAGGTATCAATATGAGCGTCGTTCCCGGGTCGGCCCGGGCGCCAAGGAGGCCATGAATGTCAGATAATTTCGTACTCGGCGTGGATTTCGGCACTGATTCGGTAAGGACAGTCGCCATCGACGCGAGCACCGGCAAAGAGGTCGGGGTTTCGGTCAAGTACTATCCGAGGTGGGCGAAGGGGCTCTACTGCGATCCCACGAGCAACCGCTTCCGCCAGCATCCCCTCGACTATGTCGAGAGCCTCGAGGCCTCGATCGTCGAGGCCCTTGCCGCGGCCGGTCCCTCGGTGGCCTCGAAGATTCGCGGCATCGCCGTCGATACCACCGGCTCGACCCCGGTGTTCGTCGACCGCAAGGGAACGCCCCTCGCCCTCCTTCCCGAGTTCGCCGAAAACCCGAACGCCATGTTCATCCTCTGGAAGGACCATACGGCCGTCCGGGAGGCGGAGACGATCAACGAGCTCGCCAGGACCTGGGGCGGGGAGGACTTCACGAGGTTCGAGGGCGGCATCTACTCCTCAGAGTGGTTCTGGTCCAAGGCCCTGCATACGGTGAAGGAAGACCCGAAGGTGGCCAAGGCCGCCTACTCCCTGATGGAGCACGCCGACTGGATCCCGGCCCTGCTGACCGGTTCCGACGACGTCACGAAGGTCAAGCGGAGCCGCTGCGCCATGGGCCACAAGGCCATGTGGCACGCCGATTTCGGCGGCTACCCGCCCGCGGAATTCTTCGCGAAACTCCATCCCCGGCTCGCCGAGCTTCGCGATACCCTCGGGACCGAGACCTGGACCGCCGAGGTTCCCGTCGGAACCGTCTCGGCCGAATGGGCCAAACGCCTGGGCATCCCGGCGACGGCCGTCGTCTGCGGCGGGGCCTTCGACTGCCATATCGGCGCCCTCGGCGGGGACATCAAGCCCTACAACCTGGTGAAGGTCATGGGCACGAGCACCTGCGACATCCTCGTCGCCCCCAAGGCCGAGATCGGCAAGCTCCTCGTGAAGGGGATATGCGGCCAGGTCGACGGCTCGGTCGTGCCGGGCTACGTCGGCTTCGAGGCGGGGCAGTCCGCCTTCGGCGACGTCTACGCATGGTTCAAGAAGCTCCTCCTCTGGCCGATCGAGAACCTCGCCGCCACGGCGGGACTCGACGCGGCGACCGTGGAAAAACTGAGGGCCTCGGTTTCCGACCGCCTCATTCCGGAGCTCGAGAAGGCCGCCCGGAAGCTGCCGATCGAGGAGACGGGTGTCCTCGCCCTGGATTGGATGAACGGAAGGAGGACCCCGGACGCGAACCAGCTCCTCAAGGGCGCGATCAGCGGGATCAGCCTCGGAACGGACGCGCCCAGGATCTACAGGGCCCTCGTCGAGGCGACGGCCTTCGGGTCTCGCGCCATCGTCGAGCGGTTCAGGAGGGAAGGGGTGAGGATCGAGGCCATCATCGCCATCGGCGGTGTCGCCAGGAAGAGCGAGCTCGTGATGCAGACCGTCGCCGACGTCCTCAACATGGACATCAAGGTTTCGGCGAGCGACCAGTCCTGCGCCCTCGGCGGCGCGATGTTCGCGGCGACGGCGGCCGGCCTCTATCCCTCGGTCGAGGCGGCCGAGAAGGCCCTCTCCGCGGGATTCGAGAAGACCTACAAGCCCGACCCGAAATCCGCCAAGGCCTACGACGCGATCTACGCGAAGTACCTCGCCCTCGGCGGCTTTGTTGAAAAGGAACTGACGAAATGAGCAAGTACGATGAATTGAAGGAAAGGGCCTACCGGGCCAACATGGAGATTCCCAAGCGGAACCTCGCCATCTATACCTTCGGGAACGTGTCGGCCTTCGACCCCAAGGCCGGGGTGTTCGCCATCAAGCCGAGCGGGGTTTCCTACGACGCCCTCACCGCCGACGACATCGTCGTGGTCGACCTCGATAATAAAATCGTCGAGGGAAAGATGAGGCCATCCTCCGATACGAAGACCCACGTCGTCCTCTACCGGAACTTCAAGGGCCTCGGCGGCATCGTCCACACCCACTCGACCTTCGCGACCTCATGGGCCCAGACCAGGCGGCCCATACCGATCTACGGCACGACCCATGCCGACCACGTCGCGGGGGACGTGCCCTGCACGGCCGTGATGAGCGACGAGGCCGTCGAGCGGGACTACGAGGAGGAGACGGGAAACCAGATCCTGGCCGCCATGAAGGGCCTCGATCCGGCCGAGGTCCAGATGATCCTCGTCGCGGGGCACGGGCCCTTCACCTGGGGCTCGACCCCGGAGAAGGCCGTCTACAACGCGGCCGTCCTCGAGGAGATCGCGCACATGGCCTTTATCACCCATACGATCGACCCCTGGTCGGCGAAACTGCCCGACTCCCTGATCCGGAAGCACTACGAACGGAAGCATGGCCCGAACGCATATTACGGGCAGAAGTAGCATAAGGAGATGAATATGACGAACGTACCGGTCGTGAAACTCGGAATCGTCGCGGTCAGCCGCGATTGCTTTCCCATCGAACTCTCGCAGAAGCGCCGCGGCAAGGTGGTCGAGGCCTGCAAGAAACTGAACCTTCCCGTCGTCGAGATCAAGGCGACGGTCGAGAACGAGAAGGACGTGATCAAGGCCCTCGAGGAACTCAAGTCCTCCGGGGCGAACGCCCTCCTCGTGTACCTGGGCAACTTCGGTCCCGAGGGCCCGGAGACCATGCTCGCCCAGAAGGCCGGGCTTCCGGTCATGTTCGCCGCCGCCGCCGAGGAGTCCAAGGATGACCTCATCAACGGACGGGGCGACGCCTACTGCGGCATGCTGAACGCGAGCTACAACATCGGCCTCAGGAACCTCAAGGCCTACATTCCCGAATATCCCGTCGGCACCGCCGATGAAGTCGCGAAGATGATCGCGGACTTCGTTCCCGTGGCCCGCGCCCTCATCGGGCTTTCGAAGCTCAAGATCTTCAGTTTCGGCCCCCGTCCCTTCGACTTCCTCGCCTGCAACGCCCCGATCAAGGCCCTGTTCGACCTCGGCGTCGAGATCCAGGAGAACTCCGAGCTCGACCTCTTCGAGCATTTCAACAAGCTCACCGGCGATCCCCGCATCGCCGCGATCCAGAAGGACATGGAGAAGGAACTCGGGACCGGCAACAAGTACCCCGGGATCCTGCCCAAGCTCGCCCAGTACGAACTCGCCCTCACCACCTGGATGGAGAAGAACCTCGGCGCGAGCGAGTACGCGATCTTCGCGAACAAGTGCTGGCCGGCCTTCCAGACCTCGTTCGGCTTCGTGCCCTGCTACGTCAACAGCCGCCTCGCGACGCGCGGAATTCCCGTCGCCTGCGAAACCGACATCTACGGCGCCTTGAGCGAGTACATCGCCACCTGCGCGACCGAGATGCCCGCGACCCTCCTGGACATCAACAACACCGTGCCCTACGACATGGTCGAGGCGAACAAGAAGGTCGTCGGCAGCTACAAGCCCCACGACCTTTTCATGGGCTTCCACTGCGGAAACACGGCGAGCTGCTGCATGGATTCCCCGAGCATGAGCTACCAGCTCATCATGAAGCGTTCCCTCGAGCCCAAGGGCGAGCCGAACATCACCCGCGGAACCCTCGAAGGCAAGATCAGGACCGGCAAGGTCACCGTGTTCCGGCTCCAGAGCTGGGCCGACACGAGCCTTCGCGCCTACGTCGCCGAGGGCGAGGTCCTCGACCTCGACCCGAAGTCCTTCGGTTCGATCGGCGTCTTCGCCGTCCAGGAGATGGGGCGGTTCTACCGCTACGTCCTCGTCGGCAAGCACTACCCGCACCATGCCGCGATCGCCTTCGACCATGCCGGGAAGGCCCTGTTCGACATCTTCAAGCTCCTCGGCGTGACCGACATCGCCTGGAACCGCCCGGCTTCCATGCCCTACGACGGAGAGAATCCCTACAAATAGCCAAGCCGACCGGACTTCCGGTCGAAAAGCGCCGGCCCGGGCATGAGCCGACCGGCGCTGAATGCTCCATCGGGCCGTCCCTCGGGACGGCCCTTTTTTTGTGTTATGAAGCTTTGGTACAAATAAACCATACCGGTTTCAAGGCTTGACGTTCCGCTACTCAGGATTCCCCAATCCGAGACTCTTGCCGGCTCGATCCTTTTTTCATCCATCGAAACTCCATCCGCCGTTCACAAACCGTTCACAGAGATCGGTTATGGTTTGTTCGAGAGATACCTGAAACCGAATCCGGAGGAGTGGATGAAGAAAACCGAACGGGTGACGCTGCGCGTCGCCGGCATGACCTGCGCTTCCTGCGAGCGCAGGATCGAGACGGCATTGGGGAAACTCCCGGGGGTCGAGAGCGCGAAGGCCTCGATGGCCGCGGGAAGGGTCGACGTGGTTTTCGATCCCGAGCTCGTGGACTCCAGCGCCTTCAAGGCTTCGATCGAGGGAGCGGGCTACACGGTCGGGTCGGCCGGGTCGAAGGGCTACGGGGCGATCGGCATCGGCGTCGTTCTCATCGCCCTCTACCTCCTGGTGAGCGCCTCAGGCGGCTTCGCCTTCCTGCCGAGGATCGACAGTTCCCTGAGCCTCGGCATGCTCTTCGTCGCGGGCCTCCTCACCTCCCTCCACTGCGTCGCGATGTGCGGGGGCATCAGCATCTCCCAGAGCGTCGGAAAGGCCGCGGGCCGCGAAACCGGGGGACTCGATGGCGGAAAGCCCGAGGCGGACGGCGCCCATGCCGTCGCCGCGGCCGAGGTTTCCGGATCGAAGCGTGGCCCAGCCACCCTCGACCGGCTCCTGCCCGGCCTCCTCTACAACGGCGGCCGGGTCGTTTCCTACACGATCATCGGCGGCCTCGTCGGGGCTGTCGGTTCGGTCTTCAGCTTTTCGCCCGTCGGCAAGGCGATGCTTTCGGCCTTCGCCGGGCTCTTCATGGTCGCCCTTGGGCTCAAGATGCTCGGGATCTTTCCCTGGCTTTCGGTGATACGGCTGCCGAGGCTCGGTTTTCTCGGAAGGTCACTCGAGGGGAGGAAAAGCCCCCGCGGTCCCTTCGTTGTCGGCCTCCTCAACGGCCTGATGCCCTGCGGCCCCCTCCAGACGATGCAGCTCTACGCCCTCGGGACGGGAAGCGCCCTGACCGGGGCCCTCGCCATGTTCCTGTTCAGCCTCGGGACGGTTCCCCTCATGGCCTCCTTCGGCTTCCTGAGCGCCCTGATGACGAGGAAATTCGCGGCGGGCATGGTGAAGGCCTCGAGCATCCTCGTCATGTTCCTCGGCATCGTGATGATGGGCCGGGCCGCCGACCTTTCTGGCCTCGCCCTGCCCTCGATGGCCGCCCTGAGGCTGCCGGGGTCCGGCCAGACCCTCGCTTCCGGCACCCGGGCCGGCGGGATCAACCTCGCGAGGCTCGACGGCGGCGTCCAGTACGTGACGACCGACCTCGCCCGGGGCTACACCCCGTTCACGGTCCAGAAGGGAGTGCCGGTCAAATGGAACGTCAAGGCGAGGGCGGAGGACATCACCGGATGCAACGGCACCCTCACCGTTCCGGCCTACGGCGTACGGAAAACCCTCCGGCCCGGGGACAACCTAATCGAGTTCACCCCCGACCGGGACGGCCCGATCACCTACACCTGCTGGATGGGCATGATCACGAGCCGGATCAGTGTCGTTCCCGACCTCGGCGCCGTCGGCGGGACCGCGGCCTCGAGCGCGGGCCGGGCCGGCGATTCGGCGGGGGCGCTGTCCGCCAAGGACGCGCTGGAGGCCGGCAGCGGCCAGAACGCCGACGGTACCGGCACGAGCGCAGCCGGGGCTCAGGGGGCCGGCAATCTCGCCTCATCCCCTCCCAGCGGGGGAGGCTGCTGCTCGAGCGCGGCCCTCGCCCCCGGCTTCGCGAACGGCAGGATACCGACCGACGATATCCGCCTCGCCGTGATGAAGGCCGGGGTCCAGGAGGTTACGATCAAGGTGACGAACCAGGGCTATTCCCCCGCCGCCGTCGTGCTTCAGAAGGGGGTGAAGGCGAGGATCCGGTTCGAGCCGGCCCAGCTCAACTCCTGCAACTCGGTCGTCGTCTTTCCCGAGTACGGCGGCCAGCTCAATCTGGGGGCCGGCCAGCTCGAGACGCCGTCGCTCGAGATTTCGAGGGATTTCACGATCCGGTGCTCGATGAACATGCTCCACGGCTATTTCAAGGTCGTCGACGATCTTTCGAAGGTGGATCTTTCCAAGGTGAAACGGGAAATAGCGGCCTACAAGCCGGCGGCCGGCGGCGGGGGATGCTGCTCCCAATGATCACCGTTCGTGGTATGAAGATTGCGTATGGACGACGGTTAATGGACCTGAATATAGATCTTTCAGTATATTCTAGATGGTGCCGTGCCTCGCACGGGACGGCGCTCGATGATCCGGAGGAACGATGATCAAAGCGGAAACGCTCGAAATAGGCGGAATGAGCTGCACGGCCTGCGCCCAGGCCTCTGAGCGGGCGGTCAAGAAACTGAGCGGCGTCGCGAAGGCGAACGTCAACTTCGCCACGGAGCGGCTCTCCGTCGAGTACGAAGATGGCGAGGTGTCTATCGACGCGATCAAGGCGGCCATCGCGAAGGCCGGGTACGAGGCGAGAGATGTCGTCCGCGACAGGCAGGCGACGATCCCGGTCGGCGGCATGACCTGCACTGCCTGCGCCAAGGCCATCGAGCGGGGCGTGGGGAAGGTCCCGGGGGTGAGGTCGGTCGCCGTCAACTTCGCGACGGAAAAGGCCTCGGTGTCCTGGGATCCCGAAAAGACCAGGCTTTCCGAAATCAAGCAGGCTATCGTCAAGGCCGGCTACACCCCGCTCGCCATCGAATCGGGGGCGAACGTCGACGAGCACAAGAAGGCCAAGGAGAGGGAGATACGGATCCTCTGGACCAAGTTCGTCGTCTCGGCTGCCTTCGCCCTTCCCCTCCTTTACATCGCGATGGGCGCCATGCTCGGTTGGCCCCTTCCCGGGGCGATCAACGCGATGAACTACCCGCTGCGCTACGCCCTCCTCGAGATCGCCCTGGTGATCCCGGTTCTGGCCGCGGGTTACCGCTTCTACGTCGTCGGGTTCAGGGCCATCCTCAAGGGTGGCCCGAACATGGATTCCCTCATCACGATGGGAACCTCGGCCGCCGTCCTCTACAGCCTCTACTCGGTCGCCCGGATCTGGTCGGGGGATTCCGGGGCGGTCGGCAACCTCTACTTCGAGACGGCCGGTATCATCATCACCCTGATCCTGCTCGGGAAATCCCTCGAGGCGGTGTCGAAGGGCCGGACCTCCGAATCGATCAAGAAACTCATGGGCCTCCAGCCCAAGACCGCGACCGTCGTCCATGACGGCAGGGAGATCGAGATCCCGATCGACGAGGTCGAGGCGGGGGACATGGTCCTCGTCAGGCCTGGCGAAAAGATCCCGGTCGACGGCACGATCGTTTCCGGCACGACGGCGGTCGACGAGTCCATGCTGACCGGCGAGAGCTTGCCGGTCGAAAAGGGGCCGGGCGATTCCCTGATCGGCGCGAGCATGAACAAAAACGGCGCCATCACCTTCCGCGTGACGAAGGTCGGGGCCGACACGGTCCTCTCCCAGATCATCCGCCTCGTCGAGGACGCCCAGGGCTCCAAGGCGCCGATCGCGAAGATGGCGGACATCGTCTCGGGCTACTTCGTGCCCGCGGTCTTCGCCGTCGCCCTCGTGGCGGCCGTCGCCTGGCTCGTCGCCGGCCAGACGCCCGTCTTCGCCCTCTCGATCTTCATCGCCGTCCTCGTGATCGCCTGTCCCTGCGCCCTCGGGCTTGCGACGCCCACGGCCATCATGGTCGGGACGGGGAGGGGAGCGGAGAACGGCGTCCTCTTCAAGTCGGGGGAGGCCCTCGAGACGGCCCACCGGATCGACACGATCGTATTCGACAAGACCGGGACCATCACGAAGGGAGAGCCGGCGGTGACCGACGTCCTGCCCCAGGCGCCCTTCGACCGCAGCTCCCTCCTCCTGCTCGCCGCCTCGGCCGAGAGGGGGTCGGAGCATCCCCTCGGCGAAGCCATCGTGAGGGCGGCTGCCGAGGCCTCGAACAAGGGCCCGGGTGGAACGGCCGGGCCCGGCCAGGCCGGATCGGGATCCGCGGGAACCGCCGCGGCGACGAATGCGGCGGCCTCCTCCTTCAGGGCCATCCCCGGCCGCGGCATCGAGGCCGTCGTCGACGGCCGGACGGTGCTCCTCGGAAACCTCAAGCTGATGGAGGAATCGGGGATCGCCATTCCTGGAACCGCCGAGATCGACCGCCTCGCCGGGGAGGGGAAGACCCCGATGTTCGTCGCCCGGGACGGGGTCCTCGCCGGCATCATCGCCGTCGCCGACGTGGTGAAGGACTCGAGCGCGGCGGCCATCGCCCAGCTCCACAAGCTGGGGATCGAGGTCGCGATGATCACGGGGGACTCGCGGAAGACGGCCCTCGCGATCGCCGCCCAGGTCGGGATCGACCGGGTGCTCGCCGAGGTCCTCCCCCAGGACAAGGCCGCCGAGGTGAAGAAGCTCCAGGCCGAGGGGAGGCGGGTCGCCATGGTCGGGGACGGGATCAACGACGCCCCGGC
>DBTK01000107.1:24534-49195 GCA_002307015.1 Spirochaetaceae bacterium UBA1318
GACGTCGGCATCGCGATCGGCTCGGGCACGGACATCGCCATGGAAAGCGCCGACATCGTCCTCATGCGGAGCGACCTGATGGACGTCCCGACCGCGATCAAGCTCTCGAAGAGCGTGATCGGCAACATCAGGCAGAACCTGTTCTGGGCCTTCGGCTACAACGTGCTCGGGATCCCGGTCGCCGCGGGTGTGCTCTACGCCTTCGGCGGACCGCTCCTGAATCCGATCCTGGCCGCCGCCGCGATGTCCCTGAGCTCGGTGTCCGTGCTCACGAACGCCCTCAGGCTGAAGCGCTTCAAGCCCTATGCCAGGGGGTGATTCGCAGGCGGGTTTATACCTCGAAGTTCCAACAGCTTCGGAGCTCTGCTCCGGGGTTGTTGATCATTTCGGGCCGTCCCTTCGCGGCGGCCCTGACCGTACGGATCTTTCATGGAGGCAATCGAATGACGAAGAAGATCGATATCGAGGGGATGAGCTGCGAGCATTGCGTCCACCACGTGACCGAGGCACTCGAGGGCGTGCCGGGGGTGGAGAGCGTGAAGGTCGACCTCAAGGGCAACTCGGCGACGGTGAGCGGAGCCGTCCTCGACGAGGGTTTGATGAAGGCGGCGGTGGCCGACGCCGGGTACGAAATCACCGGGATTTCCTGAAGTGAGGTGGTGAAGGTGGAACCGGCGGCAATCTTTCGGCCATCGCCGGTTCCCCGGAAATCTCCTACTCGAACCTCATCCTGAAACCGAATCGGTGCTGGCCCGCCCTCACCTTGTGCGCCTCGTCCAGCTCGGTGGACCAGAACATGTCCCCGCCGATGCCCGCCATCGCCCCGTCGATGGTGAGGTAGATTTCCTTTCGTCTGACAAGCTCGTGCTCGTGGCGGGCCTTCCAGTAGTCCTCCACCGTGTTGTGGTGGGCGTCGAAGGAGAAGGGCGCGCCGGAGACGATCAGCTTCCCGCCGCTCGGGCTCTCGAGGGCGAACCGCCTCGTGTCCGAGTGGCTTCCGTTGTGGCTCACCGGCACGAAGGGGAAGTGGGTCGCCTCGACGGTCGAGACGTAGCTTCCGACGGGGGCCGAAAGCTTCCGGTCGCAGTAGCTCTCCCCGGGACCCCGGCCGTACCAGCTCAAGCGTTCGAAGCCCTCGGCGATCGTGAAATCGAGTCCGACCCGGGGGACGTGGACGAAGGCCGAGTCGATGTCGGCCAGAGCCTCGACCTCGACCTCCCCGTCGCCGTAGACCGTGTAGGTAAGCCTCGAACGGATCATGCCGGCCTTTCCCTCTATCTCGTTTTCGAACTCGACCCGGGCGACGCCGTCGGCGAGGCTCGAGGCGGAACGAACCGCCCGGCGCTCCAGTTTCCCCGGCATCACCTCGGCCCAGAGCCCGTTCGATTCTCCCCACCATTTCTCTTCCAGGTGGAGGCCCGAACGTCCCCGCGTGAAGCGCTCGTTCCCGCCCTCGATGATGTAGTGAACGCCGTTCTTCCGGTAGCCGCCGAGGAGGTTTTTCCGGCAATCGAATTCCGCCTCGAAACCCTCGCCTCTGACGAGGATGATGTCGCCCTTTTTCTCGAGCGAGAGCTTTTCCTTCGGCGCGGCCTTCGGCCGGATCGGCGAACGCCCCCTGATCTCGAACTGGTAGCTGGCGATCTCGTGGCCCTTCGGCGCCCAGGGAAAGTCGACGGCCGTCCTGACCTTGAGGGTCAGGTAGGCCTCGTGGGGAGCCTGGATGAGTTTCGCGAGGTCGACCGTGAAGGGCAGGTCGCCTTCGGAAAGCCGGACCGGGGGGACGAGGCCTTCGGGCATCCCCTCTTCCCTCATGAGGGCGGCGGCTTCGTCGGCGTCGAGAAGCGCCGGATCCGGCAGCGCGATTTCCCTGCGCTCGATCCTCACGCCCTCGACCAGGTACTCGGCCTCGACCGAGATCTGGTCGAAGCCGATCCCCTGGCTCCGGTTCTTCAGGAGGAAGCAGCCGTTCCTGCGGTTGACCAATTCCACGATGAAGGGAGCCTGGCCCTGTTTGATCTCCCACGCGCAGGGCTTGGGCGTCAGGTCGGGAAGGACGACCCCGTTCGCGCACATGAACTCCGGGCAGACCCAGTCCACCAGGTCCTCCCCGAAATCCCCGCCGAAGCCGAAGAACTCGGCGCCGTTTTTATCCCGGGCGGGAAGGCATTTGTCCTGCCAGTCCCAGACGAAGCCGCCCTGGAAAATTTCATACTTCTCGGCAAGCTGGTTGAACTGCTCGAAATGCCCGGTGGCGTTCGAGATCTGGTAGGCGTACTCGACCATCACGATGGGGCGCCTGTCCCGGTTGTCCGCGATCATCGAATCGAGGATCCTCCGGGGCGGGTACATCGTGCACTTGATGTCGCTCGCGATGGAACCGGGATCGTTGTTCTCGTACTGGACGAGCCTCGTCCCGTCGTACTCCCTGATCCAGTTGGCCATCGAGGCGTGGCCAGGCCCGTAGCCCGACTCGTTGCCGAGCGACCAGGAAACGATCGAGGGATGGTTCTTGTGGGTGAGGACCATGCGCCTCGCCCGCTCGAGCATGGCCTCGGCCCATTCCGGATCGTTCGTGATCGTGCCGGCGAGCCCGTGGGTCTCGAGGTTCGTTTCGCAGACGATCATGAGCCCGTACTCGTCGCAGAGGTCGTACCACACGGGGGAATCGGGGTAGTGGCAGGTCCTCACGGCGTTGAAGTTGAGGCGCTTCATCAGGATGATTTCCTCGATCATGCGCTCCCGGCTGACGACCCGTCCGGTGGGCCAGCCGTGCTCGTGGCGGTTCACCCCCCTGAAGACGACACGCTTCCCGTTCAGCGTGATGACGTTGTTCTCGATGAGGATCTTCCTGAAGCCGACCCGGCAGCCCTCGAAATCGCACTCGTTCCCGTTCGGGTCGACGAGGGAGAAGACGGCCGTGTAGAGCCTGGGCCTGTCGAAGTCCCAGGGGAGGACGTTTTCCACCTTCAGCTCGAAGCCAGCCGAGCCCGAGATCGGGCGCATCCCCCGGTAATCCCGTCCCGATCCCATGCCGAAGATCGGCGTCGCGGTCGCGAAGGGTTTCTCCGCCTGGGCGAGGAGGGCTCCGGCGGCGTCGAAGAGTCTGAGGCGGACCCGGCAGTCGGCGAAGCCCTCGGCGCGGTTGACGAAGCACCGCGCGCGGACCCTCCCGCCTCCCGTCCCGTCGGGCTCGGCGTCGACCTTGAAGTCCTGGATTCTGAGCCGCGGCTTCGCGACCAGCCTGACCGAGCGGAAGATGCCCGAGAGGTGGAAGTAGTCCTGGTCCTCGAGCCAGCTTCCGTCGCTGAACCGGAGGACGGCGACGGTGACCGTGTTCTCTCCCGGAACGAGATAGCCGGTGATCTCGAACCCTGAGGCGAGCTTCGAGTCCTGCGAGTAGCCGACGGGCCTGCCGTTGATCCAGAGGTAGTAGGCGGATTCGACCCCGCCGAATTCGATGAAGGTCGGGCGTTCCTCGAAGCTTGTTGGCAGCGAAAACCTTCTGCGGTAGACGCCGCAGGCGTTCTCCGTCGGCACGAAGGGAGGGTTGTAGCGCTTGTAGATGTCGGATGTCTTCTTCAGGCTCGGCTCGATCAGCTCCCTCCCGCCGGGGGAATCCTTGAACGGATAGAGGGTGTTGAGGTAGACCGGTTTGCCCCAGCCCTGGAGTTCCCAGTTTCCCGGAACGGCTATCGGCTTCCACGCGGCCTTCGCGGCCGGCGCCATGAAATCGGCGGGCAGGCCTTCGGGGGATTCGGCGAAGAGGAAGTCCCACTTGCCGTCGAGGCTCATCACGTACTTCGAGCCCGTTCGGGCCTTCGCCTGGTCGAGGCTCTCGTAGGCCTCCCACCGGGAATGGGAGGGCGCGCGGTTGATCTGGGTTACGTACTGGTTCTGGTAGTCGCTTTCGCGGTGGAAACCTTCGAATATCTTCAGCATGTTGTTCCTTCTGTGGTTGCGCGGGACGGGGCCCGCTGGCTTCGGGGAGCCGAGGGCTCAAGGCCTTCGGCCCCCGTGAGGCTATTCCTTGATGGCTCCCGCCGTCAGTCCCGACATGAAATACTTCGATGCCGCGAGGAAGGCGACGAGTATGGGAAGCACGGCGAGGGTGTTGGCGAGCATCATCGAGCCCATGTCCGTTCCCCTGGTCGGATCCCCGAGCATGTATTTCAGCATGAGAGGCAGGGTATGGAGCTTCGAGTCCCGGAGAATCAGCATCGGCTGCATGAAGTCGTTCCAGGAATTGACGAACATCATGATTCCCAGGGCGGCGAAGGCCGGGAGGAGGATCGGCGCTATCACGCGGAAGAATATCAGCCATTCGCTGCAGCCGTCGATCCTCGCCGCGTCGACGAGGGATGAGGACACGTTGTTCTGGCAGTACTGCCTCATCCAGAATATCCCGAAGGCGTTCGCGCATCCCGGGACGATCAGGGCGAGGAAATTGTTGATCCACCCGAACTTCGACATCATGAAGAACCAAGGAATGATGCCGGCTGTCCAGGGAATCATCATCGTCACCAGGAGGATGCCGAAGAGCTTGTTCCTGCCGGGGAAGCGGTACATGGCGAAGGCGTAGCCTCCCATCGAGCAGAAGAGCAGGACGAGGAAGGTGTAGGAGCCCGACACGATGAGGCTGTTCGTGAAGGAGAGGAGGATGTTCACCGAGGCCATCATGCTCGCGAAATTCTGCGCGAGGTTGTCGGCGAACCAGAACGGCGGCGGGTTCTGGAAGATGGCGCTCGTCGGCTGGGTCGCGAGGACGAACATCCAGTAGAACGGGATGAGCATGACGGCGGCCACGATCGCGAGGACTGCGTAGAGCGCGACCGATTTGCCGAGCCTCGGCGCCCGGAATGCCAGGACGAGGACTGCCGCGAGCACGATGACGAACGCGACGATGAGGTTGGTCATTCTATTTTCCCCCCGATTTTTTTTCGTCGTCGGTGGCGAAGGCCTTCATGTTGATGAAGGAGACGATGATGATGATGGCGCACAGGAGGTAGGCGCAGGCCGAGGCGAGTCCGTACTGGTTGTTGCCGTACGGGGCCTTCTTGAGGAGGTACATCATGACCGTCATGCCCTCGTTGCCCGTTCCCCCCTGCAGGTTCGTGAGGACGAAGGGCTCGGTGAAGAGGCTGATCGCGCCGATCGTCGACTGGATGATCGTGAACAGGATGATCGGCTTCAGGATCGGGATCGTGATCCTGAAGAAGATCTGCACATGGTTCGCCCCGTCGATCGTCGCCGCCTCGTAGAGGTCGGCGTTGATGCCCTGCATGCCGGCGAGGTAGATGACCATGTTCCAGCCGATCCATTTCCAGGCGAACATGACGATGATCGCGGTCTTGACGTACTGGCCCGAGCCGCCCCACCAGTCCACCCTCGCGACGCCGAGAGCCTGGAGGCCGAAATTGATCAGCCCGGAATTGAGCCCGAAAAGGGCCTGGAACACGATGGCGACCGCCACGGAGCTCGTCACCATCGGAAGGAAGTAGATGGTCTTGAAAATATTGGGAAATTTGATGAGTTTCGAATTCAGGATGTAGGCGAGGACGAGTCCGCCCAGCAGGATGAAGATATGCGCGAGGATGCCGATGTAGACGGTGTTGAAAAGCGCCTTCCAGAAAAGGCTGTCGCTCAGGAGCCGCGCGTAGTTGCGGAACCCCACGAAGACCATGGCGCTGATTCCGTCCCAGCTGAAAAAGCTGATGGCGAGGCCCGAAAGGATGGGGAACAGCCCGAAGACGGCGAAAAGGATGAAGAAGGGCGCGATGTACGCGTACGCGACCCTGTTTTTCTTGATTTCCCGGAACAGGACCGAAGCGGAGCGTCGATGTCCCTTTCCGGCGACCGAAGATTCGTTACTCATGGAAAAGCCTCATTGCCACGTATCGAAGGATGCAGAAGAAGCGGGCGATCCGCATGGACCGCCCGCCCGACTGAAAGGACCCGTCGTCTACCGTTTTCTACTTGATCTTTCCGGCAGCTTTGAGGATGCCCTGATACTTGTCGAAGTCTTCCCTGGTGTCGTTCGTGAGCTTGCTCTTCGCCTGGGCGATGATTTCCGTCGCGGACTTGTTCTCGTTCAATCCGGTATTGATGACGTTGAGGAGGGAATCATCCACGGTCGAGTCCATCAGGGTCGCGAAGGTCGGCTTGATCCTCTTCGAGATGTCGACCCAGAGGGCCCTCGTCTTCTCTCCGGCGAAGAAGGGATCGCCCTCGTTGTACATCGGGTCGCTCCACGCGGGGATGTAGCCCGGGAAGTAGTCGACGGCTTTGAACATCGTGTTCTGGGATTCCTTGGTGGCGAGGGCGAATTTCACGAATTCCCACGCGAGCTTCTTGTTCTTTCCCTGGGAGGGAATGGCGAGGTAGGATCCGCCCCAGTTGGATTCGGAGATGCTGCCCGGGATCTTGGCGACGCCCCAGAGGCCCGAGGTCTTGGGAGCTATCCAGCCCTTGATGAATCCGCCGTACCAGCACCCGGCGACGACGCAGGCGATGTTGCCCGATCCGAGACCGGCGTTGGATTCGTTCGACCACATGTCGAGCTTGGCGTCCCATCCGTTCTTCCTCATCGTGATGGCCGCCTTGAGGGCCTCGACCGCGGCGGGCTTGTCGAGGACGAGCTCGAGCTTGTCGTTGTAGAAGTCGCGGTTCATGTAGTTCCAGGTGTAGAGGTAGGCGGCGTTGGGCAGGAGCCAGCGTTTCCCGGGCTGGTAGACCGCCTGGGCGGCCTTGAGAACGCCGTCCCAGGTCGACAGGAGCTTGTCGACCTCGGCGGGCTCGGTGGGAAGCCCGGCGCTCTTGAACACGTCGCGGCGATAGAACAGGGTCGCGGGGCCTATGTCCCAGACGAGGCCGACGAGCTTCTTGCCGTCGACCGAGGTCGCCAGCTGCCACTTGTAATCGACGAAATCGGACTTCATCGAGCCGGCGTTGTAGGGGGCGTCGAGAAGGTTCTCGAAACCGCCTGCATCCTTGTACCTTCCGACCCACGCCTGCTCGAGCATCGCGACGTCGGGCGCTCCGGTTCCCGCGGCTATGGCCGTGGAGAGCTGCTGGTGATGGTCCGCGGTCTGCATGAAATTCAGCACGACCTCGACGTCCGGATGAAGCTTATTGAAGGCGGGGATGATCGCCTTGAAGGCCTGGTCCCCTGCCGGCCATCCGCCGACGACGAGTTTCGTCTTGGTTCCCTGGGCGGCCAGGCCGGTTGTTCCCAGCGCTGCCATCAGGGAGACCATGACGACGAGTGACAGAAGTCTCTTTTTCATTTCTCTCTCCTTTCCGTTATTCCTGAATGCCGCTACGCGGCAAGTCGATGCCTTTGTGGCGATGTGTCCTCGAGTACACATCGCCGATGGAACGCAACAATCATACCCGCCTGACGCTCTCCCGTTCGATGAGCCTGATCTCGACGGGCCGGGGAACGATATCGGCCTGACGCTCGACCAGGCCGATCAGGACTCGGGCGCATTCGATGCCGTGGGCCCGGGGCGAGATGGAAACCGTCGTCAGAGGGGGGGATGTGTAGGCCGAACCGAGGTGGCCGTCTATACCGATGACCGAGACATCCCGCGGAACCATGACACCGTGGGTCTGGAGGTAGCTGATGAGGCCCATCGCCATGTCGTCGTTGAAGCACGCGATCGCCGATACCTGCACGCCGCTTTCGAGGTAGGCCTTGGCGGCCGCGATCCCGATGTCGAAGTGCTGAACCTCGTCTATGGCCTTCGGATACGTCGTCGGTCCGAAAATATAGGAATCGATGTCGGTCGTAAAGACGGTCGACATCGATTCCTTGTAGGCCCTCTGGCGTGGGTCCCGGTCGTCGATCCGGTTCTTCGATAGGTAGGCGATGCGGGTATGTCCCATGGAGCGGAGGTACTGGATGGCGATACCCATGGCCATTCCGACATTCACCTCGATGTGGACGATGCCGTCGTCGATTCCGTCGCCGTAGGTGACGGCGGCGACGGGAACGTGGAGATTTCCGACATACTCCGTCGAGGTGAAGTCCTGGGAGGGGAGGAGGACCCCGTCGACCATCAGCGACCTGATCTGGTCGTAGCTGAAGCCGCCCGAGACGATGAACATGTAGCCGTGGGTGCCGGCGTACTCGAGCATCCCCTTGTACATTTCCATGTAGTAGTTGTTCGAGATGTCCCTGACATAGAAGAGGAGCTGGTGGGTCCGGTTGCTTTTGAGCGAAACGGCGATCGGGTTGGGCTCGTAGCCCAGTTCCTTCACGACGGTGAGCACCGCCTCGCGCTTGGCCTGCGATACGTATCCCGAGTTGTTGAGCACGCGAGAGACCGCCGCGACCGAAACCCCGGCTTTTTCCGCAACTTGTTTCCTGGTTACCAACGACGGTTCCCTGTTACTCCGATGTGTACTTGAGTACATACTATTCGGCTTCTCCGCATCTGTCAATAATTATATGACGCGAACCTGCGGGACCGGGGCTGTTCCCACGACAAGGACCGTCAGCTCTTCTATCCCACGAATGGAAAACCTTTTTCGCATCTTTTCGTGTTTTCGCGCTTTCGTGGTTACTTGTTCTTAGGCCATGAGAGGATCGACCACGAAATCACGAAGCCCCGAATGGAGAGAAAGGGGGAAATATTAGGAAGATTATTTCCTCAATTCTTTTTCGCATCTTTTCGTGTTTTCGTACTTTCGTGGTTACTTGTTCTTAGGCCATGAGAGGATCGACCATGAAATCACGAACGGGAAGAGCGATTCACTAGTTTCCATCCATGGTGCTATACTCGGTTCCACGAGGATGAGATCCCGTAAGGACGGCGATGCAGATAGCCACGAAGGACATTGCGCGGATTTGCGACGTTTCGAGGGGTCCCGTCGATCGCGCGCTCAACAACCTCGTCGACGGGGATTCCCGGTGACGGCGGGACCCTCCCTCCGGGTGCTGATCGCCGATGACGAGGCGAAGATCGTGAGACTGGTCGCAAGTTACCTCGAGGCGGCCGGGTTCGAGACGCTTCCGGCCTCGGACGGCAGGGAGGCCCTGGCCCTTTTCGGCACGGAAAGCCCCGACTGCCTCATCCTGGACGTCAACATGCCCGGCCTCGACGGCCTCGAGGTCGCCCGTTCGATCAGGCGGGTTTCCGACGCGCCGATCATCTTCCTCTCGGCGAAGGCCGAGGAGACCGACCGCATCGTCGGCCTCGAGATCGGGGCAGACGACTACGTGGTGAAGCCCTTCAGCCCCCGCGAACTCGTGTCCCGGGTGAGGGCCGTGCTTCGCCGCTCGGCGAGGGGGGGGACGGGCGGTCGGGTTCCGACCCCGGCGGACCGGGGCGGGGCGCCCGAGTCTCCGCCACGGAACTCGGGCCAGGCCGGGGAGCGCCTCTTGGGCCGGGGGATCGAGCTCGATTTCGACAAGCGGAGGGTTCTGGTCGACGGCGAGGTGAAGACCCTGACCGCCGTCCAGTTCGATATTCTCGCCCTTTTGATGCGAGAGCCGGGACGGGTGTTCAGCCGGCTCCAGATCCTGGAGGGCTCCACCGGTTCGAGCTTCGAGGGCTATGAAAGGACGATCGATGCCCATGTCAAGAACATCAGGAAGGCGCTCGGCGACGAAAGCGATTCGCCCCGCTTCATCGGCACGGTTCGCGGCGTCGGCTACAAGTTCATCGAGTAGCCGATGAAGCTGAGAACCCGACTCCTCGCCGTGCTGCTCGCCGTGTCCCTTGTCGGGACCGGCACGAGCTTCCTCCTCGTCCGGCTCCAGGCTGAGCATCTCTTCCGCTCCTTCCTCTTTTCGGGCGACTCGAAGAAGGCCGAGCTCTACACCTCGATCCTGGGCGACTACTACGCCGAGAAGCGGGCCTGGACCGGGGTCCAGGCCTTCCTGTCCGACATTCCCCACCTCGCCTTCGCGATGCTCGATTCGCGGATCCACGAGCGGACGGGCGAAAAGCCGATCCCGGCGATCCGCTACGAATCGCTCGAGGGCTTCATGGCGGATCGGATCGTGGTCGCCGACGCGGACGGTTTCGTCGTGGCCGACACCGCCGGGAAGCTCGTCGGGACCCACCATCCGCCGAGGCACCTCGCGATGGGCGCCGCGGTCATGGTCAATTTCCGGAGGGTCGGGACCGTTCTCGTCGGCTCGATGATAGATTCCTCCCTCACGGACCAGGGCGAGGCCTTTCTCCGGACGGTGACGGATTCCCTCGCCATCGCCGCCCTGATCTCGGGCCTGCTCGCCTTCGTCCTCGGCCTTGTGTTCACCGTCCGCATCACCGGCCCCGTCTCCTCCCTCAGAAAGGCCGTCGAGCGGGTCGCGGCGGGCGACCTCGAGGCCCGCGTTCCCCTTGCCGGGGACGAGGAGATCAGGGCCCTTTCCTCATCTTTCAACGCGATGACGGGGGAGCTCCGGGCCCTCGAGGAGGCGAAGCGTCGGATCATAGCCGACTCGGCACACGAGCTGAGGACCCCCGTCACCCTGATCCGGGGCACGATCGAGGCGATGCTCGACGGCATCTACCCGACCGACCGCGCGACCCTCGAGTCGGTCCATGAAGAGACGGTGAGGCTCGCCCGGCTCATCGAGATGCTTCGGGAGCTCGAGAGCATCGACTCGGGAACCCTCGTTCTCGAGAGGGAAAGCGTCGACCTCGCCGAGCTCGCGAGGAAGACCGGGACGATCTTCGGGAACGAGGCGAGGGCGAAGGGAATCTCGCTGGAAATCGTGGAGCCCGGGCTGTCGGTGCCGCCGGTGTCCGGCGACTCCCTCAGGCTCGGGGAGGTGTTCTACAACCTGCTGTCGAACGCGGTGCGCCATACCCCCGAGGGCGGGCGGATCAGGGTCTCGGTGCGGAGCGACGCCTCAAGGGCCGCGGTGAGGGTCGAGGACTCGGGGCCGGGGATACCGATACCGGAGCGGGGAAGGATTTTCGAGCGTTTCTACCGCCTCGACCGGTCCAGGTCGGCAGGGAGCGGGGGACGGGGGCTCGGGCTTTCCATCGCCAGGGAGATCGTGCTCGCCCACGGCGGGGCGATAACGGCCGGGAATTCGGAGCTCGGCGGGGCTTCCCTCGAGTTCACCCTGCCGCTCGGCGAGCCCACATGACGGATATCGCCGGCTTCACGAAGGCCATCCTCGACCGCTCCCGGGGAATGAACCTCTTCGACGACCTGGACATCGCCGAAACCACCTACGTCTGCTCGTGTATCACCGAGTTTCTCGGCCAGTTCCAGGGAAGCCTGACCGGAGGGGAGGAGGCGAGGGATCTCCACGCGCTGAAACTCGAGATGGTCATGGCGGCGAGGAAGGAATTCGCGAAGGTCCTCGCGGAAAGGAACCAGTATTTTTCGTTTCCTCCGGAAAAGCGTGAGATCGTCGAAAGGATCTACGATCGGCTCCTGGATGAAGTGATCCAGGTTTTCGCCGAGGAGGGGCCCGGGGCGCTCAGGGGTCGGGTCATCGAGCACCGCAAACGGCTCAGGTCCCTCTTCGACGCCCCTGTCGAGGCGAAACCCTGCTTCTATTACCGGGCGCGATTCCAGCTCGAACTCTTCGGTATCGATGAAGGCGCCCTCCTCGAGCCGATCCTCGATATCGGCTGCGGTCCGGAGGCCGGGCTCGTCAGGTACCTGAGGGGACTCGGCCTGGATGCCCGGGGACTGGACAGATTCATCGACGCTCCGGGGGATTTCCTCTGCGATGAGGGCTGGGAGGGATTCCGGTTCGAAGCAAACTCGTGGGGAACCGTGATTTCCCACATGGCGTTCTCGAATCATTTCATCCACCACTACGCCGAGAGCGACGGGAAGGACTACTTTTTCGCCCTGAAGTACCGGGAGATCCTGGATTCCCTGAAGCGCGGCGGATCCTTCCACTACGCCCCCTCCCTGCCCTTCATCGAGAGCTACCTGCCGGTCGGGGAATTCTCCCTGCGCACCCGCACGATCGACGGAGGCTTGGGCGTGTCGACGGTTGCACGGCTCTGAAGCCGGGAAACAGGCCCCGCCCATGCCGGCGCTTGACGGCGGACTCCTAGCCACGCTTCACAAGCCACCTCGAAAAATCTCAGTTTTTCGAGGCCCATGACGCTAGTTTGAGGCCGTCGGGCTATGGGACGTTCCCCACCGCTCCGCGGGGGCGGGGCAGGACTTGTCCCGTATCCTGGCCCTCACCTCGACGAGACAGCCGCAGTGGCGGCAGGTGTTACCGTAGAGGAGGTCCGCGCAGCCGACGCAGATCGCGAGGCGCCGGGCGTATTCGGCGTCTGTCGCGAGGGCGGGTGGATCGCCGCGGAAGTAGTCCGCGACGATCCGTTCGACCTCCCCCGGCTTGAGGCGGACTGAGAGGCCGCAGGCCGGACAGCCCGTGGGGTAGCTCACGAAAGCTCGAGCGCGACGAAGGCTCTGGCGGGGAGCTTCACCGTGAGGCGATTCCCGGCGAGTTTTGCGTCGTCGAATTGGACCGGCTTCACGGCGTCGGGTTTCTCGAAGGTATTGCGGCTGTCCATGGCCGGGGCGGTCAACAAGCTTCCGGTCACTCTGCTCACGTCACCTCCGCGCAGCTCGATCCCGACCTCGGCGCCCTCCTCGTGGTGGAGGTTGCAGAGGCTGATGTGGATCTTCCCCGACGCGTCGCGGGATGCCGAGGCGTTGAGCCGAGGCATTTTCTTTCCGTCCGCTTCGCAGCTTCCCTCGTCGAGGTGGAGGGGGAGGCAGGTGGCGTCCTGGTGGACGGCCATCATCTCGAAGACATGGTAGGTCGGGGTGAGGATCATCTTCGATCCCTCGGTCAGGATCATGGACTGGAGCACGTTCACCGTCTGGGCGATGTTCGCCATGTGGATCCTGTCGGCGTGGCGGTTGAAGATGTTGAGGGAGAGGGCGGCCACGAGGGCGTCCCTGATCGTGTTCTGCTGGTAGAGGAAGCCCGGATTGGTGCCGGGCTCCACGAGGTGCCAGGTTCCCCATTCATCGATGATCATGCCGACCCGTTTGGCCGGATCGTAACGGTCCATGATGGTCGCCGTCCGGTTGATGAAGCCCTCGATGCCGAGGGCGTTCCTCATGACCGCGTACCATTCGGGAACGGGGAAGCCGGTGGCGACTCCCTTTTTTTCGTAGCTTTCGAGGAAGGTGTAGTAATGGACCGAAAGCCCGTCCATCAGGGTTCCCGCCTCGCGCATGACCGTGTCGTTCCAAGCGTCCTCCTGGCCGCATGCCACCTTGTAGAGCTTGTTGCCGGAGAGGTTGCGGCAGTAGCTCTGGAACTTCCGGTACTCCCACGAATATTGTTGGGCCGTCATGTTCCCGCCGCAGCCCCAGTTCTCGTTTCCGACCGCCCAGTAGGTGAGGTCCCACGGTTTCTCGCGACCGTTCGCGCGCCTCAGGTCGGCCATCGGGCTTTTGCCCGGCATCGTGATGTATTCGAGCCACTCGGCCATCTCCCTGACGGTTCCCGAGCCGACGTTTCCGCAGATGTAGGGCTCGGTCCCGATGAGGGAGCAGAAGTCGAGGAATTCATGGGTGCCGAAGTGGTTGTTTTCGGTGGTGCCGCCCCAGAACACGTTGACGATGCTCGGCCTGTCTTTTCGCGGGCCGATGCCGTCCTTCCAGTGGTAGGTGTCGGCGAAGCATCCGCCCGGCCACCTGAGGTTCGGCATCCTGAGACGGGACAGGGCCGCGATCACGTCGTTCCTCATCCCCCTGGTGTTGGGGATCGGCGAATCCTCGCCGACCCAGATCCCCTCGTAGATGCAGCGGCCCAGATGCTCGGCGAAATGGCCGTAGATATGCCTCGAAATCTTCTGCCTGCCCTGATCGACGTCAATAACCATCGTGTTCATATATCCCCCATTATTCATATCAGAATGCACTGAATTGTATCATGGGTTTTGATTTGAACGCAATGGAAAAATGGTGTAAACTCGGTTTCCTGGCCCTCCCCGATGGGGCGGCTGCCCGGGCGTACCCATTCCGATGCGGATCTGGTATAGTCGGGTACGATATTCAACATCTGGAGAGGTACATGAAAATATCGATAATCGGTCTGGGAAACGTGGGCTCGACCCTGGCCTATACCCTGATCCTGAAGGGAGTCGCGTCCGAGCTGGTGCTCGTCGACAAGAACGAAAATCGCGCCCTGGGGGATGCCCTCGACCTCGAGCACTGCCAGAGTTTCGGGCCCCGCATCTGCAGCGTGAAGGCGGGTACCGTCGAGGACACGGCCGGATCGGGTCTTGTGATCATCGCCGCCTCGATCCCGTGGGACCCGGCGACGATGAAGGCCAGGCAGGATCTCGCGATGCCGAACCACGCCTTCTTCCGCAGCCTCATTCCCTCCCTCGTGGCGGTCTCGCCCGATGCGGTTCTCCTCGTCATCACCAACCCCGTTGACGTGATGACCTACTTCGCCTGGGAGTTTTCCGGCCTGCCGGCTGGCAGGGTTCTCGGTTCCGGCACCCTCGTGGACAGCGCACGGTTCCGGATCGAGCTTTCCCGATCCCTCAACATCCATCCGGACGATATCAGGGCCTATGTGCTCGGCGAACACGGGCCGAGCCAGTTTCCCGCACTGAGCGCGACCCTCGCGGGGGGCCAGAAAATCACCGACGTCGAGCTCTGCATGAGGCTGTTCGCTTCCTCGAGCCTCGTCGGGGACCAGATCGTGAAGGCCAAGGGCTACACCAACTTCGCCGTCGCCTCCGCCGCAGCCCTGATCGCCGAATGCATCGCGACCGATGCCCACCGGACCATACCGGTGAGCACCCTGATCGAGGGAACCTATGGGGTTTCGAAGGTTTGCCTTTCCCTTCCCGGCGTCATCGGGAAAAACGGGCTCGAGAAGATCCTGGTCCCTGACCTCGCGGGGCCCGAGGTCGAGCTGTTCAGGCTTTCCGCGAAGGCCGTCGGTGACCTGATCGCCACCGTGAAGGCGTCGTCGAACTAGCCTTCTCGTCATCGCCCGGGATCACGCCCCCGGGCGGGACGTCCCTCGGGATTCCCGGCCCCCGGCGGGACCGGCGTCAGCCATCGATCCGGAACGAGGTCTCGGTAGAAAGGACTGGATAGATGCCGCCGTTCTCGAATCGGACCTCGGGCTTGAGGCTGAAGCTGCCGCTCGCCGTCGTCCAGGAGAAGGGAAGCTTCACCCGGCAGCTCATCGCGTAGCCCTCACGCTCGAGGAGGGACGAGGGCCCGTAGTGGGTCGTGAAAAGGTCGGCACCGGCCTTTTTTCCGATCATTTCGACTGAGCATCCTGCCTTGAAACTCTTCGTCAGCTTTTTCCCGATCTCGGCGTGGGTCCAGACCGTTCCCGGGCCGTAGGGCGAGGTCATCGGCATGGCCTGGGCCCCGCCCATCAGCGGCACCCGGTAGATGGCCCTCGCCATCGCCACGGCGTCGTCGAAGCTGCCCCAGAGGTAGTGGGTGTGGCCTACCTCCAGGTAGAGTTCCATCCAATTCGGCATGGAAAGCGAGACGATCTCGGCGTCTATCGTGGGCGTGGAATCGTCGTTGATCCCGAGGATGTTCCCGTTGATGTCGTCGAAGCCGACCTGGGCGGCGAGCTCGATTCCGGGAGAAACCACGTACCGACCGTCCAGGATCAGGCTGAGGTTGTTCGGGGTGATGTCGGCGTTGTGCCAGGAAATGATGGGAAGCACATCGGCGACCTGGAAGGAGTTCTGGGGACGGACGATGAAGATGTTCCCGGTGACCCCGACGGTCGCGTTCTCGGTCGCGTATTGGACGCGATGGACCGCGTTGACGATGGTGTTCTGTCCGAAGGCGTAGGGCCAGGTGGGGATGACGTCGGTCTCGGCCTTGCGGTTGTCCAGGGTCGTCACGCGGTAGGAGAGGGTAAAGGGGCCGCCGTAAACCTCGAACCGGATCGAGTCGAGGGAGGGGACGTCGGGATCGCAGATGAGGGAGCTGCGGCTCGGGCCGTACTCGACCTTGTCCCGTCCGATGTAGAGATCGACGTAATCGTTGAAGAAGGCGAGGACGCCCCGTTTCACGTCGTGGTCCTCGACCTTCCAGGCGGCCGAGCCGTTCTTGAACTCCAGGGGGATGTTGGCGACGGGAAGGGTGTTCTCGTACCGCTTCCTCGCCTCGATGTCGGCGTAGGCGAAGCCCCTCATGGGAAGGATGACCCCGGCCCCCACGTAGAGGAAGGGATCGGCCCTGAGGTAATCCTTGATGTCGAAATCGGGGGAATGGCCGGGGTTTCTCGCCGTTTCGGCGAGGTTGGCCTGTCCCCTGAAAAAGGGAATGAAGCCGTCGGGACGATCGAGAAGGGGCCGTATGATGTTTTCCAGCCTTTTCTGGTAATAGGAATTGACATATGGCTCGATGCCCTGGGCAGCCTGGACAAGCCGGCGTTCGGAAATCGGATAGGAGGTGAAGGGGAAGCTCCTTCCGGTTTCGATGTAGAGGTTCTTGAGTTCGACGACCTCGGGCGAGTCGGGCTCGTAGGACTGGGCGAACCCGAGGGCCGAGGCGATGGTGAAGAGGGCGATCGCCAGAAACCTCGTTCTGTTTTTTTTTGCCATAGCTGCTCCAAATAACGAAAACCGGCAGGGAAACGTATCAGTAGGTTACAAGGTACTCATTTGTATGGAGATTGTAAACTAAATGGATGTAAATTAAAGCTGACATGGAACCAACGACCGAACCGTCCTGTCAGAACTTTACCTCTACCTGGGTTCCGATCATTACCCGACGGCTCGAGGCGAGGCCGAGAAGGGCGCCGTCGAGCAAGCGGACGTAGAAGGCGAGGGTGGCGTTCTGCGCGACCGAGAACGAGGCCGCCGCCGTCGTGAGCGCCGCCATGGCGGTGACATCCCAGACGAGGTTGGCTGAGAAGGTCTCAAGGCTCGTCGGCTCCCAGCTCGCCTCGAGAAAGAGGTCGTGATCGTCCCTCGGCACGGCGGCCCGTTCGCTTCCCTCGCCCCTTCCCCGGTACTGGTACTCGGCGGTGAAGAAGTACTCGTTCGCGATCGAGTAATCGGTGCCCGCCATCGCCTCGACCCTCAGGTCGCCGGTGGTCCTCGCGACGTGGACGAGGCCCTCTCCGTAGAGCCCGACCTCGAGGTCGCCCTTGAAGTCGGCGCCGGCGACGTACTCGTCGGCCGAGCCCCGGTACATGCCCACGGCCGAGAGGCCCGTGTCGGCGACCGTCGTCTGGGCGCGGAGCGCGTAGGTTCCGTTACCGAGCTCGGCCTCGGGGGCGGCGACGGCGTCGATCCCCGCGAGGTCTCCGAGGGGGACCTTCACCCTGAGGGTGTCGCTGCCCGTCCTCTCCGGCTCGAGCCCCTCGAGCGATACCGAGGAGAAGCTGTCGATGGGGGAAAAGACCCGGCCCCGTCCGAAGGACACGATCTGCCTGCCGACCGAGAAGTCCGCAGCGTCGGTGTAGAAGGCGACGTAGAGCTTCCTGAGCTCCGGGACGAGGACGGAACTCGAAGTGGAAACGGAGGCGGCGCTCGAGGATGCGGCCTCGGCCGCCGCCGAACCGGTCAGCACCGTCGCCCTGAGGCTTCCCTCGGCCTTCGCTGCCGAGTGGTTGGCCGTGATGAAATTGAGGGTGAACCGGTTGGAGCCCGAGTACGAAAAATCGCTCGAGGAGAGGGCGGAACCGGCCTCGGGCGCCGTGAAGAGGGCCGCCGCGTCCCCGAGGAGGGAACCGGAAAACACGAGGCCCCCCAGGGTCGTCGATCTCGCCTGAGTCGCGGCAACGGCCGATGCGGCGCCGGCGGCCTCTGTGGTTCCGGGGGCCGGTCCCTGGGCTTCGGGAAAAGCCGGAACGGCAAAGGCCGCTACGGCGAGGACGAGTGCCAGCGATTTCGCGCGGAACCCGTATCCCGTTTTGCCCCTTCCATCCCGGAGGCCCTTCGTGCTTTTCCGTTCTGTCCTCGTTACGTCGATCATGGTTCCATCCTTTCGCCGAGTTCCGGGCGCCCAGCCCGGAACTCGGCGATCCTCACCGTTCCAGGTTCTTCAGCGTGAAGATACCGTCGGGGAGCTTCGCGTCGAGGACGACGTCGGTCATCGTAAACACGGTTTTCGTATCCTTTCGGAGCTTGTTCACCATCTCGAGCTTCGTCGGGTACCAGCGTTCCCCGATCCGCTTCACCTCGAGTGCATGCATCGTCTTGAGGAGCTTCCCGCTTTTCGCGTACATCTCCTCGGCGAGGGTGACGAAGCGTTCCTGGTCGATCCACTCCTTCCGTACGTCGTAGGGGGCAGTCTTCAGTTTCGCCTCCAGCCTCACGACCCAGCAGGCCCTGCCGTCGATCGTCTCCTCGCCGGCTATGGAGATGGCGTATTCGTCGTAGAGGGAGTGGGACTCGAGGGCGTCCTCGTAGGAGACGTCGCTCCCCATCATCCCCTCCTTGAGGAGGTGGCCCGAGATCTTCACCGTCTCCTGCTGGTCGGGGAAGTACATCCAGAGGTTCTTGTCGATCTTGAGGTACTTCACGCCGGCATCCTCGGGATTGACGAACTCGACGTAGGCCTTGGACGAGCCGAAACCTTCGGTCTTCATCGTCTTCGTCCTCACCTCGCCGCCGATCGTGATCTCCATCGTGCCCGAGTAGGTGATGGTCTTGGCGTTCTCGTTCGCGTCCACCTTCCTCAGGATCTGCTCGCCGGAGAGCGCCGTCTCGGCAGAGGCCCAGGCTCCGGCGATGCAAAGTATCAGAAGTGCCGGTATCGTCCGTTTCATATCTCCTCCCATAGCGACCGAATTATTGTACGTGTTTCCGCGTCATCCATCGCGGTTTCTGGCTTCTTCCCATTACACGCTCCTGATCGCCTCGATCGCGTTCATCCGGGCCGCCCGCCTCGACGGGGCTATCGACACGAGGGCGCAGACGACGGTGCCCAGGGCCACGAAGACCAGGGCCGCTCCCGCGCCGATGCTCGGGTGGATGATGTTGTCGACCGGATAGGAGACCGCCGACATCATCCGGGTGAAGTCGAGCCCCCTCCGGTTGAGGAGGCTCACGACCGCGAAGCCGATGCCCACCCCGGCGACGCTCCCGATGAGGCCGAGGAAGCTCCCCTCGGCCAGGAACAGGAAGAGGATGTCGCGCCTGGGCATGCCCATCGACTTGAGGATGCCGATCTCCTTCCTCCTCTCGAGGACGACCATCATCATGATGTTCGTGACGATGAAGGCGCCCAGGAAGGCGATGACGATGAACATCACCTGGTAGATCGAGTTGGCGAGGCTGATGAGCTTGGGGTAGTCCCCGATCTTGGTCCAGGACTGGACCGAGAGTCCCGAGCCGAGCCCCATCGAATCGAGCCTCGCCCTGATGATCCCCTCGGCCCTGTCGGCGTCGCGGTAGTTGTCCAGCATGACGATGATCTGCTGGACGGCGTCCCCCGTGCGGAGGAAGGCCTTGGCGTCGTCGAGCGGGATCTGGAAGATCAGGTCGTCCAGGGTGTTGACCCCGGTCCTGAATATCCCGACGACGGTGAACTTCTTGAGGTGGAGGCCGTAGTCGGCCCCGTCGGCCATCACCTTGAGGGTGCCGCCGACCGCGAGCTTCAGGGTCTCGGCCATCTTCGCCCCGATGATCGTCTCGCCCGGGGCCTCGATGTAGCGTCCGCCGGGCAGGATCGACTTCTGGAGGAGGAGGAGGCTTTTCTCGGTTTCGGGATCCCCCGCGAGAGCCTGGGCGGTCTTGCTGTTCCCCCCGTTGAACAGGAGCACCCCGAAGGCTATCCGCTGGGTGACGAGGGCTATCCTGCCCTTCAGGGCCGGGTCGCCCTCGATCGCCTGAACGACCTTTTCCGGGGCCGCGATGTTCGTCGTCACCGGCATGAAGCGGATCTTCCTCTGGAAGTCGTCCGTCGTGATGCGGACGTGGCCCGTTTCGTTTTTCGTATAGTTCCTGACCATCGACTCGAGGAAGCCTCCCAGGAGGCCCTGGAGGCAGGTGATCAGGAAGATGGAGAGGAAGATCGAGGTGAGGGCGAGCAGGGATCGCCTCCGGTTTCGGTTCAGGTTCCTGAACGCCATCGAAATCAGGTAGTTCATCTTCTTGTCCTTTACACGAACCTGAGGGCGTTCGTCACTTCGAGGCCGGCGGCCTTCCGCGCGGGGACGATGCTCGCGATCACCGCGGTCGCGACCCCGAAGCAGAAGGCGAAGGCCATGGTGCCTGGGTTCCATTCACCGTAGAGGGTGCCCCAGATCGGCATGCCCCCCGAGATGTTCCCGAAAAACTTGTCCACCGGGTAGCCGACGGCCGTCAGGTACCATACCGAAAGGGCGCCGAGAATGACCCCGAGGATGCTCCCCACGAGTCCTATGATCGTCCCCTCGAAAAGGAACATGCGGACGATCTCGGCCTTTTCCAGTCCGAAGGCCCTCAGGACCCCGACCTCCCTGATCCTTTCGTAGACGCTCATCAGGACGGTGTTCACGATGCCGACGGCCGCGATCAGGAGGACGATGAGGATGATCATGAGGCTCCAGGACCGCTTCTGTTTCAGCAGGGCGAGGAAGCCGGCGCCGAGCTCCCTGAAGGACTGGGCGTAGAGCTCCGGGAAGGCCGTGGAGACGGCGAGGGCCACCCCCCTCGAATCGGCGACGAAATCGGCGAGGTTGGTCCGCCTCTCGAGACTGACGTCGAGCTCGGTCACCAGGCCGCCGAGGTCGATGAAATCGTTCGCCGCCTCGAAGCTGATGTAGACCGCGGACTTGTTGAGGGTCGGGTCGCTCGTCGTGACGACCCCCGCGACGGTGAAGTCGTCGGCGTTCTGGGCGTCGAACCGGCTCCGGGCGCTCAAGGTAATCGGGTCCCCCGGCTTCACGCCGAGCTCCTTCGCGAGGTCAGAGCCGAGGATGATCTCCCGCTTCGAATCGGAGGAGAAGCCGGGGCCCTTCGTGTAGTCGGCGAGGGTGAAGACCCGTTTGTCCTTTTCCGGATCGACCACGATGCCCAGGACGGGCAGGGAGTTTTCGTAGTTCGAGAGCTGCGCGAGGAAGGAGGTCCTCGGCGCGACGGCCTTCACCCGCTTCTGCTTTAGTAGGAAGGCCTCGGTGTCCCGAAGATTGTTGATGCCGTAATCGAGGGGGAAGGCCTCGTGATCGGCCTCGTAGGCCCTGGTGGTTATCTTTACCGATGAGAGCGCGAGGTTCACCATGTTGTCTATCGCGCCCCGGTCCATCCCCGAGAAGAGGGAATCGAGCATGATGAAGAACGCGATCCCGGCCGTCATGGTGATCGCCGTCAGCACTGTCCGCCTCTTGTTCCTGAGGACGTTCCGCACCGCGATCGTGAGGATGGTGTTCATTCCGCCGCCTTCCTTTCGTCGCTCCGGATCGAGCCGTCGTGGAGGGTGATGACGCGGCGGGCGTGACCCTGGACCATGGCGTCATGGGTCGAGAAGATGAAGGTCGTCTCCCGGGTCCGGTTGATCTCCTGCATCAGGGCGACGATCTCCTCGGCCATCTTCGAGTCGAGGTTGGCCGTCGGTTCGTCCGCGAGGACGACGAGGGGATTCTTCACCAGGGCACGGGCGATCGCGACCCTCTGCTCCTGGCCTCCCGAGAGCTCCCTCGGGTAGCGGTCCTCCATCCCGGCGAGGCCCACCGCCCTGATCATGTCGACGGCGCGGCTCGCCATCTCGGCCTTCCCTAGCTTTTTCTCGATGACGAGGGGGAGCTCGACGTTTTCCCTGACGGTCAGGACCGGGATGAGGTTGTAGGATTGGAAGATGAAGCTGATCTTTTCCTTCCGATATTCCGAGAGCTCCCGTTCCGTCATGTCGTGGAGCTCGGTCCCGTCGTAGAGGACCGTCCCCGTGGTCGGGGTGTCCAGGCACCCGACGATGTTGAGCAGGGTGGTCTTTCCCGACCCCGACGGTCCGACGATGGCGAGGAACTCGCCCTTGTCGATCGTGAGGTCCAGTCCCCGGAGGGCTTCGACGCTCCTCTCTCCCTTCTGGTACAGTTTTCGAATGGCCTTCAGCGTAAGTATCGTCATGGCTCACCCCTATGAAACGCCCTTGGGCGCTTTCTTCATGCTTTCGATCAAGGTTTCCATCTCGCCAAGGTACTGTGAGAACGCCTCCCTCCCCGCGGGGGTGATCCTGGCGGCCGTGTAGGGCTTGTTGTCCCTGAACGTCTTCGTGATCCCGACATAGCCCGCCTCCTCAAGGTTCTTCAATTGGACCGAAAGGTTTCCGGCCGAGAGGGAAAGGGAGTCCTTGAGATCCGTGAAGGACGATTCCTCTTCGGCGCTCGTCGAGAGGTAGGTCAGGATCATGAGCCTCGAGGGCTCGTGGACGATCCTGTCGAACCTCGGTCTACTGTCACCGTCCATCTCGCCCGCCTTGCGTTCGCCCCGAACCCTTCCCCGCGTTCCGCTTTTTTAGGCCCCGTTCGTGGATCGTCGTGAAGAGGGCGAACAGGAGCAGTCCGACCCCGAACTCGATGCCCGCCAGCATGTAGGGCGCGACGCCGATCACGATCGAGATGGCGAAGCCCGTCGCCATGTACCAGTATCCCATGACGAGGTATTCCGGGATCGCCGCGATCACCCCGAGCGGGGCGAGGATCAGCCCGACGCCGATGGCCCAGGCCGAGACGCTGAGCCAGGGTGTGCCCGAGACGAAGAAGACGATCGTGAACCCGATGATGAGGCTCAGGGCCGAGAGGTAGATGTGGAGGAAGGCGCCGGTGTTCAGAAGCTTGATGATCCCCCAGAGGGATTTGGGCGTGCCGACTTCCCTCGCCCTTTTTCTGTATATCGAAAACTTGTAGAAGGCCGATCCCGCGATGATGAAGGCGAACGAGAGCCAGAAGGCCGCCCGCCAGGCCTGGGGGAGGGCCCCGAAGCTGCCGTATTTCCAGACGAGAAACTGGATGGCGATGCCCAGGACGGCGCTGAAAAGCCCATAGACGAGGCACATCACCTTGTAATCCGCAGGCGCCAGGAGTTCCCTGAGCATCGGGTTGTTCTTCTTGATCGCGGACTTGATCGAATTGATATCGCGCTTGAGCATGTCGAGCTCTTCGTTCATATCGTCCATCGCGACCTCCTTGTTTCGTAAAGCAGTTTATGTCGTAAACTACTTTATAGATACTGAGATTGCGAAAAGAAGTCAAGGGGGGGATCGGTGAACGGGAAGGAAAGAGGTGAGCGGTGAGCGGTGAAGGGTGAACGGGAAGAAAAGCGACTCTCTTTCGTGATTTCGTTGTGAATCCGTTCTATTAAGGAAGCTTACGGGCCGGCGCCAAGAAGGGGGAATAACCACGAACGCACGAAACCACGAAAAAGAGGGATGGAAAATCGAAGGATTTTTCCTTCGTGCTTTCGTGATTTCGTGGTGAATCCGTTCTATTGGAGAAGCTTACGGGCCGCCGGCGACGGGAAAGAGGAGCTTTTGGTTTTCGGGGAGGAACATCGTCTCGCGGTTGATGTCGACCGAGCCCGTGTTGACGTAGCGGGAGAGCCGCTGGCCGTCGATGAGTTCCTTCGCGGCCTTGACTCCGAGGTAGCCCATGTTGAAGGGCTTCTGCACGATCGTATCCCGAATGATCCCGCGCTCGACATACTTGAGGACGCCGAAGGAATTGTCGAAACTCGTGAGCACGATCCTCTTCGATTTTCCCGATTCGTCCAGGGCTCGGGCCACGCCGAGCGAGGTCGGCTCGTTGAGCGCGACGATGCCGCCGAGGTCCTTTTCCCGGGAGATGATGGACTTCGCCTCCTCGTAGGCCTTCTCGCTTTCCGCGTTCGAGTAGACCGTGTCGAGAAGCTCGGCCTTGCCCTTGAGGAAGTCCCGTACCCCGCTTTCCCTCCCGATCGCGGTGGAGCTTCCCTTGATGTAGCTGATCACGGCGACCTTCCCGTTCGGGGCGAGATAGCGCGAAAGTGCCTCTCCGCATTTCTGGCCGGCCTCGTAGTTGTCCGTACCGATCTTGATGTCGGCGTCGTCCGAGTTCAGGAAGGAGTCGATGCAGACCAGGGGGATGCCGCGCTTCCTGATCTCCTTCGCCTCCGGCACGAGGAGGTTGAAGTCCCCCGCGGCGAGGACGATGGCCCGGGGATTCTCGGCGACGGCTTTCCTGAGAATCTCGATCTGGCCCTCGACGTCCTTTTCGTTCCAGGGGCCCCGGATCGAAACGTCGACGCCGAATTCCTTGCCGGCGAGTTCGGCTCCCTCCCTGACGGAACTCCAGAAGCTGATGGAAAAATCCATCGTCTTGAAGATGACGATGACCTTGGGCTTGGCCGATTCCTTGCCGACGAAAATCCCCTTCCCCTCGTAGAAGGCCGTTCCGATGGCGGCGGCGAGAAGGGCGGCGATCAGTATCTTGAAGAAGGGTCTATCCCTCACGAAGGTTCCTCCTCGAGGACCGGTATCCGGATGGTTGCCACCGTGCCGACCCCCTCGCCGCTTTCGAAGGCGATGCCGTACTCCGGGCCGAAGTAGAGCCTGATCCTTTCCTGGACGTTCCTGACCCCGACCCCGCTCGTCGAGCTCGGCTCTATCCTGCCCTGCCTGAGGGCCTCGAGCTGGGGCTCCGACATCCCCTTCCCGTTGTCCGAAACCCTGATCAGGATCGTTTCCCCTTCGCGCTCGCCCGTGATTCGGAGGAGGCCGACCCCGTCCTTGTTCTTGATGCCGTGGTAGA
>DBTK01000107.1:49434-60861 GCA_002307015.1 Spirochaetaceae bacterium UBA1318
ATGCCGTGGTAGATGGCGTTCTCGATCAGGGGCTGGATGAGGAGCTTCAGGATCCGGTAGCCGTAGAGTTCGGGGTCGAAGGCGACCTCGTAGTCGAGCTTGTTCTTGTACCGGATCTTCTGGATCGACAGGTAGCACTCGATGTACTCGAGCTCGTTCCGGATGGAGATGATCTCGCTCCCCCGGTTGATCCCGAGGCGGAAGAACTTCGCCAGGGAGCTCGTCATGTCGATGGCCTCATCGCTTTCGCCCAGCTCCACGAGCCAGATGATGGAATCGAGGGCGTTGTAGAGGAAGTGGGGATTGATCTGGGCCTGGAGGGCGCGGAGCTCGAGCTTCCTCTTCATCTCCTGCTCCCGGGCGTTCTGGCCGATCAGATCCCTGATCTTCTTGATGGCGATGTCGCAGTCCCTGGCGAGGTGCGAGATCTCGTTGTTCGCGTCGACGGTGATGTCGATGTCGAAGTTGCCGCTTTCCACCTCCTGCATCGACCGCCTCAGCGACTCGATGGGCCGGGAGATCCTGAGCGAGGCGAGGTAGGACATGACGGCGGCGAGGACGAAGCAGACGAGGGCGAGCATCAGGTAGTAGTACTCGACCTCGTTGATCGGGCTCAGGAGCTCGTCGATGTAGGAAACGGCGATGACCGTCCATCCCGTGGAGGCCGAATCGGTGATGGAGTAGAGGAGGTCCCGACCGTCGACCCTCGCCGAGATGTAGCCCTTCCCCTGCGCGAGGACCTCCGAGATCCGCTCGCTTTTCAGGTTTCCGTAGATGAGCTGCTGGCGGGGATGGTAGACGATCTCCCCCGTCTTGTTGACGATGAAGACGTAGCCCGATTTGCCGAGCTGGATGTTTCGGCAGAGCCCGTCGATGATGTTGTAGTTGAGGTTGACCTTGATGATCCCGAGGCTCCGCCCGGTCACGGGGTCGGAGATCCTCCTGGTCAGGGAGATGACCCAGGGGTAGCGGTCGTTCATCAGGTTCTCCACGTGCGAGGAGGAGACCGAGGGTCCCGAGCCGAGTCCGACGTCGAGCCGGCGGTATTCCTCCCTGAAGTCCACGTTCGGGTTGAGCGGGCCGTTCGCCGGCGCCGCGATGACGTCCCCCGCCGAGGAGATGAGGAAGATGGAGTCGATGTCCTTCCGCACCGACCGCACCGAGGCGAGGAAGAGGGCTATCCTGGTTTTCGAGGAGGCGGAGGCCCCGCGGGGATTCTCCATGGAGGTCCTCACGTCGTCGTTGTTCATGACGACGAGGGCGAGGTCGTCCATGTAGGTGATGTAGTTCTCGATGATCCGATTCAGCTGGACGACGAATTCCATCGTCGTACCCTTGGCGTTCTGGATCAGGGTCGTCTTGAAATAGGTGAGCGAAAGCGCCCCGAGCATGGTGATCGTGAAGAGGATGACCATGGCGAAGGTCCGTATCAGGTTGCTCTGGATCGACCGGAACTTCATTTTCCCTCGGCTCCGTTTCCCGCCCGTCTCGAGCTGCGGTATTCCGACGGTGTCATGCCGACCCTCTTGCGGAAGATCGAGCTGAAGTAGCGCTGGTCGGGATAGCCGGTCGCCTCGGCGATCTCGTAGGTCAGCTTGTCGGTCGCCGCGAGCAGCTCCTTCGCCCGCTCGACCCTGAAATCGGTGAGGTAGTCGACGAAGCTCGCGCCGAGGTAGCGCCTGATGAGCTTGCCCAGGTAGCTCGAGCTCACCGAAAGGTCGTCGGCGACCCGCTGTATCGACATGTTCTGCTCGCTGAAATGGCGGGAGATGTGGTCCTTGAAATCCAGGATTTTCCGCTCCGGGATGTGGATGCTCCTCGACGAGATGATTCCCGCCGCGTATCGGCAGACCTTCATGAGCGTGGCCCTGACGTCCGAGTCGGTGCGCATCTTCTCGGTGAGGCGATAGAAGTCCGAATCGAGTTCCTGCGAGACAGCGGGGTAGGAGATGCCGATTTCGCCGAGGGCGTCCATGGAGGCGGCGAATCCCGCCTGGATCTCGTGGCGGACCCGCTGGGGCGAGAGCTTCGCGGCCTCGATGGCCCTGATGAATCCCTCGATGACCCCTTCCGCCGCGGCGAGGTCGCCCGACTTCATGATCAGGCGGAGCCTCTCGACATGGGCGTCGAGGCCGGCGACCGAGACCATGTCGGTCTCCCTGGTTTGGGTGTAGGCGTAGGCCTTCCCCCCGCCCGAAACGAGGCGGTAGAACAGGGAGGCGACCGCCTCGTCGAAGGATCGGGAGGAATCGAGCCACGACCGGTAGGCCCGCCCGAGGCCGACGCTCGACTTCGGCCCCTCCGAGCCGATGAGCCGCGCGGCGAAGAACTCGGCGACCCGGACGCATTTCTCCTCGGTCTGCTCGAACACGATGGCCGCCGCGCGCCCGTCCCCGGGAGGGAAGGTGAGGATGCGGTTCTCGGTCCCGACCAGGGCGGTGAGGCGGTCGAGGAGGTTGGTCTGGTGGTCGGCGGCGATCTGATCCTCGGGGGTGTCCAGGGCGGCTATGAAAACGGAACAGGCGTACCGGGACGGGTCGAAGCCGAAAAGCTGCTCGAAATCCTCCCGCGAAAGTATGGGGCCGAAGCCGTTGGCGAGGTCCCGGAGGAGCCTCTCGCGCTGGAGGGCCCGGCTCTTCTCCGCTTCCTCCTGGAGGACGTGCTCGGTGGCCTGCTTCGCCCGCCTCTCGTCGAGGGTCGCCTTCATCCTGCCGAGTAGGGCCTTCAGGTCGCGGGACCCGACGGGCTTCAGGACGTAGTCGAAGACCTTCGCCCTGATCGCCGCCTGGGCGTACTCGAACTCGTCGTAGCCGCTCAGCACCACCACGAGGGTTTCGGGGTAGCGCTCGGCGACCCAGGAGGAAACGGCGAGGCCGTCCATGATCGGCATGTAGATATCCGTCATGACCACGTCGGGATGCCAGCGCTCGATGGCTTCGATCGCGATACGGCCGTTTTCGCAGGGGGGGAGGAATTCGAAGCCCTCGCCGGTCCAGTCTATCTTTTCCTGGAAACCCCGCCTGACGAGCTCCTCGTCATCGGCCATCAGAAACTTGTACATACGGCTAACCCTTGGGTCGATCCCGGCTCATCCGGCGGTCGACGTCGAGTGGCAAGTATAGCACGAAAAAAGGGATGGCGGATGCTTTGCTCCGAAAGCGTGAAAGCCGGATACTGCGTTCAGCTGGGCAGGGAAAGGATTTGAGGCGGGCTGATGACTCCCCGGAACATGGATGGTGATACGCCAAACAGCCTCTTGAAGGCTGCCGAGAAATGATGTACGTCCGCATAGCCGCATTGCGCGGCCGCCTCGGTCACCGAGAAGCCCATGGAAATAAGGTGCTTCGCCCGTTCCATCCTTTTTTGGGTGATGTTTTCGAAGATTGTCATGCCAGTCTGGGTTTTGAACAAATGACTGAGATAGCAGGGATTATAGCCGATGTGATCCGCGAGTCGTTTGAGAGTGAGGCTTTCCCCCAGATGCGCCTCGATGTATAGATCCATGGCCCTGGACAGATCGAGAGGGGTTTGCGTCTCCTGCATGTGCCTGGCGATGATCGACAACAGTTCAAGCAGCCTGCTGTAGACAATCGTGGCGGCATAGCGGCGATTCTTTTCGTATTCCTCAATGAGGCTCTGAAAAACGGGTTCCGCTTCCAGACAATGGATCAGCAACGGCTCTCGCACGAAGGTGCTGTAGACGGAAGAAAAATCCGAAAGGAAGGGCCAGCCTGTGGGAGAGGGGTCGTTGAGCTCCTGGATCCCGCCATTGGTGGTTTCTTCGAGAGTAAGGGATGAACATCTGGATGTGCGCACCACTTTCTCCAGCTGGAAACCGAGCCACCCCCAGTGTATTCCCTGGCTGACAATTAGGAAATGGTGGGCGATGTTGGGGGCGGTGATCAGCAGGTCCCCGTCCCCAACCGGGAAGGACTCGCCTCCGTTGACGTTGACGGTCGCGACCCCGTCACTGAAGTATACGATCTCGTAGCCAAGGTGACGATGTTCCTCGACTTTCATTTCGCCGGTTATACGCTGCCATCCCAGATGTGTCAGCCGCGGTAGCTCGGGTAACGGCAGATCGATGAAGAACGGTTGCATGCACTGAATGTATATCATGAGCACCTGAATGTAAAGAATTTATAAAGACGACCGGCGGAGACCGTGCTAGAACATACGAGCTGAAGCCTGCGGAAAATCCGCATGGAGTCTACGTTTTTCAAGGGGGGCAATAAGGAATTACGGAATTGAGCGAATCGATATCGTCGGGCCTGGCCTGGCCCGACCCGGCGATTCCCTATCCGTGAGGGGCAGCATGAAAATAAAAGAAGACACCCTGTTACCATACCTGTTCGTCATCCCCGCGTTCTTGGTCATGGGGACTGTCGTTTATTACCCAATGATCTACAATATCGTATTGAGTTTTTTCAGCGAGCAGGTCTTCGACGAAGCGCCGCATTTCGTCGGCCTGGGCAACTACGGTACGGTTCTGGGTGACAAGGAAATATACCATGCCATCGCCCTGACGGTCATGTGGACCAGCCTGCTTACGGCCCTTCAGTATGTCCTCGGGTTGCTTCTGGCCCTACTCCTGGACACACGGACGTACGCTTTTCGAGCTTTAAGGGGCTTTTACATCCTGCCATGGATCGTGCCGGCGGTGGTAACCGCAATCGCCTTTCGCTTCATGTACAACTTCGATTACGGACTCATCAATACCGTGTTGAGAACGGTCGGTCTCGGTTTTCTCGCCCACGCGTGGATCGCCAAGCCCGACACGGCGTTTGGCGCCGCTATCGTTCTTGGTGTATGGAAGGGCTTCCCCTTCTACATGCTCATGCTCCTCGCGGGACGGCACAGAATGTATAGTCAAACCAGAAAAATATTTGGAAGGATTGTCCTCAATACCGTTGTCATTGCCATTTTCATAATGGTTCCCTTCGCCTGGGTCGTCGTCTCATCCTTCAAACCCACCGGTGACGTCTTCAGTTCCGTCGAAATCTGGCGGCCTCATCGTTTCACGCTCCCCGTCGGAATGCATAATTTCATGGGAAGCTATGTGACGAATTGGGGAGGAATCCTCGCCATGTCGGTGATTCTGTCACTTCCGCTGGCCATCCTTTCCCGTTATTCCAGAAACAGTTCGTATACACATTATCCGGCTCCATCAAGGGCTGAACGAAAAAACGGAAAGGAGAACCTATCATGAATTGGAGAGAGCAAGCTCTGTCTGTTCTCAATGGCCATGCGCCCGATACGGTCCCGTGGTTCGGCGACCTGGATTACTGGGCCGGAGCGCAGATCGCCCGGGGGCTTCGCGAGGAAGGTTTTCGCAGAAGTGCGGAGTACATCCGCTGGCACGAGAGCCTCGGTGTCGGCTACTATCTCCAGGGATATTTTCCCTTTACCTGCGAGTACAGGGACTGTGGCGTACATGAATGGCGCGATGGAAACCTGCGCTACAGATCGATAGAAACCCCCGTCGGCGTCCTGCAGGAGTGCTGGCGTTATATGCCTTCATCCTTCTCGGAGGCTCCGGTAGATCATCTCGTGAAAACGGAGGAGGATATCCCCGCCTACGCGTTCATGATGGAGCACGCGCAATATGCGCCGGACTTCGATTTCGCCAGAGAACGTGCCGCTCAGGTGGGAGGTACAGGACTGGCGCTTGCCTACCTACCGCGCAGCCCGCTCATGCAGATGGTGGCAGTCGATGCGGGAATCGAGACCGTCGCGATCCTTACGATGACCGAGAGGGAAAAATTCGATGCCCTGTTCGAGGTTATCGCGGAGAGTGCCGACAGAGCCAGCGAGGTGGCTTTGAAAGCGCCGGTAGATATTCTCATGATTCCGGAGAACCTTTCCGCCGAGATGGTAGGTAAGTCCCTTTTCGAGCGATACATGCGGGCATTCCAGGAAAAATGGAGCGAGAGGATAAAGGCTCGCGGCGCGTTTTCGTGCATCCACATGGATGGTACGCTTCGCGGATTGCTTCCCGAAGAGGCTTCGGTAGGGCTCAGCTTCATTGAGGCGATGACCCCTTCCCCGACGGGGGACTTGGCCGTCGAAGAATGGAAAGAGGCGGCCGGGGAATCCTCTACCATTTTCTGGGGGGGCATTCCCGGAGCGTTCTTTACCAGTCTGGTCAGCGACGAAGAGTTTGAGGAGCATGTTCGCCATGTCCTCTCGGTGATGCGCCGTGAACCGAGGTATGTGTTGGGGATCGCGGATCAGGCTCCCCCTGATACGCTTGAGTCCAGGATTCGGCAGGTCCGTGATTTAGTAGATAGATACGGCCGTTATTGATCGTGTACGCAAATATGGATAATTGTTGACCGAACCCCGTCCATGCGGAGTACATCGGATAGAGGATTTTATGAACCAGGAACCAAAAAGGAGAATTCAGATTATGACATCAAGGGAACGGGTGACGAAGACTCTCAGGTTCGAGGAGGTGGACAGATTTCCGCGCGACCTCTGGTCCCTTCCGGGAATAGCCATGCACCGGGGGGAGGAGCTGAAGGCGCTCCGGGAAAGGTTTCCGAACGACATCGAGGGACCTAAATTTTCCTACGGGAAGGGAAAGCGGTGCAGGGGAGAATCGGCCGAGGTGGGCAGCTACGTCGACGCCTACGGCTGCGTGTGGCATGTCGCCGAGCCGGGCATCGTCGGAGAGGTCAAGGAGTATCCTCTGGCCGACTGGTCCAGCCTCGCGAGCTACCGCCTTCCCTGGGAGCTGATCGACGAGGCCGACTTCTCCCGCGTCGATGCGGGCTGCGCGGCCACGGACCGCTTCGTCCTCGCGGGGACCGAGGTGAGGCCCTTCGAGCGCATGCAGTTTCTTCGGGGAACCGAGAACCTTTTCATGGACCTCGCCTGGGGAGAGAAGGCCGCGCTCGAGCTCCGCGACCGACTCCACGAGTTCTACCTCGCCGAGATCGCCGGGTGGTGCAAGACGGCGGTCGACGGGGTCTCGTTCATGGACGACTGGGGAACCCAGAAATCCCTCCTCATCTCCCCCGAGATGTGGAAGAGCATTTTCAAGCCCCTCTACCGGGAATACTGCGCCGCCATCCATAAGGCGGGAAAGTTCGCCTTCTTCCATTCGGACGGGAACATCGAGGCCATCTATCCCGACCTCGTCGAGATCGGCGTCGATGCCGTCAACTCCCAGCTTTTCTGCATGGACATCGAGGGCCTGGGCGAGCGCTACGCCGGAAAGATCGCCTTCTGGGGCGAGGTGGACCGGCAGAACGTCCTCCCCTTCGGGAAGCGGGCCGACGTCGCCGCCGCTGTCAGGCGGCTCGCGACCGCCCTCGCCGGGAAAAAGAGGACGGGAGTCTTCGCCCAGTGCGAATGGGGAGTCCACGACCCGGCCGAGAACATCGCGGCGGTTTTCGAGGAATGGGGGAAGTACTGAGATGGCAGGCCTCACGAGAAAGGAGATCGTCCTGAAGGCGATCACCCGCGACGATCCTCCGCGGGTGCCCATCCTTTTCTTCAACAAATTCCCCGAACGGTCCGACATCGCCATGATCGGCTACGGGGAGGCCGCCGATTTCCCCTTCCGGGGGACGAACCGCTCCGAGTGGGGTTTCGAATGGGAAAAGCTCGACGGGACCATGGGCCAGCCCCGGGGTACCCCCCTCGCCGACTGGGAGGCCCTCGAGTCCTACCGTCCCCCCGATCCCGACGCGCCGGGGCGCTACGACCACATTCCCGACGCCGTCGCCCGCAACGCCGACCGGTTCCTCATCGCCTCGCTCGGGATCACGGGCTTCAACCACGTCACCTTCCTGAGGGGCTTCGAGAACACCCTCGTCGATTTCTACCTGGAACGCGAGAAGATCGAGGGCCTCATCGACACGGTGTTCTCGTTCGAGTCGTCCGTCATCCGCCACTTCGGGGATTTTCCCTTCGACGCCGTCGGGTTCGGAGACGACTGGGGAACCCAGAACGGCCTGATGATTTCCCCCGAGCTCTGGAGGGAGGTATTCAAGGAGCGATACCGGACGCAGTTCGACCTCGCCCATTCCCTCGGGATGCGCGTCTATTTCCATTGCTGCGGCCAGATCATCGACATCATCCCGGATCTGATCGAAATCGGCGCCGACATCCTGAACCTGAACCAGCCCGACCTCTTCGGGGTCGAGCGGCTGGGCAGGGCGTTCGGCGGGAAGGTCTGCTTCTGCTGCCCGGTCGACCACCAGACGGTCGCCATCAGGGGAACGAGGGCCGAGATCTTCGCCTATGTGAAGGCGCTCAAGGAAAACCTCGGGCGCTTCCACGGCGGCTATATCGGCTACATCGAGGAGTACTCTTCCGTCGGCATGAGCGACGAGAACTTCCGCAGCATCGTCGAGGCCTTCGAGGGGTGAGCGGCTGAAGATTGGGTACGGGCCTCCATCTCGCTTTGCCGGTGCCTGAAATGCCCGTGCACGGGGAATCCGTGTCCGTTACCAACAAGCTTCGAGGAACTGAAAAAAAGGCCCAGGGATTCCCTGGGCCTTTCGAATTCCGGAAAGGACCTTAGGCCCGGCGGGCGTATTTCTTCATGTCGAAGAAAACGGCGATGATGATGATGAAGCCCTTGATCAGGAGCTGGTAGTAGGAATCGACGCCGAGGTAGGTCATGCCGTAGTTGATGATGCCCAGCGTCAGGACGCCGATGATCATCCCGCTCATCGTGCCGATGCCTCCCGTCTGGGAGACGCCGCCGACGGTGACCGCCGCGATCGCGTCTAGCTCCATGCCGTTCGCCGTGAGGGCGTTCGCGAGCCCCAGCCGGCTCGAGAGCAGGGTTCCCGCGATGCCGTAGAGGGCGCCGGCGAAAAGGTAGACGATGACGAGGTTCTTCTCGACGTTGATGCCTGAGACCCGGGCCGCGACCTTGTTTCCGCCGATGGCGTAGAAGCTGGTTCCCAGCCTCGTGTGCCTCAGCACGATCCAGACGATGAGGGCGGCGATGGCGACGAAGATGGCGAGGTGGGGGATGGGGCCGACCGAGCCCTGGGCGAAATCCTTGTAGGTGTTCTTGAGGCTGCCGACGACCGAGGCCCTCGTGTAGATGAGCTGGGCTCCCTTGGCGATGGACATCGTCCCGAGGGTGGCGATGAAGGCGGGGAGCTTGCCGTAGGCGACGAGGACGCCGTTAAAGAGGCCGAAGAACGCCCCGGTCAGGATGCCCGCGACGATGGGGAGCCAGAGCGGGAAGTCCTTGCCCGCGTAGAGGGCGGCCGCGTAGTCCGGGTTCTGGGCGAAAGACGCCGAGACGCTCGCCACGAGGCAGACGACGCTTCCGATCGAAAGGTCGATGCCCCAGGTGATGATGATGAGCCCGACGCCGAGGGCCGCGAACGCCCTGACCGATTCGGCGATGAGCAGGTTCTGGACCGAGTCCCAGGCCAGGGCCTTGCCGTGGGTCAGCAGCGAGAGGACGATGGCGAGGATGATGAAGGTGACGAGGTTCGTGTTCTTGCTTACGAAGGCCCTGCCGGCGGTGAATGATCTCGTGGCGGCCGAAACGCCCGTTTTGCTAGCGCTCATAGGTACTCCTCAAATGAACTGCGCCGCAAGGCGCATGATGCTTTCCTGGGTGGCTTCGCTCTTGTCGAGCGTGCCGGTGTGACGCCCCTCGCACAGGACCATGATCCGGTGCGACATGCCGATGAGTTCGTGCATCTCGGACGATACCATGATGATGGATTTTCCCTGCTTGGCAAGGTCGGCCATGATCATGTAGATCTCGTATTTCGCCCCCACGTCGATGCCGCGGGTCGGCTCGTCCATGATGATGATGTCGGGCTGGGTCATGAGCCAGCGGCTGACGAGGACCTTCTGCTGGTTCCCTCCCGAGAGATTCTGGATCAGCGTGGCCATGCTCGGGGTCTTCGTGCGCAGGGCCTCGTTGTATTTTGTCGTTTCGGCCAGGATCCTGCGATGGGCGAGGAGCCTGAGCTTGTTCTGGAAATGCTCGAGGGAGGGGATGGCCGTGTTGACCGAAACGGAAAGGAGGGGGAAGATGCCGGAGCCCCGCCGATCCTCGGTGATGAAGCCCATGCCGTGCCGGATCGCGTCCTTGCTCGACCGGATCTTGACCTTCTTGCCGTCGATGAAGACCTCGCCCCTGACCGTTTCCCTGAGGCCGAAGAGGGCCTCGACGAGTTCGGTCCGCTGGGCGCCGACCAGGCCGCCGATGCCCAGGATCTCGCCCCTCCTCAGTTCGAAGCTCACGTCCTTGAAGGACCGGGGGTTCGCCGAGGTGAGGCCCGAGACCTTGAGCTTGACCTCGCCGATCGTGGACTCGACGGGGGGAAAGCGGTTCGTCCCCTCGCGGCCGACCATGAGGCTGATCAGCTTGTCCTCGGTGAGGTCGGCTGCCGCGTAGCTCCCGACCATGCGGCCGTCGCGCATGACGGAAACCTCGTCGGCGATCTTGAAGATCTCGCTCATCTTGTGGGAGATGTAGATGATCGCGACGCCTTTCGAGCGCAGGTCGCGGATGATCTTGAACAGGTGCTCCGTCTCGGTTTCGGTGATCGACGAGGTCGGCTCGTCCATGACGACGACCGACGCGTCGTACGAAACGGCCTTCGCTATCTCGCAGGCCTGCTGCCGGGATATCGAAAGATTTCCGACCTGCTCGTCGGGGTTGATGTCCATGTCGAGGCCGGTCATGAGGGCCCTGGTGTCCTCGCGCATCTTGCGGTGGTTCAGGAAGCGGAAGGGGCCGAACCCGACGGTCGGTTCGCGGCCGAGCCAGATGTTTTCGCTGATGGACCGGGCGGGAACGTTGGAAAGCTCCTGCTGGATCATGGAGACCCCGGCCTCGAGGGCGATCTTGGTGCTGTGGAATTTGACCGGTTTGCCCTTGAAGAAGATCTCGCCCGATTCCGCGTGGTAGATGCCGAACAGGCATTTCATCAGGGTCGACTTGCCCGCCCCGTTCTCTCCCATGAGGGCGTGGACGCTCCCCGGCCTGACGTTGAGGGTGACGTCGTCGAGGGCTCGGACGCCCGGAAAACTCTTGGATATGTTTTTCATCTGGAGGACGAATTCGTTCTGCGTATCCATGCCGATGGTTCCTTTGATCCGAAAAGGACGGCGCGGCTTTGGAAGCCGCGCCGTCGTGGGCGATTGCGGGAAGCGATTACTTGGTCATGAAGGACTGGTAGTTGTCTTTCGTCACGGCCTGGAAGGGAACGAGGTAGCACTGGTTGACGATCGCCGCGTCGGTGGCCGGGGCTTCCGCGATCGGCTTGTCGAGGGGCTTGATCCCGCCGGCGGTGATGCCGGTGGCCGAGCCCTTGGTGGCCATCGCGTAGGCGAGGTCGAAGGCGGTCGCGGACTGGCCGACCGCGCTCTGGAGGACGGTGGCGAAGAGCTTGTTCTCCTGCATGGACTTGAGGGCGACCTGGGTCGCGTCCA
>DBTK01000133.1 GCA_002307015.1 Spirochaetaceae bacterium UBA1318
CGACCCTGCTCCCGAACCTGATCGTACAGTACACGGCCGACCCCACCCTGAACGGGCCGACGGGGAGCAACATCTGGAAATCCGGGAACTGGTACCAGAACTCGGGAGCCCTCTCGGTGACCCTCTCGGTGAGCCTTTCCGGCCTCATCCCGGGCTCAGACTACTGGGTGAAGCGGGGCGAGCTCGAGGACCAGCTGGCCCTCGCGAGGGAGGGCGCCGAAACGACGGCCATGAACGCGAGCCACGATGAGGAGAATCAGAGGCGGCTCATCCGGGACAGCCTGGACAAGATCGAGGACCTGAAGAACGCGGCAAGCGACACGAAACGGTCCTACGAACTGACCGACGCGGCCTACAGGGCGGGGGGTGGAAGGCTCCTCGACCTCCAGGACGCCGAGCTCGCCTGGCAGGGAACCCAGATCCAGCTCCTGAACGAGAGGCTCAACCTCATGTCCCTGGTCTACGACCTCGACGCGAAGTACGAAACCGCGAACTGACGAAGCGCGAAAGAAAGCAGCATTCGTCACGCTGATGATGGACGGCCTGAAAACCTTCCGGGTTTTCAGGCACCGCCTTGAACAATTGCAGGGACCGTCGAAACGCTCAAGGGCCTCGACGGTTCCCCGGGTCGGCCCGACGCCACCCGGTTTTTCGCACGGGAAGCCGGCATTACCATGAAAAGCAACATTATGAGCATCAGGAAAGAGCGCAACATGACCCAGAAGGAACTGGCCGCGATGGCCGGGGTGACCCGCCAGACGATCAACAACCTCGAGCACAACCGATGCAACCTCTCCCTTGGGCTTGCATACCGGATCGCGAGGGTCTTCAACCTTTCCGTCGAAGACATTTTCGAGTACGAGAACAGCCCCTCGCAAGTTCAATGATAGAACCAATTACTTGCTGAAAACCTCAAGGATCGGTATCATAGTGGTAACGAGGTTTTCGCACATGAACTCGCTTTGCCTGCACAACGGAACGATCATCACCGGCTATACCCTGATGGAAAACTGCGCCGTCCTCATCGAGGACGGCAAGATAGCCGACGTTTTCAGCGAACGCCGCTTCGCCCAGAAATCATTCTCCCCTTCGACCCTGATCTACGACGTGGACGGGGCCTTCATCACGCCCGGATTCATCGACGAGCACATCCACGGGCTCTGCGGCTTCGGCACCGACGACAGGACGCCCGAAGCCATCGTCGAGATGTCGCGCCACCTCGTCCAGTACGGGGTGACGGCCTTCTGCCCGACGATCTACCCCCAGACGACCGAGGACATGCTGACCACGATACGCGCCGTCGTCCAGGCCATGGGCAAGGAATCCGGCGCCAAGATCATGGGCATCCACCTCGAGGGGCCCTTCGTGTCCCCCGAGAAGCTGGGGGTCCAGAGGCCCGAATTCATCAAACCGGTCGACATGGAATTGATGGAGGAGCTCTACCAGGCCGCCGAGGGCCACATCGTCAACATGACCGTCGCCCCCGAACTCAAGGGCATGAGGGAGCTCGCCCTCTACGCGGTGAGCAAGGGAATCACCCTCCAGGCTGGCCATACCAACGCCACCTACGAGAACATGGTCGAGGGCATGCAGGCGGGCATCCTCCACTCGACCCACATGTTCAACGCGATGAGCAGCCTCCACCACCGGGACCCGAACGCCGTCGGGGCCGTCCTCATCTACCCCGAGATGGCCTGCGAGATCATCGCCGACGGCCACCACGTCCACCCCGACCTCGTCAAGCTCCTCCTGAGGGACAAGCCGGTGAGCAAGATCGTCCTCGTCACCGACGCCCTCAAGCCGACCGAGCAGAAGAACTGCCCCCTTTTCGCGAACCACGAGGAGGTCTACCTCGCCGACGGGATCTTCCACCGGAAATCGGACGACGTGATCGCCGGCTCCTCGCTGACCATGATCAAGGGAGTCAGGAACCTCGTGAGCTACGACATCCCCGTCGAGCAGGCGGTCAAGATGGCCTCCTCCAACCCGGCGCGAATCCTGGGGTTCACCAAGAAGGGAAGCCTCGTTCCCGGCTACGACGCCGACGTGACGGTCTTCGACAAACAGTTCAACGTTCTCGCGACCGTCATCGGCGGCGAGTTCAAGAAAAATCTTCTATAAAGAGGAAAACAGCATGAGACTGATCATCAAGCAGGATTTCGAGGCCGTCTCCCGATGGGCGGCGGATTATATCGCGAAACGCATCAACGCCTTCAAGCCGACGGCCGACCGTCGCTTCACCCTAGGCCTTCCCACCGGCTCGACCCCCCTCGGCATCTACCGCGAGCTGACCCGGATGAACCACGACGGGCTCATCTCGTTCGCGAACGTGGAAACCTTCAACATGGACGAGTACGTCGGCATTCCCGAGGCGGACCCCCAGAGCTACCACCGCTTCATGTGGGACAACTTCTTCTCCCACATCGACATCAAGAAGGGTAACGTGCACATCCTGAACGGCAACGCACCCGACCTCGAAGCCGAGTGCGCGGACTACGAGGCCAGGATCACGGCGGCCGGCGGAATCAGACTTTTCCTCGGCGGCGTCGGCCCCGACGGCCATCTCGCCTTCAACGAGCCCGGCTCCTCCCTCTCCTCGAGGACCAGGGTCAAGACCCTGACGATGGACACGAAGCTCGCCAACGCCCGCTTCTTCGAGGGCGACATCGACAAGGTTCCCGGCACCGCCCTGACCGTCGGCGTCGGCACCGTGATGAGCGCCGACGAGGTGCTCGTCGTCGCCTCCGGCTACAACAAGGCACGGGCCCTCGTCCACGCCATCGAGGAGGGCGTCAACCACATGTGGACGGTGAGCTGCCTCCAGCTCCATCCCAAGGCCGTCTTCGTCTGCGACGAGGCAGCGACCGACGAGCTCAAGGTCGGCACGGTCCGGTACTTCAAGGAGATCGAGGGATAGTGGAACGGTGAACGGTGAACGGATTTTTGGCGACGGCAAGGAAACCTGTACAGCGTTCTTTTTCGTGCGTTCGTGGTTGCTCTTTCTTTAGCCGGGGAAAAAAATACCACGAAAACTTGAAAGCACGAAAAAACGAAGAAAGTCTCAGCGATCTTGGCGTCTTTGCGCGAGATCCTCTTTAGAATCTTTGCGCCGCGGAGAACGCCAAGAAAGAAGGGAACGTAGACGCTTCCCACAATTCATCCCTCGAAATCCCGGGAGCCTCCCGAGATTTCGCCTTTCCCCGCGCTCTTCCCGTTCACCGTTCACCCTCCTAATCCCCCCTTAACCTTTCCCCTCATTCCGTCGATACTGTAACGACCACTACTTTTCGATCATCTCGAGGTATTTGATGAAACGCATCCTTCCGCTCTGCTGCGCCGTCTTTTTGCTGACGGGCCTCGTTCAGTTAGCCGCAGAGGAAACAGCCCGCCCCGCCTCCTCGGAAGAGAAGGTTCCGGTCTTCAACCGATTTTTCCCCGCCGCCTACTTCGTCCGGTCAGAGAATCCCGACTCCGTCGACCAGGGGAGCATCTCCACGGCCAGCTCCCTGCCCTACTCCGTTCCCGACCAGGAACAGATGGAGAACGCCTACAAGGAAAATTACCTTCAGAACCTGCTGCTGAACAACCAGATCCTGGCGTTCTACGGTTCCCCCGTATCCAAGCAGATGGGAATCCTCGGCAGGATGTCCCTGCCCGATCTCTGCGGGATGCTCGACCAGTACGCCCAGGTCTACGACAAGGCCAACGGCGATAGGGGCATCGTGAAGGCCTTCTACATCATCTACGGCACCGCGTGGCCGGGCGGAGACATCGGGTACCTGAGGGAATCGAAGCTGATGCCCTATATCGAATACGCCCAGGCCCACAACATGCTCGTCTTCATCGACCACCAGATCGGCCGGTTCTCGGTAAAGGAGGCGATGGAGAAGATACTTCCCTACCTTCGGTACGACTGCGTCCAGCTCGCCCTCGATCCCGAGTGGCACACGGACAAGCCCATGCAGGAGATCGGCTCCATCGAGGCCGACGACCTGAACCTGGCCCAGAAGATGATGCAGGACTACATGGTCAGGAACGGCATTCCGGGCCGACGCATACTCGTCGTCCACCAGTTCAACTTCAAGATGATCGCCCACCGGGAAAAGGTGAGGGCCGATTTCGACAAGGTGATCCTCATCCACAACGCCGACGGCTTCGGCAATCCCCAGGTCAAGCTCGGCTCCTACCAGTACAACAACCTCGCCTGCAACATGCCCCTCAAGGGGTTCAAGCTCTTCCTGAAGACCGACGTCGTGGGCGCCGGCTACGACGTACCCCTCATCAGCCCCGAGGATGTGCTCAAGCTGGACCCCGAACCCGAAGTGATCATGTACCAGTAGCGCCAAAATACGGCGGCCCATCGATTGCCGAGGCAATTCGGTAACCACGGGCCGTCGAATCTGTTTTACTGGTATGGAACTCTTCCAAAAGAAAGAAGACTCCCCTGAATTCGATTACAATTAAAATCGGTCACTCTTCGAGCCTGCACGAGGCTGGAACGGAATGCTTCCCATCACCGGTTCCCGGAGGATATATGCGCTCTTCGTCAACCTTCCCTGGTCTTTTCTCGCGAGCCCTCGCGATACTCGTTTTCCTCGCCGCCGCGGCGTTGCCGGCGACGGCATTCGATCCGCCCTCGGGTTCGGCCCTGATCACCGACCTCTACTCTCCCTCGGCCCTCGCGGGGGGGGATTCCGCGGCGTCGACCCTTTCGCCGAACGCCGATTCCGTGAACCCGGCGGCGAGCGCCGGCCAGCAGCGGGTTACGGTCGAGGCCTCCTACGTGAACCTCAGTTCGGCATCCGAGCCCAAGGCGGCCGGAGGCTTCAACCTTGGCGGAAGCCTTCCCACGAGGGCGGGCGTCGTTTCGGTTTCGGGCCACTTCCTGAGTTCGACCTTCAGCGACATGCCCTGGGGCACCTCGTTCGCCCTCAAGGGATCCTTCGCGAAGGACCTCTATCCGGACCTCTACGTGGGCGCCGGACTCGGCCTCACCCTCGGTTCGGGAGTCCATGGGGCGAGCGACTGGGGCCTCGGTCTTGATCTCGGCGTGCTCGGCCTCGCGGGGAACGTCGGTTTCATGAAGGACCTCCGCTGGGGCATCGCCCTGGACGGCATCGGCAAGGGATTCGACCCGTCGGGAACGACGGGATCATCGGGGGGAAGCGCGACGGCCTTTCCCGCCCCCTTCACCCTCGCCTCGGGCGTAAGCTTCGATTATTTCCAGACCGGAAAATTCAAGTTCGGCGCTGCGGCCGACCTCCGCGCCCCTTCCTTCCAGGACCTGACCCTTTCCGCGTCGGCAAACGTCCGGTACGCGGACGCGATCCAGTTCACGACGAGGCTCCTCTACCTCGACATGAACGAGCTCATCAACAGCAAGACCCAGAAGAGCTTCATACCCTCCTTCGGCCTGTCGGGGACCTTCCACATCGACTCGCCGAAAAGCGATTCCATCCTGTCGAAGAGCGAGATCAGCCCGACAGTCGCCGCCGCCCCACTTTATGGCGGGGTCTGGGCCGTCGCGGCGGGCGTGAACGCCTCACTCGGGGTCATCGACCGGAATCCCCCGAAGATGGCGATCACCTATCCGGAAACCCTCTACATCTCGCCCAACCACGACGGAATCCAGGACGACGTCACGCTGCCGATATCGATCACCGACGAGCGCTACGTGATGGGCTACTCCCTGAAAATTTTCGATGCGAACGGCACCCTCGTCCGTGAGATCAAGAACAAGGAAAAACGGCCCGAGAACGGGAGCCTGGCCAACATCTGGGCGAGGCTCACCACGCCCAAGAGCGGGATCGACGTCCCGAAATCCCTGAGATGGGACGGAATCTCCGATTCGGGCACCGTCGTTCCCGACGGCAGCTACAGCTTCACCCTCGAGTCCTTCGACGACAACGGAAACCGCGGCACGACGGCCGCCTCCGCCATCGTCGTCCGCGATACCCCTCCCTCCGTCGAGATCGTTCAGCCTGCCGCGGCCGACGACCTCGTTTTCTCGCCAGACGGCGACGGCAACAAGGATACCCTCACCATCAGGCAGTCGGGTTCGGTCGAGGACCTCTGGACCGCCGCGATCAGGGACCCGGCGGGGAACGCCGTAAGGACGGTGAAGTACCAAAACTCAGCCCCCTCGGATTTCGTCTGGGACGGCAAGAACGATTCAGGCTCCCTCGTCCCCGACGGGGTCTACCGGTACGACATCGGCTCGAAGGACAGGGCCGGCAACGCGACGACGAAAACCCTCGACAACATCATCGTGAATACCCAGCAGCCCCCCGTCGGCCTGACGATCGGCACCTCCGATTTTTCGCCGAACGGCGACGGGATCAAGGACACCCTGACCCTGGGGGTCGGCATCCCGGTCAAGTCCGGCCTCGTTTCCTGGAGCCTCGTCGTCCGCGACAAGTCGGGCTCGGCGGTCCGAAGCTACGGCCCGGCGAACTTTCCCCAGCCGCCCGATTCGATCGCCTTCGACGGCAGGAGCCAGACCGGCTCCCCCCTCCCCCAGGGCGAGTATCGGGCCGACCTCGCGGCGAATTACCGGAACGGCTACAACCCGAAGGCGAAATCCCCCGTCTTCCGCATCGACCTCACCGCCCCGACCGCCTCGGCGAGCGCCAACTACGACCTCTTCTCGCCCAACGGGGACGGCAACAAGGACACCCTCGCCATCTCGCAGACCGCGAGCCCCGAGGACCTCTGGACCGGGATCATCCGTGACCAGGCCGGAGCGACGGTGAAGAGCTTCACCTGGCACGGCACGGTCGATCCCCAGGTGATCTGGGACGGAAGGGACGATTCGGGGAAGCCGGTCAAGGACGGCCCCTACGCCTACCAGCTTTCATCCGTGGACAGGGCGGGAAATTCGGGCAAGAGCGCGCCGGTTTCCTTCTCGATCGACACCCGCGATACCCCGGTCTTCATCCAGTCCGGCTCGGCGGCCTTCTCTCCGAACGCCGACGGGATCAAGGACACGGTGGAGCTGCTTCCCCGGATCCAGGAAAAGGCCGGGATCGACCGATGGTCCGTGACCATACTGGACGCGTCCGGCAAGGCCGTGAAAACGGTCACCGGCAAGGGAAGCCCGCTCGAGAGCATCGTCTGGAACGGCACCGATTCCTCGGGAGCCAAGGTCCCCGACGGAACCTATTCGGCGAAAATCGACGTGAACTACACCCAGGGGAACGCGCCCTCGGCGAACTCGGCACCCTTCCTCCTCAAGACGAGCTTTCCCCAGGCCGAGGTCGGCGCCGATCGCGTCCTCTTCTCGCCATCGGAAACGAGCTCGCGGAAAACCGTCACCATCAGGCAGTCCTCGAAGGCGGGCGACGACTGGCACGGAGCCATCTACAACTCCCGGAACGAGGCGATCCGCTCCTATGAATGGAAGGGCGCCCTCGCCGATCAGGTCTGGGACGGAACCGACGATGCCGGCAACCTCGTCCCCGACGGATCCTACCGCTACGTCGTCTTCGCCCAGGACGCCGCGGGGAACCGGACCGAGAAAACGGTGCCCTCCATCGTCGTCGACTCGAGGCCGGCCCAGGCCTTCCTGACCGTGAACAGCCCCGGCTTCTCGCCCAACGGCGACGGCTATCTCGATACGATCAAGCTGACCCCCGTCGTGAGCCTTTCCGACGGCATCGAGGACTGGTCCCTCCGCATCCAGGACAAGGCGGGAAAAACCGTGCGCTCCTACCCGGAAAAGGCGGGAGCCCCGATTCCCTCGTCGATCGTCTGGGACGGAAGAAACTCCGCCGGCGGAATGGCCTCGAACGGGATCTACTCGGCATCCTTCTCCGTCCGCTACCTCAAGGGGGAAGCCCCGTCGGCGACGTCCGCATCCTTCCTCCTCGGCCTCGACGGTCCCTCGACCTCGATCAAGCTCTCGCCCGTACCCTTCTCGCCCGACAACGACGGGATCGACGACGAGGTCACCATACTCGTGGACGTGAGCGACCCCTCGCCGATCAGGGACTGGTCGCTCAAGATCGACGACCCCGCGGCCCATCCCTTCATCGCCTACGGCGGCACCGGGTCCCCCTCCAGGACCATCGTCTGGGACGGGCGCTCGGCCACCGGCGAGCTCGTGCAGGCCGCCGAGGACTACCCCTTCACCTTCACGGTGACGGACATCCTTGGCAATTCCTCGGTCACCCGGGGCATGATACCGGTCGACGTCCTGGTCATCAGGGTCGGCGACCAGCTCAAGATCGCGATATCCTCGATCGTGTTCCCGGGATTCAGCGCCGACCTTTCGGGCAACCCCGAGAAGGACAAGAATGACAAGAACGCGAGGATAGTATCGCGAGTCGCCCAGATCCTGAACAAGTTCAAGGATTACCGAATCCGGATCGAGGGACACGCGGTCAACCTCACCGGCACGCCGAAGGAGGAAACGGAGGAGCTCATCCCGCTTTCGACGGCGAGGGCTTCCTCCGTCCTCCAGAAGCTCGTGCAGGACGGGGTCGCCGCAGACCGGCTCACCGCGGTCGGACTCGGGAGCGAAAACCCGATCGTGCCCGACACGGACCTCGACAACCGGTGGAAGAACAGGCGGGTCGAGTTCATCCTGATCAAGAAATAGGGTTTCGAGAAATCAACACCCCCGTAGCAAGAAGCTGCGGGGGTGTTGTCGCGCAAGGCTGTGAGCAGAATGCCTCGTTGCCGGTAAGCGTCGCAGCGCCATCACTCGCCTAGATCAACCCTCCAGAAGGCTGGGGCATGCCGCTTCGCGATGTCGCCGGCCCGCGGTTCGCGGACCGGCATTCCGTCCATGGCTACATCGCCCCGGGTCGGGGGCTGTGGTGGGAGGCCTGTTGGACGAGGTACTCGAGCCAGGCCGTCGCCTCGCGAATTTCCCCGAGGGACACGAGCGGAGCCGGCGGATTTTCGCTCGACGGTTCCGTGCAATAGGCGATGAAGTCGACCAGCTCATCCTTGATCTGGTTGTTTCCCGGCTCTATCCAGCCGGGCACGGCGCAGCGGATCTCTTCGCCGTCGAGCCAGAGCCGCTTCGCGAGAAAATCACCCCTCAGCGATTCTCCTCCCCGGTTGATGTCCACCCTGCGAACCTTCACGCCGTCGTCGATCAGCCACGAGACGAAGATCCCGCCCCTCGTCCCGTTCCGGTGGCCGATCGAAATGAGGGCCTCGAAAAGCCGCCCGTTCCGGAATCGGCAGTCCTCCAGATCCATGCTCGCGATGGGTCCGAAGAAGTGGAGGGAGAGATCCAGATCGTGGATGACCTTGTCGACGACGATGTCGTCCGAGATCCGGGGATCGTGGTTTTGGGTCCGGGTGAATCGATAGCGTCCGGGGACGGATCCTTCGCCATCGAGGAGCGACCTGATCTTGACGCTGACCGGATTGTACCGCTCGACGTGTCCGGCGAGCAGCCGGGCGCCCGATCCACCGGCCATGTCCAGGATCTCGTCCAGATCGGCGGTCCTTGTGGCGATGGGCTTTTCGACCAGGGTGTGGATCCCCCGCTTCAGGGCGGCGAGGGCGAGCGATTTGTGGGTCGGGGTGGGAGTCGCCACGATGACGATATGGGGCCGGGCCTCGTCCATCATCCTTTCGGGCGAAGAAAAGCGGGGAATGTCGGGATGGTTCGAGGCCGGAAGGGGCTTCGTGTCGCAGATTCCGCAGATCCTGAGCCTCGAAAGCAGCTCGCCGACGCCTCCCTTGTAGTACTTCTCCCGGCTTCCCGCGGCCAGGTCTTCCAGGGCGGCACGGTGGATGTTGCCCATCTTGCCCATGCCGGCGACCGCGACGCGGATCTCGGGGGAGGAGCGGGGGATCAGGTTGGGGGAAGGCTCAGCCATCGATACCGCCGGGGGCGAGGAGAAGGCGGACGGCCGATTCGATGTCCCCGATCCGGTCGCTTCCCGCCTCGCGTTCGATCGAAAGCGCGCCGGCATAGCCGACGTCCTTGAGGCTTTTCAGGAAGGCGCGGGTTCCGACCGATCCCTTGCCCCAAACCGTTTCCGTTCCCCACTGTCCCGCCACCGCGGAGGGCAGGGCGTCCTTGATGTGGACGTGCCTGATCCGGCGGCCCAGGATTCCCACCGCCTCCACGGGATTTCCCCTCCCGTAGAGGATCATGTTGCCGGGATCGAAATTGACGGCGAGCGCGGGATGATCGACGCATTCGATGAACCCGAGGAGATTCGACGCCGTCTCCTGCCCGGTTTCCATGAGGAGGACGACGCCGTTGTCGGCCGCCGCGTCCGCCAGCTGCCTGACCCGCGCGGCAAGGGTCTCGAAGGCCCGACGGTCGCTTTCATCGATGAAGCCGAAATGGAACTCGAGGTACGGGACCTTCAGGGAGCGGGTCATCCTGATGGCCTCGAGGACCCGGGCCCTGTTTTGCGGCCAGACGGCCTCGGGAACGATGCCCCCGGTCTCGCGGATCGATCGGAGGCTCGTGTAGTCCTCCTGGGCGAAGCCGACCATCGTCGCCGGGATGGTCCAGCCCGAATCGACGAAGCGCTCCGCATAACCCTTCCTTCCGTCGAGCGCGGGATTCAGCGAAAGGTGGACGCATTCGACCCCCGTCTCTCGCCTGACCTCTTGGAGGAGGGAGGCGTCGTCGGAAAGGGACCAGCTGCAAACGCCTATCGGATTCATGTCTGCATATTTCATAATCCCAGCATCTCCGTATCCATGTCTCTTAACAGCAATCATAACTGCCGTAATTTCATGCTTGACAAGGCGCTAGGCCCTGGCTACTCTTCCCCGGGGGCACACCATCAATTACTCCGCCAAGACTCCACGCAGTTTGAAAGTCCCGGCAACGGCGAATGCCGACCTCCAGCATTCTATCAACACCTCCATCATTTTCAACTACCTCCGCGACCACGGCGCGTCCAACCGCGCGAAGATCGCCCAGGGTCTGGGACTAAGCACCCCCACCGTTTCGCGGGCGATCGAAACCCTTTTGCGCTCAGAACACGTCGTCGAGGTCGAGAAGGTTCAGCTCGAAAACGGGAAATGGCCCGTCCGCTTTTCCATCAATGCGGAACACGGTTTCTTCGTCGGCATCGACCTGATCCGCGACCCCATCCAGGTGGCCATCAGCGATTTTTCCGGCGAGATCAAGCATATCAGATCCGGTTCCTCGATCATGAATTCCGCCGATCCTCTCGGCGAGATCGTCTCTTCGATCACCGCCTGCATCGGGGAATTCGAATCCCTCTCCGGAAGGAAAAACCTCACGGTGCTCGCGCTGGGGGTCGGGGTTCCCGCCGTCGTAGACCCGACCACGGGAACGATCGTCGCGGGCAGCCTCTACGAGAACCTCGACGGGCTGAACCTCCGCGACTCCCTCACCTCCAGGTTCGGGGTTCCCGTCTTTACGGAAAACATCGCGAACCTCGCGGCCATCGGCGAATGGAGGGGAGGAGCGGGGCGCAACACCCGCAACCTGGTCTTCTTCGAGGTGAGCAACGGCGTCGGCGCGGGAATAATCGTCGACGGCAACCTCTTCCGCGGATCGAAGGGCGCGGCCGGCGAGATCGGCTATTTCATGTCCTCCCCCGAGCAATCGGAAGCGGGAAAGGCCAACACCGGTTATCTCGAAAGGATCGTCGCGATGAGCCACATGAAGACGGCCTTCACCGAAGACGAAATCCAGAGGGCCGTCCGGTACCTGGCCATGGCACTGACGAACATCATGCTCATCCTGGATCCCGAGATCGTCGTCATCGGCGGGGAAATGGGCGATCTCCCCGAGGCGAACCGCCTCTTCATCGAGCCGCTCACCGCCCTCGTACGCGAGAACTACCCGTTCGTTCCCCCGCGCATCGTTCCGTCCTCGCTCGGACGCAAGGCGAGCCTGAACGGGGCGCTCGGCTTCGCCCTCGATTCCCTTCTCGTCGACAAATACCCCTACCGATTGTAGACGACGGCGTGGGGGGGACGCGGGTTCTCAACAAGAGGCGCGATCGGTCCCGCCGGTCGCTTCGCAGGAGGGTCTCATGCCCCGCAGCTGCTGCGAGGCTGTCGACTCGCTCAGAAGCGGACCTGAAGCTCCTTCCCCTTCTTCACCGATTCGATCTCGGTCAGCGTGAGCTTCACGGACTCGGCGGCCGTCTCCCCGGTCACCCTTCCCGAGAGCCTTCCGGCCTCGACACCGGCGGTAAAATCCACGAGCTCGTGGTAGTAGCCGTCCCCTTCCTGGAGGGGCACGGGGGTTTTCTTCCCCCCCTTCGGGCAGAGCACGACGGGGGTTTCCTTCGCGAAATCGAGCTCTATCGTCGCCCCCTCGAGGACGAAAAAGGCCCTCATGTTGAAGCCGAAGGAATCCGAGCAGATCCACCCGCCCGTCGAAGCGGCGGCGAAGCCGGGGTAGGAATAGACCGAGGCGATGTGGGAAACGCCCTCGTCCCGCTCGACAAATCCGTTCGACCTGACTGACGATGGCTTGCCGAAGAGGAAGAGGAGCATGTCGACGTCATGGACGTGGAGGTCGAGGGCCGCGCTGCCCGACCGCTTCGCGTCCAGGAGCCAGCCGTCCCAGCCCCAGGTGGGAGGCGCGGAAAACCGGGCGAACTCGGCATACCTCGGCTTGCCGTAGGTTCCCGAATCGATGATCCTCTTCACCTCGACGTAGGCCGGCCAGAACCTCAGGCACTGGCCGACGCTGAAGAGCTTGCCGCTTTTCTTGACGGCCTTGAGCATCGTGTCCGTCTCGGCGGCCGTCATGGCCATCGGCTTCTCGCAGAACACGTTGAAGCCGGCCTCGAGCGCCCGTACCGAATATGCCGCATGGAGGAAGGTGGGCAGGCAGATGTCGACGATGTCGAAACCGCCGTCCTCGATCATCTTCCCGAAATCCGTGTACTTCCTGACCTTGCTCAGGTCGATCGATCCCGAGGAGGCTTGGATGTTCCCTCCCGCGTCGAGGGTCTTGATCTCGGTGTTCTCCTTGCGGACGTCGCAGAGGGCGACGACCTCGACATTCTTCAATTTCTGATAGATCCCGAGGTGGGTTTTCCCCATGAAACCGACGCCGGTCAACGCTACCTTTACCATGATCTTCCCCTCAATAGTTTTCGATGATTTTTAGGGCGACGAAGGCCTTTTCGACGGCCCCCTCCTTCCCCGGAACGATCTCGGCCGTGTAGGGGCCGGTGTAGCCCACGGCGCGGAGGGCGCCCATCACGGCTCGGAAATTCACGTCGCCCGAAAGCAGGTCGACGAAGCCATCCAGGTTGCCGACGTTCGTCCGGAAGTCCTTCATGTGGACGGCGGCGATCCGCTTTCCCAGGGTCCGTATCCAGTCCTCGGGGTGTCCGTAGAGGAGGACGTTCCCGACGTCGAAATAGGAACCCACGGAGTCGGAGCCGAACTGGTCGATGAAGGCCTTCATCTCGAGCGGGCTCAGGAGGAAGCGGTTCCAGACGTTCTCGACGGCGAGGGTAACCTTGAGCCTCTCGGCCGTCGGCAGGAGGGCTTCGACGGCCTCCCTGGCCCAGGTCGCGACGCTCTCGGACGGTTGGGGCGCGAAGCCCGGAATGAAGCATGCCGAGACCATGCCCGGCAGGTAGAGCAGGGTTCTCGCCCCGAGCCATGAACAGATCTCGAGCGTGCAGCGGTAGTTCTCGATGGCGCGGGCTCGGACGGCCGGATCGGGGTCGGTCGGGGATTCGCCCCAGGCCAGGCCCGACGCGACCGTCAGAAGCTCCATCCCGCAATCCTCGGCGGCCTTCCGTATCTTCGTCACGTCGGCTTGGCTCGCCTTGGGGGAGAGGGGGCCTTCGGCCTCGACCGTCAGTTCGAGGCAGTCGTAGCCGAGGGCTTTCGCCCTCTCGATCGCCTGGATTTGACCGAAGGTCGATCCGTCGGCCTTCGCCGGGAAGGCCCAGTAGTTGATTCCTTTTTTCATCGCGAACTCCTCCGTTACCCCTTGACCGCGCCCCCGGCGA
>DBTK01000028.1:0-400 GCA_002307015.1 Spirochaetaceae bacterium UBA1318
CCGACGCACCAGAAGATGAGGAAGTTGAGGACGAAGGCGAAAAAGAGCGCGAGGACGAAACCGACGACGGCCGCGATGCCGACGGAAAATCCGGTAAGGGAGGAGAGGACGAAAACGGCGATCGCGAGGACGGCGCCCATGAAGACCGTCTCGGCGAGCTTCGATCCCGAGAACTGGGCCATGCGGAAACCGAAGTAGTCGATCGGTTTCACGAGATACCGGTCGAGGCCTCCCGATTTTATATCCTCGTTGAGGTCGTACTCGAAGCCCGTACGCACGAGGCGGGAGACGATGTTCGCGACCACGGTATACCCGAGCATCTGGGCGTAGGTGAAGCCGAAGAGCTCGCCCGGGCCCGAACCGCCTGAATCTCCGGCGTAGAGGCAGGTCCAGAGGGCGG
>DBTK01000028.1:641-2392 GCA_002307015.1 Spirochaetaceae bacterium UBA1318
GCGTAGAGGCAGGTCCAGAGGGCGGTCTGGATGACGACGGGAGCCACCGCACTGAGAAGGGTGAAGAAGAAATTGACGCGGTACTCCAGCGCGCCGCGCAGCCCCAGGGAAAAGGATCCCGAGTACTTGCCGCCCGCCCTAGTCATGGCCTGAGTCTCCCCGGTAGAGCCGCGCGATCCCCTCTTCGAGGGGAACCTCCTCGATCGTGAGGTCGGCGATGGGCAGCTCCCCGAGCACGCGGCGCGAGAAATCCCGGACCTCGGAGCGCTCGACGTCGAAGGTAGCCTCGAGGCTGTCGACCGCGCGAAGCCCGCCGTAGGATTCGAGGGCCGCCCGGTCCACCGGGGAAGAGAACATGAGCTTCACGACCTTGCGCTCGGCGAGGGTCGCGTTGACCCCGGCGAGGGCGCCGTCGTAGACGATGGAGCCCCGGTTGATCAGGATCACCCGCTCGCAGAGCTCCTCGATATCGGAAAGGTAGTGGCTCGTCAGCATCACGGTGGTGCCCTGGCGCTCGTTCAGGGTCTTGATGAGCCCCCGGATTGCGCGCTGGGAAAGCAGGTCGAGACCGATGGTCGGCTCGTCGAGGAAAAGCACCTTGGGCCGGTGGAGGAGGGCCGCCGTGATCTCCATCTTCATCCGCTCGCCGAGGGAAAGCCGGCGAACCTGGACCGAAAGCAGGTCCCTGATCCCGAAAAGCTCGACGAGCTCGCCGAGCGTGCGTTCGTAGTCCTTCCGGTCGATCTCGTAGATGGCCCGGTTGAGGGAAAAGGATTCGCTCGCGGGGAGGTCGGGCCAGAGCTGGCTCCGCTGGCCCATCACGATGGAGATGCGCATCCTGAAGTCCTTCCGGCGCAGCCAGGGAACCTGGCCGAGGACGAGGGCCTCCCCGGCGCTCGGGTGCATGATGCCGGAAAGCATCTTGAGGGTCGTCGTCTTTCCCGCACCGTTGGGCCCGAGGAAACCGACCATCTCGCCCTCGCGGATCGAGAACGACACGCCCCGAACCGCCTCGCGGATGAGTTTTTTTCGCGAAACGAGGTTTCGAAGGGAACCCTTCAGGCCTTCGGTCTTTTCGTAATACGAAAAATTACGAATCAATCCGTCAACTTCAATGATACTCATGCGGCTCTTTCATAATTGCTGAAGAACATGAAGACGAAGCTTATCCTGCGCCCTGCAGGATTTCAAGAGAGAAGGAAAAAAATTGACAATCGCCCGATTCCCCCGTCATACTTGAAATCGTGACGATATCGATGGGGAAATCCCGGCCGAGATGAACGATCGATGATCTTCCGTCTCGGGCCCGCACCCAAGGTAACCAAATCCGGAGGCTCCGTATGGGCGATAAATCGGCGATGCACAAGAAGGACTACATCGATGAACTGGAGAAATTGACGTTGGAACTCGTCAAGCTCCAGGAGTGGGTCAAGGCCAAGGGCCTCAAGGTCGTCGTCCTTTTCGAGGGACGGGACGCGGCCGGCAAGGGAGGGGTCATCAAGGCCATCACCGCCGGGCTCAATCCCCGCTACGCAAGGATCGCGGCACTCGCCACTCCGACGGAACGGGAAAAAACCCAGTGGTACTTCCAGCGTTACGTCGCCCAGCTTCCCGCCGGCGGCGAGATGGTCTTCTTCGACCGGAGCTGGTACAACCGCGCCGGGGTGGAGAAGGTCATGGGGTTCTGCACGGACGAGGAGTACCGCGAGTTCGCGCGCTCAGTCCCGGAGTTCGAGCGCATGCTCATCCGC
>DBTK01000028.1:2624-17366 GCA_002307015.1 Spirochaetaceae bacterium UBA1318
GTTCGAGCGCATGCTCATCCGCTCGGGGATCATCCTCTGCAAGTACTGGTTCAGCGTCAGCGACGAGGTCCAGGAGGAACGGTTCCGCGACCGGCTCGAGGATCCCGCCAAGCGATGGAAACTTTCCCCGATGGACATGATGGCCCGCTCGAAATGGGTCGACTATTCCAAGGCCAAGGACGCGATGTTCGAATTCTCCGACCTGCCCGACAGCCCATGGCACGTCGTCGACGCCGACGACAAGTACTGCGCCAGGCTCAACACGATCAGGCATTTCCTTGGCTTCATTCCCTACGAGGATCTCACCCCCGAGCCGATCGAGCTTCCGCCGAGGCAGAAGGTGGGCAAGTACCTGAGGCCGCCGATCGACAGCCAGAAATGGATTCCCCGGGTCTATCCGCCCCAACCACCGAGCGAGGGCCACCACGCGAATGCGGCTTCAGCCTCGGTTCCCGTCCCGGCCGTCCATGTGGAAAAGAAGAAGAAGGACGGCAAGAAAAAGAAAAAATAGCGAATCTTTACCCGCGGGCAGGGTTCCTGAAAGCCGGCAGGGGCACGTCTCGGGCGAGGGATCCGCCAAGCCCGTCGAGGTTCGGCCTCAAGCCGCCGTCACCGTTCCGCGTCGGCCTGCCGGCCTGACATCGGAACCATCCTCGACGCGGCGAGGGCGACGCCGCAAAAGGCGACCGTCCATCCCGCCGCCTCCACGGTCCCGATCCGCTCGCCGAGAACGAGGGCCCCGAGGGCAAGGGCGGCGAGGGGCGAGGCCGCCGTCGCGATACCCAGGGTCCTCGAGCTCAGGCGCAGGGCGGAATAGCTCCAGGCGAGGTAACCCAGGGCGGTGGGACCGACCCCGTACCAGGCGAGCGCCGCGAGCTGCTTCGTCCCGAAAACGGGCAATCCCTTCACCGCGACCTCGACGGCGGCGAAGGGCGCCATCAGGATCATGCCCCAGAGCGTGACGTAGAGGGCGTTCGCCGCGCTCGGTATGGGATCGGCGGCGGTGGATTTCCTGAGCGCGTTCATCGCGGTCTCGCCGGCCAGAGCGACGAGGAGGAGGACCACGCCCCAGATCTCCCCGCCGGACGACCTGAAACGCATGATGCAGGTTCCCGCGACGACGAGGCCCAGGGCCAATACGTCGCGGCGGCCGGGCCTCTCCCTAAAAATGAAGAAACCGACGGCCGCCATCAGGAAGGGTCCCGCACTCATGGCGATTCCGGCAAGGGCGGCCGAGACGTGGGCCATGCCGATGACCACGCAAACGCGGAACAGGGCCATTCCCGTCAGGGCCTGGAGGACGCAGCCACGGAAGGCCCGCCCCGATACCCCGAGTTCCCCTCGAGCAGCGGCAACCGGAAAAAGCAGGACGAGACCGCCGAGCATGGAGAGCAGCGAAAGGGTGAAGGGCCCCGCGCTTCCCGCCAGGGCCTTTGCCGAGATAAGGGAGGAGCCGGCGAGGGAAAAGGCGAGGAGGCCGACGAGAAAGGGAACCGGCGAGGTACGGGTTTTGGGGATTATCATGGTTCCGAGGATAGCCCCGGATGTGGTATGTTCAAAGAACCGCTTTCCCCTTATTAAGCCATACCAGTTTTCAGGAGGGACCATGGCCATAGCACCCGACACCCTGTGGAAACGGCTCTACACGGACCTGCGTTCGGCTCTCGAATCGGGGGCGATTCCCGCCGGCATGAAGCTTCCCTCGAGCCGCCTCATGGCTGTCGAGCGGGGGGTCTCGAGGAGCACGGTCATCCTCGTCTACGACCAGCTCCTCGCCGAGGGTTTCCTCGAGTCGAGGCGGGGTTCGGGAACCTGGGCCTCGGCGAGCGCCAGAAAGCCCGTGATCCGGGAAAAGCCGGCGACCCCGGCGAACGTGTCGGACCGGATAAGTCCGATCCGCCCGGCAACTCCGGGCGTCCTCGCCGGCCCGGGCTTCGGTCCCCTCGACGCCACCAAGGTGGACTTCAGGACGGGGCTTCCCGCCGTCCGCCTCTTTCCCTGGGACCTCTGGGACAGGGCTGCGAGGATTTCCCGGGGGCGCTTCGGGAAGCGGCTCCTGGAATACGGCCCGCCCGAAGGGCTCCCCGAGCTTCGCGAGGCGATCGCGGCCTACCTCGAAAGGACGAAGGGCCTCGAAACTCGGGCGGATTCCCTCGTCGTCACCTCGGGAACGACCCAGACCCTCGGACTGGTCGCCCTCCTCCTCGCCCGGGCCGGCACCGATACCGCCATTCTCGAAAAACCGGTCAGCCGCGATGTCGCCGAAATCATGGAGGAGCGCGGTCTTCAGGTCAGATACGTGGGCGTGGACGCCTCAGGTCTACGGATCGACGAGATCCCCGAGGACCTGGGTAAATCCCTCGTCGTTACCACCCCGAGCCACCAGTTCCCGACCGGAGCCGTCCTCAGCCTCGAGAGGAGAAGAGCGCTCGTCGGGAGGGCCGGGCATTCCGCGTCCTGGATTCTGGAGGACGACTACGACGGCGAGTTCCGGTACTCAGGAAAGCCCCTCGCCACGCTCTCCTCCCTCGACGACAGCCGGACCATCTACGCCCAAAGCTTTTCGAAGACCCTCGCGCCCGGCCTGAGGCTCGCCTTCGCCAGGCTCCCCGCCGGTCTCATGCAGGGCGCCAGGGTCGAGAAATGGAGGATCGACCTCCACAGCCCGACCTTCGAGCAGGGAACCCTCGCGGTATTCCTCGGGGAGGGTTGGTACGACGCCCACGTCTACCGGATGAGGAAACGATACGCGAAGCTCCGGGACATCCTCGTCGAATCCCTCTCCCGCATCGACGGGCTCTCGCCCGTGGGCGGAACGTCGGCCGGAATGCACCTCGTCGCGAGGCTCGAGGAAGGAACGGTCGATCCTCGCTTCCTCTCGGCCTGCGAAACCGAGGGGGTGAAGATCTACCCGATATCACTCTACACGCCCGGGGACGAAGGCCCGAGGCCCGATTTCGCCCTCGGTTTCGGCCACCTCGACGAGGCCGAGATAATGACGGGCTGCGAAAGGCTTAAAAGGGCGATCAACATCTCCCGCGGTTCGGTAGGGGCCGGGCCGCCGCGTCGAAATTGACGGGCTCCTTTCCTCGGCCGATACTTGGGGGAGCTGACGTGGCCGGAGGCGCTATGGACGGAACGGAAAACGACCGACGGGAGACTCGGGACGGGACGTCGAAAAGGATGAGGATCGGAATCAGCGCCTGCCTCCTCGGGCAGAACGTCCGATTCGACGGCGGGCACAAGCTCGACCATTACCTGAAGGATACTTTGGGCGCCTTCGTGGACTTCGTACCCGTCTGCCCCGAGGTGGAAATGGGCCTCCCCATTCCCCGCGAGGCCCTGAGGCTGACGGGAACCCCCAAGGATCCGCGCCTCGTGACCTCGAGGGGAGGGATCGACATCACCGAGGCGATGGGGACATGGGCGAAGGACCGGCTGGAGGACCTCGAACGGGAAAACCTCTGCGGCTTCGTCTTCAAGAGCGGCTCACCCTCGAGCGGCATGGAAAGGGTTCGCGTGTACCGGGACAACGGCATCCCGTCGAAGGACGGCGTCGGCATCTTCGCCAGAGCCTTCATGGACCGCTTCCCCCTCGTCCCGGTCGAGGACGAGGGCCGACTTCAGGATCCCGACCTCAGGGAGAATTTCATCGAGCGGATTTTCATCTTCAGCCGATGGAGGGATTTCCGGAACGGAAGTCCGACCCTCGGAGCCCTCGTCGAATTCCATACAGCCCACAAGCTTCAGGTCATGGCCCACAGCCCGAAACACTACAGCGCCCTCGGAAGGCTCGTCGCGAAAGGGCGCGACCTGACGCCCGCCGAACTCTACGGAACCTACGAACGATCGCTGATGGAAGCCCTCGGCCTCCTCGCGACGGCGAAAAAGAACGCGAACGTGCTCATGCACATCGCGGGCTATTTCAGGAAGCAACTGAGCGCCGACGAGCGGCAGGAGCTGGTCGAGACGATCGAGGCCTTCCGCACCGGGCTGACTCCCCTCCTCGTTCCGATCACCCTGGTCAACCACTACGTGAGGAAATACGACGACCCCTACCTGAAGGGCCAGCACTACCTTCACCCGCATCCGCTCGAACTCAAGCTGAGGAACCACGCATAGCCGGTCTCCCGGCAGAACCCGCGCGGAACGCCGGGTAGCCTGAGTTCCGATTCGCCGCATCCCGGCTTCCGGGTGTTGCGGCGCTCGCCGTATTGCTCTACCCTGAGCGGATTGCCGAAACCCCTGAAGGGTTTCGGCGCTCAAATCAGGTCGGCATTCCGGGCCGCGCCCGGCATGGGGAGGAACGATGGCAGAGTGGTTCAAAAACGAGGGATTCTGGCAGGATTTGGCTCCCGTCATGTTCGACGAAAAGCGATGGGCCGAGGTTCCGGCCGTCGTCGACGCTCTCGAGACCCTCGCCGGATTCCGGCCCCCGATGCGCGTCCTCGACGCCTGCTGCGGGGTCGGCCGGCACGCGGTCGAGCTCGCCTCCCGCGGCTACCGGGTGACCGGCGTCGACAGCACCCGTGCCTACCTCGACGCCGCTGACGAGAGCGCCCTCGACGAGGGCGTGGCTCCTGAGTTCGTCAGGGCCGACGTCAGGGAGTTTACCCGTCCAGCGGGGTTCGAGGCTGCCGTCAACCTCTTCACCTCGTTCGGCTATTTTCCCGATTTCGCGGACGAGGTCCGGTTCGTCGACAACGTCTTTGAATCCCTCGTTCCGGGCGGGGTCTTCGTGATCGACGTCCTCGGCAAGGAGATCGAGGCGAGGGACTTCATCGAAGGCGAATGGTTCGAGCGAGGCGGAAGGACCGTTTTGACCGAGTTCTCGATCGTCGGCCCCTGGGAGTTTCTCCGTAACCGCTGGATCCTCGTCGACGATTCGGGCCGGCGCGAGTACAGCTTCGATCGGCGGCTCTACTCGGGGAAGGAAATCGAGGCCCTCCTCCTCTCGCGGGGGTTTTCCGAGGTAGCGCTCTACGGGGACTATTCGGGCTCCCCCTACGACCAGAAAGCCTCGGTCCTCCTCGCGGTCGCCAAAAAAGGGAAATGAGAAGACTCGCATGACCCGACGGCGTTCCGCCTCGCGGTCATGAACGACCTCGGAGTCGCGCAGATTCGTTCGTCCCGCGAGCCGCCATGACGCGGAACAAAAGGATGATGACAAGCCCCGTCGAGACGCAGGCCGCGAGGATGGCTCGCGGAAGGGCCGACGTTCCCCAGGTGTCGGTCGCGGCACCGAAGAGCGGGGGCAAGAGGAAGCATCCGAGGCTTCCCCCGAGCGAAAGCACCGTCGTTGTCGAGCCCGTCGCTTCAGGCCTCGCACCGCCCACCAGCGCCATGGTCGTCGGATAGACGCCACCAGCGAAGAGGCCGAGAAGGACGGCCGCCGCCATCGTCATGCCGGCGGAGGGAAAGATAATCCACGAGAGCGCCACGATCGAACCTCCGGCGACGCTGCCGCCAAGGAAGGCCCGAGTCCCGATGGCGTTCACGACAAGGCTTCCCGCGATCCGCCCGAGGGCGAGCGAGATCCAGAAGGCCGAGGCGAAGGCGGCGCTTGTCGCGAGGAAGGAGGTCGTTCCCGTCGCCTCGACATACGTGGCAAGTCCGGACGATATTCCGATCTCCCAACCGGCATAGCAGAAAAGTCCGAGCGCTCCGACGAGGGTCGCCGGATCGCGAAGCGCCGCGGCAAGCCCCCGCCGCGACCGACCCGAACTCGACGGACGGGGATTCGGCCGAGGGAAACGGCTTTTCGCGAGGAACGGAATCAGAAGCAGGGGCACCACCGCGCAGAAGGCGAGGGAAGGCCGAAAGCCCTCAAGGCCAGCGAATCGGCTCGCGACCACGAAGGATGGACCGATAAACGCGCCTGCGCTGTAGAAGAAATTGAGGGTGTTGAGCCTTCTCGATGGGTCATTCACGTTCAGGTCGATCACGAGTGCATTGAAGCCGATGGAAAGGAGGCCCATCCCCATCCCTTCCGCCACCGTGCCCGAAATCAGCATCGCGAAGGAACGCCCCCAGAGGGGAAGGAAGGCCCCGAGCACGACGAGGGCGCACCCCGCGATCAGGAAGCGCTTCTTCCCGAAGCGGTCCATCAGGGGGCCGCAGCCGAGCACGGCGATGAGGCTCCCTGCCTCCATGGACGAGAAGACCAGGGCTGCCTGGGCGAGAGGTATATGGAGCTCCGCCATGATGGCGGGAACGACGGCGCTGAAAAGGCCGGTTACCGATCCGACGGAGAAAAACGCGAGGTAGGAAACGATGGTCAGCATCAGGACTCCTTGCCCCACCCAAGACCCTTCTGTTTCGTGATGGGACGGGACAAGAGTACGGGGAAAGGCGGAAATGCCCAAGCGACAAAATTGCTCATGTATAGCATAATCTTGCCATGCGAGAGTTCTCACCGCTTCAATACGAAAAGCCCTTCCTTCCCCCCGCTTGTCCGATGCGGATCACCTGGGATTCCTTCGACCGCGGGGGACTGGTCATACCCTTTCACTGGCACGGGTACCTTGAACTGATCTACGTCTGGGAAGGGAGCATCCTCGCCTGTCGGGGCGAAAGGCGATTCGAGCTTGGCATCGGCGAACTGGCCGTATTCACGCCGAATTTTCTCCATGCGATCTACAATCCCGGCGGACCGATACGGTACACCTGCATGCTCGTCGATCCCGACGTATTTTCCCATTCGGGGCTCACCGAGTGTTCGCCCATCACGGCGGAAAAGCTGAGGATCCCCGAATGGGAGGAAAAGCTGAGACCCGAAGGCGAGGCAGCCGGCGCCTTCGAAACCATGAGGGACGAATACCGGGAGAGGCGGCCCGGCTGGGAACTTGCGCTCCGGTCGGCGGCCTTCCGCGTGCTTCTCGACCTGTTCCGGAACCATGTCCTCTCCTGGATACCCGCGGCCGAATACCGGAAAAGCGTCCAATCCATCCGCCGCATCGGTTCGGCGCTGAGCCTCGTGGAGAGATCCGACAGCCGGCCGATCACGCTCTCGGATGCCGCCTCGAGCGCGGGCATGAGCCTCTTTCATTTCTCCCGGGTCTTTCATGAAGTCACCGGGCAGACCTTCCTCGAGTACGAAACGGGGTTCAGGCTGGGGAAAGCGAAGCGGCTTCTCAGGGAAAGCGCGTTGTCGGTCGCCGAGATCGCGAAGTCCTGCGGATGGGAGGATCCGAACTATTTCGGCAGGCTTTTTCGCACGCACGAGGGAATGAGCCCCGGCCGGTGGCGTTTGGGGACGGAGGCCAGCCATCCGAAAAGAGACGACGCCAACGACCCGCACGATCCCGACACGGCTTTCGCGCCCCGTTCTTGAAACCAACAAGCTTCGAGGAACTAATTACGGCTTGAGGTGGTGGGTTGCCTGCATCGACCGTTCGATGGCCGCGATGGATGCGTCGAGGTTCTTGGAGACGATGATCGAGTAGAGGATATCGACGACCGTCAGCTGGTTGATGCGAGAGGTCACGGCGCCCTGGCGGTAGATGCGCTCCGACGAAGGAACGAGAAGGGTGATGTCCGCTATCGAACGGATCGTGTTGGCGCTGTCCATCGTAAGGCTGATGACCTTCACCCCGCGCGAACGGGCCTGCTTCGCCGTTTCTATCATCCCCGTGTTCTCACCCGAGTAGGACACGACGAAGGCGACATCGGTCGGCTTGAGAGACACGGCCGCGGTGACCTGGAGGTCCAGATCCGGCGTGAAGGAGGAAGGGATGCCGATCCTGAGGAGCTTCTGGAGGAAGTCGTTGGCGACGATGCCCGAAGCCCCGACGCCGAAAAGGGCCGTCATCGACGCGCCGGATATCGCGTCCGCCGCGGCCTCGACCGCGTCGGGATCGAGTATGGAAACGAGGAGGGAAAGCCCGTGCTGAGACGAGGCGACGACGCTCTTGATGACGCTCTTGGCCGAGGTCTCGGACTCCAGGTCGAGGTCGGGCATGAACCGTTCGTCAAAATCCCGAAAGACGTCGCGTGCGAGGTTGAGCTTGAAATCGTTGTAGCTCCCCAGGCCGATGCGCTTGCAGAACCTGACGACGGCGGCCTGGCTCGCCCCGCTTTGACGCGCCAGTTCGGCGATGTTGTAATGCAGGGTTTTCTTGGGCTCACGGAACACGTATTCCGCGACCTTGCGCTCGGCCTCGGAAAGGCTGCCGATCCGGGAGTGAATCGCGGCGAGTGCGCCTTCGATGCCGGTTCGATCGTCCATCCCCTACCGGCTCCCTTTTTCCGCGTTATGGATGCCGATCGCGGCCGCGATGGGGCCACCACCCTCCCGCTCGAGCCGCTCGGCCTCGAGCCGGTCGACCTTGAGGAGAACCATGATGATGGCGATCTTGGGCTTGTTCCCCGAATCGAGGAAGGCGCGTTCCGCTTCCTCCCTGGAGCAGCCCGTCGCCTGGCGGACGAGGCGCTTGGAACGCTCGATGAGCTTCCGATTGACGGGGGAAAGATCCACCATGAGATTGTGATAGACCTTGCCGAGCCGGATCATGCTCGCCGTCGAGATCATGTTGAGGACGAGCTTCTGCGCCGTCCCCGCCTTCATCCGCGAGGAACCGGTGACGACCTCGGGACCGACGTTGAGCAGGATTGCGTGCTTGGCGTATTTGAAGGTTTTCGATCCTTGATTGCAGCTGATGGCGGCGACGACGGCTCCCAGGTCGCGGGCCTTCGCCATGGCGCCGAGAACGTATGGTGCCTGACCAGAAGCGGTGATCCCGACGAGGACATCGTTCCCGCCGAAACCGATGGCCTCCAATTCACGGGCCCCGGCCTCGAGGTCGTCCTCGGCGCCCTCTATGGAACGGATGAGGGCGTCGCGGCCGCCGGCTATGAGCCCCTGAACCATCGTCGGGGGAACGCCGAAGGTCGGGGGGCATTCCGAGGCATCGAGGACGCCGAGGCGGCCGGAGGTCCCCGCGCCGATATAGACGAGACGGCCCCCCTTTCGGAAGGCCGCGACCACGTCGTCCACCAGGGCGGCGACGGGCTCCAGGGCTTTCTCCACCGCAAAGGGAACGGTCTTGTCCTCGCTGTTGATGATCCTCAGGATATCGATGCTCTCCATCGTGTCTATATCGACGGATCGATCGTTGCGGCTTTCCGTCATGAAACCCTCGAGCATCTCCTGGGTTATCGTCGTATCGATCATCCGCGGTTCTCCGATCGCACCTATCCGGTCTCGCGCCCGTGGCGAGTGACCGTTCGGCTGGCTGTGTGAGATATAATTCCAATCTATCATGGAAGAAAGGGGATGTAAAGAAATAATTTTTCACTTTCCCATTGCGAAGTGAAATAATGTGCCATATACTTGAGTCGATATTTTGGCGCCGCCGTACCCAAAACTTCGCCGGTCGACGCCTGCCATTGACTTGATCCGAACCATCGAGCGAAAGGGGTGCAACGTGGATTTCAAGCGCGACGAAGTAAGATTCAGGGAAGCCTATGCCTCGAAATCGAAACACCTGGTCATCGGCCTCATGTCGGGAACATCGCTCGACGGGGTGGATGCAACCCTCGTCCGCATCATGACCGGTGCCACCGGCGAGATCGCCTCGGTCAAGCTCGTCGCCCACTCATATCTGGCCTATTCGGACGAACTCCGCTCGATCGTGGCCAGGCTTTGCTCGCCGGAGACGGCCCGCATCGACGACCTCACCTACGCCGGCTACGGACTCCCGGAATGGTACGCGAAAGCCGTCGACCTCGTCATCGCGGAATCGGGAGTTTCTTCCTGCGAGGTGGATGTCATTTCGATGCACGGGCAGACCGTCTGGCATGCGCCCGTCGCCCGGGCCTTTCCCGGTCCCGACGGAGACATCGCCGTCAAGGGAACTCTCCAGCTCGGCTCCAGCGCCGTCCTTCGCGAGAGAACCGGCATTCCCGTCATCGCCGACCTGAGGGCCCGCGACATGGCCGCCGGCGGGGAGGGCGCGCCCCTCGCTCCGTACATCGACGCAATCCTCTTCGGCTCGAAAACCGAGGGGCGAATCGTCCAGAACATCGGCGGCATCGGAAACGCGACGGTCGTGCCGGCGGCCGCGACCATGGAAGACATAATCGCCTTCGACACCGGTCCAGGCAACATGATCATCGACGCCGTCGTCGCGGCGAAAACGGACGGGAAGGAGCGCTACGACCCGGCCGGTTCCTACGCCGCCAAGGGCCGCGCTTCCGAAGCCCTCGTCCAGGAACTCATGAAGGACGGCTACTTCTCGAGGAAGCCGCCGAAAAGCACGGGGCGCGAGGTTTACGGCGCGGCCTTCACCGCCGGTTTCCTGGAACGGACGGCCTCCATCGGGCTTTCCTTCGAAGATACCGTCGCCACGGCGACGGCCTTCACCGCCGAGTCCATCGCGAGAGCCTACCGGGACTTCATCCTCCCGAAAACGAAGGTGGCTGCCGTCCTCGTCGCGGGAGGCGGGGCCCTCAACCTCACGCTGCTGGGCATGATCCGTGAAAGGCTGCCGGGCATTCTCGTCTCGACGACGGCGGCCTTCGGCGTGCCGGATCAGGCGCGGGAGGCCATCGCCTTCGCCGTGCTCGGACACGAATCCCTCATGGGGAGGCCAGGCAACCTTCCGGCAGTCACGGGGGCAAGATCCCCCGTCGTCCTCGGTTCGATTACCTTGTGACAAGGATATTCGAATATGTTCCCAAGGAGGCTATCATGAAGAGATTCTCGATTCTGCTTGCGTCCCTCGCGGCGATGATGTTCATCGCCGGAGCGGGTGCGTTCGCCGCAGGGCCCGCTGAGAAGGTGCTCACGATCGGCGTAGACCAGGAGGCGGTGGGACTCGATCCCCATGTCGTGACGTCATTCTCCTCGATGCGCCGCATCGACCTTCTCTACAGCCGCCTCGTCCGTCTCGACGACAATTTCGTCGTCGTGCCCGACCTCGCCGAGTCATGGGACATCCCGGACAACCTCACCTACATTTTCCATCTCCGCAAGGGAGTGAAGTTCCACAACGGACGAGAGATGACGGCGACCGATGTCCAGTACTCGCTGAACCGCGTCCTCGATCCCAAGACCGCCTCGCCCGGCAGCTCCTACATCTCGCTCGTCAAGGCGATCGACGTCGTGGACAAATACACGGTGAAGCTTTCCCTGTCCGCGCCGCTCGCCTCCCTCCTGGACGGCCTCACCTCGAACAACCTTTCCATCGTTCCGAAGGAAGTGGTCGACGCGAACGGCAACCTCCAGAAGGTCGAATGCGGAACCGGCCCCTTCATGCTCAAGGAATGGGTGGCCGACAACTCGATGACCCTCGTGAAGAACCCCGACTACTTCGAGAAGGGCGCGCCCTCCCTCGACAAGATCATCTTCCGCGTCATTCCCGAACAGGCCTCGCTCCTCGCCGGCGTCAAGTCAGGCGACCTCGACATGGCCACGATCAACGACGGCGCCATCATCCGTCAGGCGGCCAAGGATCCCAAGGTCGTCGTCATGAGCAAGCCCGGCCTCAACATGAGAATTTTCAGCTTCAACTGCACCCGCAAACCCTTCGACGACGTGAGGGTCCGCGAAGCGGTGTCCCTCGCCCTCGACCGGTCCGAAGTCCTGACGATAGCCGAGTTCGGCATGGGCAAGCCTACCGGCCCCATCCCCGTGGCCGCGACCCAGTGGGCCCTCCCCCTCGCCAAGCTTCCCTTCTCCGCCGTCGATATCGCCAGGGCGAAGAAGCTCCTCGCCGACGCCGGCTTCCCGAACGGATTCAGTTTCAAGATCACCTGCGCCTCCACCTACGAGGGCGGACTCGCCGTCGCCCAGGTCGCCCAGGACGAGCTCAAAAAGATCGGGATCAACGCCGACCTCGAGGTCGTCGAGTGGGGCGTCTACATCGACAAGTGGGTCAAGCGCGACTACGATTCCATGATCGAGCTCCGCGGAGGGTCGGGGGAACCGGACCGCTTCCTCTACCGGACCTTCTACTCCACCGGCGGCGTCAACAACTTCCTTTTCAAGGATGCCGACGTCGACAAGCTCCTTGACCAGGGAAGGACCCAGACGAAGGTCGCCGACCGCAAGGCGACCTACGACAAGCTCCAGGCCGCCTTGAGCGAGAAGGCCCCGGCCGTGTTCCTCTACTGCCCGAACGAGAATCAGGTCGTCAGCTCCAAGGTTTCGGGCTTCAAGGAAGTCGGCAACGGAAGCCTCTTCTACCTGACCTACACCCAGGTGGCCCGCTAGCCCCCGGAAAATCCGTGGTTCCCCGTCCCCAAGGCGGGGGACCCACCGGGCATCCGGGAGGCGGAGCTTCCCGGATGCCCCTTCCTTCGTTGCCGCCAGGGGCCGAACGGAAGCCGCCTCCTCAATCATCCTGGAATCCGGAGACGCATGTGGGCAGATACATCGTTAAGAGACTCCTGTCGCTGATCCCCGTCCTGTTCGGGGTCTCGATCATCGTGTTTTTCCTCGTCCGCCTGATACCGGGCTCGGCGCTCGAGATGTACATGGGGACCCAGGTCGAGGCGACGCCTCAGCAGATGGAGGAACTCAAGCGCATCTTCGGCGAGGACAAGCCCGTTCCTGTCCTCTACGTCCAGTGGGTCGGCAGGCTCCTCCAGGGGGATTTCGGCTATTCGCTTCGCACCGGAAGACCGGTGCTTCCGGACATCGTTTCTCGCCTCCCGATCAGCCTCGAGCTGACCCTGATGGCCCTCTTCCTCGCACTCATCATCGGGATCCCGCAGGGCATCCTTTCCTCGCTCAGGAACAAGCCCGCCGTCGACGTCGCCAACCGCATCATCGGCCTCCTGGGCCTGTCCCTGCCCCAATTCTGGCTCGCGGCCCTCATGGTCCTCGCCTTCTCGGGTTTCCGCGGCTGGATACCGATGGGCAACTTCGTGAAGTTCACCGTCGATCCCCTGAAGAACCTCCAGATGCTCTTCCTTCCATCACTCGCCATCGGCATCGGGCTCGCTGCCGTCATCATGCGCTACACCCGCAACAGCATGCTCGAGGTGCTCCAGATGGACTACATCCGCACGGCCAAGGCCAAGGGCCTCAAACGCCACGCGGTCATCCTGCGCCACGCCCTCAAGAACGCCATCCTCCCCGTCATCACCGTGGCGGGCTTCAATACCGGCTACCTCCTGGGAGGCGCCATCGTCATCGAGGAGGTCTTCGCCCTCCCCGGCATGGGGCGCCTGGCGCTCTACGCGATCTATCAGAGGGACTATCCCGTCATCCAGGGCATCGTCCTGGTGATCGCGACCCTTTTCGTTCTCGTCAACCTTGTCACGGATCTCATCTACGCCTGCGTCGATCCGCGAATCCGCCTGTACGAAGGGGGTAGGTAACATGGCAGCCAACCGACTCACCAAGAACAGCATCGCCATGACGGGCATCGTCATCATCGCCCTCTATATCGCGGTCATCCTCGTCTCTCTTTTCTGGCTCCCCTTCAATCCCGTGTCGATGGACACGGAACATCTCCTCGAGCCTCCATCCCTCTCGACCGGCCACCTTTTCGGCACGGACGAATTCGGCAGGGATATCCTTTCGAGGATCATGAAGGGCTGCTCTGTATCGCTGATCATCAGCATTTCGGCCACGGCCCTCGGCGCCGTCATCGGGATACTCATGGGCATCTGGGCCGGCTACCTGGGCGGCAGATGGGACAACTGGATCATGCGCGTGGCCGACGTCCTCTTCTCGTTTCCCTCCCTCCTCCTCGCGATCTTCGTGATGGCGATCCTGGGCGAAAAAACCTTCAACGTGGTCTTCGCCATCGGCATCGTCTACATCCCGCAATTCGCCCGGGTCTCCAGAGGCGCGATCCTCGGCATCAAGAGCGACGAGTTCGTGAAGGCCGCCCGCTCCAACGGGGCGAGCTCGAGCTACATCCTGTTCCGCCACCTCCTTCCCAACATCCTCGTGCCGCTGATCGTCCAGATCTCGCTTTCGCTCTCCGTGGCGATACTCCTCGAATCCTCCCTGAGCTTCCTCGGTCTCGGCGTCCAGCCGCCCTATCCATCCTGGGGCAACATGCTCTCGGGTGCGCGGAAGGTGATGGCCATCGCGCCGTGGACGGCCGTCTATCCGGGACTCGCGATCGTGTTCCTCGTACTCGGATTCAACCTCCTGGGCGACGGGCTCCGCGATCTTCTCGATCCCCGCCTGAGAAACGTGCAATAGGATGGCAGCATGAGCGACGAAATAATTCTGAGGGTCGAAAACCTCAAGACCCAGTTCCGCACCGTCACCGGCCTCGTGAAGGCCGTCGACGGCATCTCATTCGACCTTCGCCGGGGCGAAACCCTCGGCATTGTGGGAGAGTCCGGCTCGGGCAAGTCGGTGACGAACCTTTCCATCATGAGGCTCGTCCAGAGCCCGCCGGGATTCATCGCCGACGGGAAGGTCGTTTTCACGGACCGTAACGGCGTCTCCCGCGACCTCATCCAGGCTACGGAGGAGGAGGTGCGGGTCCTGAGGGGCAGGAGCATCTCCATGATATTCCAGGATCCCCTCACCTCCCTGAACCCGGTGATCAAGGTTTCGAGGCAGATCGCCGAGGTCCTCGAGCTCCACCAGGGCCTCGGACGGCGCGAGGCCGGGGCTCGGGCGGTCGACCTGCTCAAGGCCATCGGCATACCCGATCCCGAGCGCCGGGCCGAGGAGTACCCGCACCAGTTTTCGGGGGGCATGAGGCAACGCGTCATGATCGCCATGGCCCTCGCCTGCAATCCCGACATCCTCATCGCCGACGAGCCGAC
>DBTK01000028.1:17658-31456 GCA_002307015.1 Spirochaetaceae bacterium UBA1318
GCGCTCGACGTCACCATCCAGGCCCAGATCCTGGACCTGATCAAGAGCCTCTCGGCCAGGAACACGACGGCGGTCATCATGATCACCCACGACCTGGGCGTCGTCGCCGGGATGTGCAGCTCCATCTGCGTCATGTACGCGGGGCGCATCGTCGAGAAGGCGGCGGTGGATGACCTTTTCTACGATCCCAAACACCCCTACACGCGGGGCCTCCTCGATTCCATTCCCCGGGTGGACCGCGCCGGGGCCTATGGCCCCGAGGGCGAAGGCCGGCTCCATTCGATCCCGGGATCCCCCCCGAGCCTCATCGACATGCCGGACGCCTGTCCCTTCCACCCCCGCTGCGCTCACGCCATGGACATCTGCAGGAAAGCCTATCCGCCCGAAACCGCCTTTACGGGCCCGGTTCCCCGGACGGTCAGCTGCTGGCTCCACGCGAAGGAAAAACAACAATGACGGAAAAAGACAACCTCCTGGACGTTCGGGGACTCAAGGTCCATTTTCCCATCGACAAGGGCATCGTCTTCAAGCGGAGGGCCGGCTGGGTCCGCGCGGTGGACGGCGTCGATTTCCACATCGGACGGGGCGAGGCCCTCGGCCTCGTGGGCGAATCGGGCTGCGGCAAGTCCACGACGGCCATGGCCGTCGCCCAGCTCCAGAAGCCCACGGCCGGGGACATCTTCTTCGCGGGGGAAAACCTCGGGAGCCTCTCGCCACGCGAACTGAAGCGGGCCCGGATGGGCTTCCAGATCGTGTTCCAGGATCCCTACTCATCCCTCAATCCGAGGATGAGGGCTGCCGACATCATCGCCGATCCCCTGAGAATCTACGCGAGGAAGGGCATCGTCGCCATGAGCGACGGGGAGATCAGGACCAAGGCCATCTCGCTCATGGAGCGGTGCGGGCTCTCACCCTCCTTCGCGGGACGGTATCCCCACGAATTCTCAGGCGGGCAGCGGCAGCGGATCGGCATCGCCCGGGCCCTCGCCCTGGATCCCAAGCTCATCATCGCCGACGAACCCGTGTCGGCCCTCGACGTCTCGATCCAGTCCCAGATCCTGAACCTCCTCAAGGACCTCCAGAAGGACTTCGACCTCACCTTCCTGTTCATCGCCCACGACCTCGCCGTGATCGAGTACTTCTGCTCGAGGATAGCCGTCATGTACCTGGGCCGCATCGTCGAGACCTCCGACGCGAAGAGCCTCTACAGGAATCCCCTCCATCCCTACACGAGGGCCCTCCTCTCGGCCGTGCCCATTCCCGATCCGATCAAGGAGAGGTCCAGACGGAGGATAATCCTCTCGGGGGACGTGCCCTCCCCGAGCGCCGAGAGAAGGGGCTGCCCCTTCCGCGAGCGCTGCCCGGAGGCGATGGAACGATGCGCCCTCGAAGCCCCTTCCCTTTCGACCGTCGAGGAGGGTCACGAGGTTTCCTGCTTCCTCTTCGAGGGATCGAAGACCGTGGTGGGGAACTGATGGAAATCAGGCTTTTCAAACTGAAACTCGCCCTCAGGAATCCTTTCAGGCTCGCCCACGGCAGCTACTCGTACCGTGAGAACCTGTTCATCCATCTCCGCGAGGGAGACGCCGTCGGCATGGGCGAAGCCCCGGTCGTGCCCTACTACGGTCTTACCGCCGACGAGGTGGAGGCCGACCTGAGGCGGGGGCTTTCCCGAAGGTCGGTCGATGAAGCCCTCGCCGGGCCCGGGATGCCCTCGGGTTCCTTCGCCTACCCCGTCAGCCGCTCGGCCTTCCAGGCCGCCGTGCTTTCCCTTCGCGCAAGCGTTTCAGGCGGGGCACTCGGCGCTACCCTCGGCCTCGAAGGGGGTGCGTCGCCCCGAACCTCGTTCACCGTCGCCTACGACGACGATACAGAGGCGATGGTCGCCCTCGCGGCCGCTTCGGGATTCCGCCGCCTCAAGATCAAGGCGGGCATCCCGGGGGATATCGAACGCATCGGGGCCATCCGGCACCGGCTTCCCGAGGCCATCATCCGCGTCGACGCGAACCAGGGCTGGTCGGTCTCCGAGGCCGGGGAAAAGCTCGTCGAACTCGACAGGCTCGGCGTGGAACTGGTCGAGGAACCGTGCGCCTGCGAGCCAGCCGAGCTCGAGAAACTGGCCTCCTCGACCCCTGTCCCGATCATCCTCGATGAAAGCGCGCGGGACGTGGATCAGGTGAAGCGCTACGCGAGGGAAGCCCCCTCGGTCGCGGGCATCGTCGTGAAGCTCGCGAAAAACGGCGGTCCGGCGGCGAGCCTCGACCTGGCCCGGGCGGCCCTCGAGTCGGGCATGAAAATCATGGTGAGCTCCATGGTCGAGACGAGCCTCGGCGTCGCGGCCGCCCTCGCGCTCGCGCCCCTATGCGCCTGGTGCGACCTCGACGCTCCCCTCCTTCTCGCCGACGATCCCTTCACCGGGCTTGTCTACGAGGGTGAAACCCCGAGGCTTGAAGGGTCGGGGGTCATTCCCGGACCGGGACTTGCGAAACTCATCGAGGGCCTCGAGCCCGTCGATCGGGAGGTTTGACGTGGACAGGATTCTGAGACCGATGGCCAAGGGCGACGCCCCCGCCTGCGCGGCGATCGCCTGCGCCTCCGCGATCGGGGAGCGCTACGGCTTCGAGCCCGCCTCCATGACCAGGACCCTGGTGACCGCCCTCGAATCGGGCGGGGAACTCTTCGTGGCCGAGTCGGAGAACCGCGTGGCCGGCTTCGCCTGGATCGATCCCCGGGGGGCCTTTTCCTCTGCACCCTACCTCCGCCTCATCGCCGTGGACGAGTCGCTGCGGGGCTCGGGCGTGGGGGCGGCCCTCCTCGCCGAGTTCGAGGCCCGCACGGTCTCGGTGGGCCGGGACTGGTGCCTCCTCGTCTCCGACTTCAATATAAAGGCCCAGGCCTTCTACGAACGCCACGGCTACCGGAGGACTGGAGCGCTTCCCGACTTCGCGCGCGAGGGCATCACCGAGATCCTGATGGTCAAGAAGCTTAAGGTGACGAAGCCGTGAACCTCGCGGACCTCGGAAACATTAGCCGGCGCTGCATCGACGAGGGCTTTTTCGCCGGGGCCGTTCTCCGTGTGGAAAGGGCGTCGCGGGGGAAGATTCCCGGAAGCCTCCTCCTGGAAGAGGCCTGGGGCGATGCCCGCCTCGCCGGGACTGATCGGGTCCCGATGTCTACGACGACGATCTTCGACCTCGCCTCGCTCTCCAAGCTTTTCACGGCGACGGCAATCCTGAGGCTCGCCACGACGGGGGAGCTTCGGCTCGACTCGAAGGCGGCGGACCTGATCACCCCGGGGCGTTTGGCCGTCGGACCCCACGGCTTCGGCGACCCACAAGCTTCGAGGAACTTCGACGCGATCCTCGACGAAACCGTCCGCGAAAGACTCGCCGCCGGCCTCGGCAACGCCGACATCGCCTCCCTCCTCACCCACTCGTCGGGCATCCACTACTGGTATCCCTTCTACACGAGGCGGGGCGAGGCTTTCGAAGCCATCCTCGCCGACGTTCTCGAGGCCCATCCCCGCCGGGATGAAGTCGTCTATTCCGACCTCAACTTCATGATCCTAGGCCGAATCGTCGAACGGGTTGCCGGCCTCGACCTTCCAGCCGCGATGGACGCCCTCGTCTTCTCCCCGCTCCGCCTCTCCCGCACTTCCTACCGCGGGCCCCTCGGCCCCGCAGCCTCGGGCGAGTTCGGCAACCGCATCGAGCGCGGCATGGTCGACGCCCTCGGCCTCGGCTTCGACGGCTGGCGGGACGAATCGGTTCCCATCCGGGACGGCTGCAACGACGGCAACGGCTGCTACTACTTCGGCGGCGCCGCGGGCCACGCGGGGATTTTCTCGGACGCGCGGGACCTCTGCCGCCTCGGACGGCTCTACCTCGAGGACGGACGCCTCGGCGATCGGGACGGGAAGAACTGGCTTTCTCCCGATCTCGTCGGAGAGGCGATGCGAGACCACGGGGGAAACCGGGGGCTCGGTTTCCAGCTCGGTCCCAACTATCCGGGCGGAGGCGCGGGACACACGGGATTCACCGGAACCTATCTCCACCTCAATGCGCCCACGAAACTCGTGATCGCCATCCTCACGAACCGCCTCCACGTCCGGAACCCCCGCGACGTCAATCCCTTCCGTCAGGAACTATCCCGGGCCGTCCTTTCCGTTTTCGGGTAAGAAAGGCGCGAAGGCACGAACGAGGCTCTTTTCTATTCTTTTTCGTGCGTTCGTGGTTCGCCTTTCTTTACCGAGAGAAGAATTTACCACGAAATCACGAAGCCACGAAAAGGAAAGACCTTTCTTATCTTCGTGTTTTCGCGCTTTCGTGGTTGCTTTTTTCTTAGGAGAAGATCCACCACGAAAGCGCGAAAAGAATTGCCGAAAAATTGTATTGGCGGTAAATTCTCTTCACCTTTATGCATCCGGCTTAATAAAAGGACGGCGAAAACCCATGAGCAAGCTTCTTTCACCCTTCATGATACGGAATCTGGAGTTCAGGAACAGGATCGCCGTGTCTCCCATGTGCCAGTACTCCGCCGTCGACGGGATGCCGAACGACTGGCACCTCGTCCACCTCGGCAGCCGAGCCGTCGGCGGGGCCGGACTCGTGATCGCCGAGGCGACGGCGGTGTCGCCCGAAGGGAGAATCTCCGAAGCCGATCTCGGCATCTGGAACGACGGGCAGGTTGCGGCATTCAGGAGAATTACGGATTTCATCAAGGCGCAAGGAGCCGTTCCGGGTATCCAGATAGCCCATGCGGGCAGGAAGGCCTCCACGAGGATCCCGTGGAAGGGAGAGGGCTGCATGCCCGAAGAAGGAGGAGGCTGGCGAACTCTGGCGCCGAGCGCGATCCCCTTCGACGAGGGCTATTCCATTCCCCGGGAAATGACCCGGGACGATCTTGAAGCGGTCCGGTCCCAATTCCGGGAGGCCGCGCGCAGAAGCCTCGAGGCCGGGTTCGAGGTGGCCGAGATCCACGCGGCCCACGGCTACCTCCTTCACCAGTTCCTGTCGCCCCTCTCGAATCGCCGGAGCGACGAGTACGGCGGCTCCCTCGAGAACCGGATGAGGCTTCCCCTCGAGGTCGCCGAATCCGTCCGCGAGGTCTGGCCCGAAGGCCTTCCCGTGTTCGTCAGAATTTCCGCGACCGACTGGGTCGAGGGCGGATGGGACCTGGCGCAGGCGGTCGAGTTCGCCAAACGCCTGAAGGGAATCGGCATCGACCTGATCGACACCTCGACCGGCGGTCTCCTGCCGAGGGTGAGGATTCCGCTCGCCCCCGGCTACCAGATCCCGTTCGCCGAGGGAATCCGCCGCGAGGCGAAGATCCTGACCGGAGGCCTCGGCCTCATCACCGAGGCAAGCCAGGCCGAGGAGATCCTCGCCGCCGAAAAGGCCGACCTCATCCTCGTCGCACGGGAGTTCCTGCGCGATCCCTACTTCCCGATCCACGCGGCCGCGGCCCTCGGAGCCGATTCGCCCTACCCTGTCCAGTACGCGCGGGCAAAGGCGAGGTGAAACGGGTTCGCCGGGTGGTCGCCTCGCCTTGAACCGCGGGGGGATTCCGGGCTATCATGCCCCGCCCCCATGAAACGCGACTATTCGAGACGACAGGTCTACCGCACGATACTCCACCTCGCCTGGCCTTCCATCGTGGAACAGCTCCTCATGATGGCCGTCGGCATGGTTTCGACGGCCTTCGTCGGCCGGATAGGAACGCGGGAACTGGCCGCGGTGGGTCTCGTCGGAATGATCGTGATCTTCCTCGAAACGATCTTCGCCGGGCTCGCCACGGGAGCGACCGTCGTGATCGCCCGACTGACCGGAGAGGGGGACATCCGCAAGTCGAAGAAGGCCCTCGTCCAGACCCTCTACATCGGCGGGGCCTCGGGGGCTCTCATCAGCTTCTCGGCTCTCGCCTTCGCGCGGCCCATCCTCGGCCTCTTCCTTTCGGGGACGGACACCGAACTGCTCCGCATCGGGCTATCCTACTTCAACCTCGTGATGATCGGAACTCCCTTCATGGTCCTGGACATCGTGGTCGCCGGCGCCGTCCGGGGCTCGGGCGACATGCGCACCCCGATGTACGTCACCCTGGGGGTCAACCTGCTCAATGTCGCCCTCCAGACCATCCTCGTCCCCAGGTTCGGGGTCGTGGGATCGGGCACCGCCGTGGCCCTCTCCCGATTCGCGGGAGGCTTCACCCGCGTGCTCGTCCTCTTTTCAAAAAAAGGTCCGATGAAACTGGGGAGGGGCGACGACTTCGCCGTCGACCTGACCTTGATCTCCCGGATCGTGAGGGTGGGATTGCCGGCGTTTCTCGAACAGTTCGTGATGCAGGGCGGCTTCCTGATCATGCAGGTCATCATCATCGGCATCGGCGTCGTCCCCGCCGCCTCGTTCCAGGTGGGCGTCAACGTCAACTCCTTCGCCTTCATGCCCATTTTCGGCTTCTCGATCGCCGCCACCACGATCGTCGGCCAGAGTCTGGGAAGGCGGGACCTGAGCGGCGCGACGACCTATGCCTACGAATCGAACATCGTCGGCGTGGCCGTCATCAGCATGATCGGCCTGGCGACCTTCCTGCTGGCCCGTCCCCTCGCCTCGATATTCACGACCGATCCCGCCGTCATATCCATGAGCGTCGGCATCATCGCGGTATTCTCCCTGATCGATCCGTTTCTCGGCGTAATGAACGTCTCGGCCGGCGTGCTCAGGGCAGCCGGGGACATCGTCTACGTGACGGCGACGGCCTTCGTCGGGCTCTGGGCCTTTCGCATCCTCATTTCCCTGATCCTCGTCAAGTTCTTCGGCATGGGAATCTACGGGGTGATGACGGGCGTGGCCATCGACTTCATCGTGCGCGCATCGATGTACGGATTCCGCGTCAAAGCCGGGCGCTGGAAGCATTTGAAGGTGTGACCGGGCCTGACGGGTCCTCGTGCCCCCATCGACTCATTCCCTCTTTTCGAGCTTGGTGAAGGCGAGCTCCCAGAGCTCGGCCGAACGGGTGAGGGAATCTCCGGCGGGAGAGCCGGCCCTCCTCGTCGCCTGGGCGAGATAGCGCCGCGAGACGCTCTTCGCGAGGATGCGCGCGCCGGCCCAGGTCGGTTCCCTGGCGCCCTCGATCGGAATCATCCCGGGCTTGAAGGGGACGGGTACGCCGGTATAGGCGCGGACGAGGTTGGCGAACTCTCCCGCCGCGGTGTCGAGCTTTTCGCCGTACTCCCGTTCACCACCCGGGGCGTACATCAGGAAGGCATGGGCTCGGAGGAGATTGAGAATGCCGCCGTACTCCTGGACGAACTCCCAGGTGTTCATTTCCGAGCCGCGACCATCTGCAACTCGAGGGCCTTTTGGGCTCGATCGAGGCCCTCCGCGAGAAGGGCTCGGGGACAGGCCGCGTTCACCCTGATGAAGCCCTCGCCTCCAGGACCGAAGCTCGAACCGGTCGAGACCTTGACCCTGCCCGTTTCCTCGAGATAGTCGACGAAAGCCGCATCGTTCGCGAACCCTGCCTTCTCGATCGCCCTCGAGCAGTCGATCCAGGAAAGATAGGTTGCTTCAAGGGGCGAACAGGCGGCCCCGGAGAAAATCTCGCCCACCCGTTTCTCCATGTACCGCCGGTTGTCGGCAATGTAGGGAAGAAGGGCATCGAGCCAGGGCCCTCCTTCGCGGTAGGCGGCGGCCGCGGCCGTGATCGAAAGGACATTCGGCATGCCGTAGCCCCAGGCCGATATCGCCTGTGCCATCGCCTTGCGCGTCTCGACATTCCGGGTCACCGCATGGCCGATGTGAAGCCCCGCGAGGTTGAAGGTCTTGTTCGGGGCGGAAACGACCACGACGCGCGGTTGCCTTCCGTCGGCGAGAGCCGTCACGCTCGTGAAGCCCGCGGGGCCGAAGCTGAAATCACCGTGGATCTCGTCGCAGATGAGGGCGAGGGAATGCTTTTCCACGAACGAGAGAAGGAAGCCGAGTTCGCGGGCCGACCATGAATGGCCGACGGGGTTGTGCGGGTTCGAGAAGAGCAGAGCCCGAACGGGATGGCCCGAGGCGGCGGCCGTCCGGATCGCCTCGCCCATGACATCCCCGTCCATGCCCCAGCGGCCGGCGCCGTCGCTGGCGAGTCTGGCCCCGACGGCGACCCTCGCGTTGTCCTCGATGATCTCGCGGAAGCAATGGTAGACGGGTGTTAGGATGAGGACGCCCTCGCCCTTCTCGGTAAAGGCCGAGAGGGCCGCCGCTATCGAGGGCATGACCCCGGGGGTGAGGACGAAGTTCTCGGGTGTCGTCTCGACGCCGTACCGGGACGAGTACCAGGACGAGAGCGTCGAGAAATACTCTGCCGGCATCCGCTCGTAGCCGAAAAAGGGATGCTCGAGCCGGGCTCTGAGCGCGCTACGAACGCATTCGGGAACGGGAAAATCCATGTCGGCAACCCAGAGCGGAAGGACATCCATCTTGCCGGCCTCGTTCTTGACCGCATCCCATTTCAGGGAACCGCTTCCCTTTCTGTCCACGATTTCGTCGAAATCCATCGAAAACTCCTTACTGGCTCGTCATTTTGCCTATCGTAAAAGTATACCGCATCGGGGCTCCCGGGGATACCGGACGGCAGGATTCGAGGATTCGTCTCGCCGCGCCAACCCGATGTGTCGTTATGGAAAAAGCGCCGGCCGCCGCGAAAACGCCCAGTTCCGCTTCCTCGTCGACCGTATAAACATAGACGGGAAGAAAACGGGTCGCCGCGATCGCAAACAGGGAGGGCGAGCAGACGGCTCTGTCCACGTTGAGACCGCAGCAGCCGAGGTCGACCGCGAGATCGCAGATCTTCGAAGCGGCCTCCCTGTAGGATTTTTCGGACCCGCCGACGGGAAGCTGCCCTGCCTCGAGTACGATCCTCGCCGCATCGTCGAAGCTTTTCACGAGCCGTGCCGTTTCGGGCCCGCAACCCGAAAAAACGATTCCAGGACCGACTCGCCCCTTCCCTCGCGAAGCAAAAAAGGAGGGAACGGCGGCGTCTTCCTTCAGATCGAGGTTGAGGGAAACACCCCTCGCCTCGGCCCAGGCGAGAACCTCGGAAAGGCGAAGAAGTCCGGGAGCCCGACGGACCAAGTCGTTGGCGGCGGATTGGCGGATCGCAGGGTTCTTCCCGTCGTCGCAGGCAATCGTCTCGTCGTGGGAAAGGACACAGATCCCGTCGGCCGCCGACCTCACGTCGACCTCGACGACGTCGGCCCCGGAATCAATGGCCGCCTCGAGATGGTCGCGGGAATTGGGATCGGTCCCCTCGCATCCGGAATGCGCCGTAATCAATGGAAGCATCATCCCCCCTCCTTACCGTCGACGATGTAGATCGGGTTCGTGAAGGCCAGCATGGCGTCCTCGCCGCGAAGACTGCCATGAGCCTCGGCCCGAATCCAGGCAAGATTATCGGCGGAAACCGTTGCTGAAAAGGATGGCGCGGATGCAGTCGCGGGAAACCTCGCGAGTTCGCCCGCGTTCCCTACGACGACGATCTCATGAACCGAGACCGTGTCCTCCCAGAGCCCGACCCTTACCCCAGATTCGAGGGTGACGGAAATATCGAGGGATTTTCCCGCCTTTTCCCGGGAAAGCGTCCCGCCGATGCCGATCGAAGGCCTAACCCCTAGTTCCTCGAAGCTTGTTGGCGCTGACCCGTTCGGGGCGGAACTGGTTGGCGCGAAACCTGGTACCTCGAAGCTTGTTGGTTTCGCACCATTCCATCCGGCGACGAGGTCGAGCCTGGGCCCGAGCGAGCTCGCCGCACGTCCCGAGGAGATGGCGTCCATGACGGCCCGGGTGGGATCGCTCTCGAAGCGGCTATCCACGGCGAGCCAGGTGATGGCGGCGAGGGCCTTCCGGTCGGGAGAATGCCAGTCGCGGCCGCTTACGGCGGTAAGGCGGATGCCCGAATTCAGAAATCCGGTCCATAGCTCGAAGGCGCGTCGGTTCACCCAATGGTTCGGGGGCTCGGTGCCGGACCAGACCTCGAGGTAATCGGCACGGCTCCAGTCCGGCATCTGGTAGTCCCAGTGGCAGCCCGTGCAGAAGGGACTGCCGGGACGGAAGGGATGGGCGACCCCGGCGAGCCCGCCCGCAGCGTGAATCGCATCGATGCCTTTCAGGATGTCCAAACGGGAAAGATTTCGCCATTCCACATAGGTCGACACGCCCATGGCGACCATATGGCCCCAGAAGGTCGTCCATTCCATTCCCGGCACGATGCGGATGCCCGTCTCGCGTTCAACTAGCGGAATGTCGCGCTGTCCAGAGATCGTGTTGTGGTCGGTGAGCGCGATGCACTCGAGGCCGTTTCCCTTCGCCGCACGGGCGAGGTCGGCGACCGTCATGCGGCCGTCGCTATGGACCGTATGGGTGTGAAGCTCGCAGGCAACCCACCTCATGCCGGGCCTCCGTCTCGCAGGGCTCCGACCTTCAGGCGATAGGTGCAGCTCCCGCTCGCCACGAGATGGACGCTGATCGTCGCCTTCCAGAGCCCGGCGGGAAGCGGCCCCGCGAGGAAGCCCGGAGTCGCCGCTGTCTCCGAGAGGCGGATGGTCTGGCGGTGCGCCCCCCGGTGACCGGAGCCCCTGAAGCCCTCAGGATCGTCGAGGGAGAGGGTGAGCAGGTTCGAGACCGGGGCGTGATCCTTCCAATCCTCGGATCCGACGATCGCCCCCGGTTCCCCGTAGGCCGCAAGCCCTTCCTCGATCAGAAGCTTCGCGCGCTCGTCGTCATCGAGAACCTTTGGTTCGTAGCCGAAGGACAGCTCGAGAGCATCGGTCCCGTCGCCGAGCGTGAAGGTGAAAGAGATGTGGGTCTTCGAGGCCTCGGGGCCGATCCTGCCCTCCGTGTCGACGAGAAAATTCACGATGCCCATCCTTTCCGAAGCGGCGAACAAACCTGGGGTTTCATCACCGCATAATAATACCGAGGCAGGACAGGGGATGCCAGAGGGCGGATCGTAAAACGAATCCCGGCCCATGCATATCGGCAGGCCGGCGATCAGGGAGGCTCATTATGCCGAAACCGTCGCCAACGTGAGAATGACTGCGCGGCTGCTTCACCCTGAACAAAAGCGGGACATGATCCATGCGGCGTCGGCGGACGGCAACGAGTGCTCGTTGATATCCATCAACGTTCCTCCGGAATATCGAGCGGTCCGTCGAGGACATGGACATCGGCCGGGCCGTACATGACCCGTCCCCGAGTTCCCAGACCGGATATTTGGTGGGCGAACACTCGCGGAACGGGGCCGGTGCCATCGTCCATGGAATAGCACAGATCGGACGGCGCGTAAGCATATGCGTCGATACGGTCGAAGAGGGTCGTCGTCCCGCGTTCGGCCGACAGCGCACAGGAGAGGCCATCCCCGCCCCGGAGCGAAACATCCCGGAGAAGGAAAACGCTCCCCGTCTCCTGGTAGAAAATCGTTCCGGGACAGGCGATCGACAAATTTTCGATGACAACCGTCCCATTAATTATAAGCGGAGATACTCCCCCGAATGGCCGGAGGCTGAGCCTTGTCCCCGGACCCGAACCGAGCATGCGTATGTCGGAAAGACGCGTCATGTGCTTCAGCGCATAATCGCCGGCGCCGAGCGTGATCGAGTCTCCGGGAGAGGCGTGCGCAAGCGCATAGGACAGCTGCCGCCAGGGTTCCGGTGCGAGAGGCCCGACTGACCAAACGGCGTGAGGGCGGGTTGTGAAGGACCAGGCGAGATTCACGGATTCCGCCGCGAGGTGCAGCGTGGCATGTATCGAATATCGGCATTCCGCCATGAGCGGCGCCTTCGGCATGATGAAGACCGCACCGAAGTTGCCCTGGAAGGCCCAGTCGTTCGAAACCCCCTTCGCGTAGATAGCCGGCGCCTTGCGAATGGAGGGATGAGCCGGATCCGTCACCCAGATATCGATCGGATGACCTTCTCGGTCGGTCATGGAAATCTCGGCGCCGACGAACCTCTTTGCGTCATTTGGCAGAAGGGAAATGCTGGCCGCATACCCCGTACGGGACCTGGCCGATTCGGCCAGGTCATCGAACCCCGGCCGAGGATCGGGGTTTTCACCCGTGAACAGGGTGTCAATCCCGACGGAGTCCGGTGGGGGGAAAAGGACAAAACGGGGCTTCCCCGTGCCCGAGACGTTCCGGGCATTCGAGTCGGGAGGCCTCGTCACGAAAAGTCCGATCGAGGTTGTGCCCTCTCCATCCCATTTCTTGAAACCTATTCCGACCCTCGACTCTTCGGGGCGGAGGAACTGGAGACGGTGGAATGTTCCGGCCATGAGGATTTCGATGGATTGGAGGAGATCCTCATCACCATAGGAAAGTCCGCTGGTCGAAGCGGCCTCGTTTCCCTCACGTGAATAACCCGGATTACTCGGAAGCTCGAAATGCCCCCTCCAGGCCTTTCCGGCTTTGGCACACGCGCCCGCATACTCGGCGTGAGCCATGCCGAGGCGAGTGAGGCTCGCGTCGTAACGGTACGGGGTGAGCCCGGCGCCGATACGATACTCGTTGAGCCTCCTGAGGGCCAAAGCGCTCACGGGATCGAAGTCCGGAGGCAGGTCCGCGACCGAACAGGAGGGAGGAGCGTAGACGACCTTCGCGGAGTAAAGCGTCGCAATCGCGGCGCCCATCTCGGGCGGCAGAGGATTTGATCGCGCGGGCATATTCTTCGCCGTCGGCCCAATTTCGGCGCCGACTGCGGAGCTCGCCTTGTGGGCGATGTTTTGTTGGGGCGGGGCAGTATCGGAGGTTTTCGCGAACCGCGCCGAATCCGCATCCGCGTGCTGAGCCGGTGCCGATTTCCGTGGTTCCTTCCCGACGGAGGAGCAGGCGAGCACCAGGGACATTGCCAGGACTGCCGGCACCGCAATCGCCGGTGTATGGGCGAATCTTTCAAGTCGTTTCATGGAGCGGAACCTTCATGAACCAAGTTTCGGCCTCCAGACAGGCACATTGCCAGTCCTTTTTTTGTAAATTCGGGAGGTGCGACGGATCCATGCACCGGACCCCGTCAGCACTCCCCGATCGCGAAAGGGGAAGCTTTTCAGGCTGGACACGGTAGGCGTGGACGGATGGTTCATGACCCGTCATGCAGCAGCCCGACGGATCCTGGAAGATCTACCGCGGCTGCGTCGCCTCTAAATTTCCTCGTACATAGTCCGGGACAAGATTATGCAGCAATTTCTATATATCTCTTTTCATACTTTCCATCATTCAGTATCTTATTCCCATGGATTTACGGAAGGAGATACGATATGTCCTATTCACTCCCCCCTCTGGGTTATTCCTTTTCGGCCCTTGAGCCCCACATCGACGCGATGACCATGGAGATTCACCATGACCGCCATCACCAGACCTACATCAACAACCTGAACGCGGCGCTCCAGGGAAAGGAATTCGAATCGTGGAACCTTGAAAAACTCCTCAAGGAGTACGAGAGCCTCCCTGCGGACATCAAGACGACCGTCAGGAACAACGCGGGAGGGCACTTCAACCACAGCCTGTTCTGGGAGATCCTCGCACCCGGGGGCGCGAAGGCGCCGGTCGGCAAGCTTGCCCTCGCGATCGAATCGGAGCTCGGCGGGTTCGCCGCGTTCAAGGAAAGCCTTTCGAAGGCCTCCGTCGGCCGGTTCGGGTCCGGCTGGGGATGGCTCGTCGTCGGCAAGGACGGGAAGCTCGCGGTCACGAGCACGCCGAACCAGGATTCGCCCCTGACCGACGGCTCGGTTCCCCTCCTCGGCATCGACGTCTGGGAGCACGCCTA
>DBTK01000028.1:31719-46426 GCA_002307015.1 Spirochaetaceae bacterium UBA1318
CACGCCTACTACCTGAAGTACCAGAACAAGAGGGCCGACTACGTGGCCGCGATCTTCAACATCCTCAACTGGGATGTGCTCGAGGGCAAGTACGCCAAGGCCCGATAACACGACCCCGGCCCTTCGTCGCACGATTCGGGGATCCGCCCCGAACAGGTCGAAGGGCCCTTCGTTCATCGCGGAAACGTACGTTCAGGGAACTTTCCGTCCGGCACCGGCCTGCCGAAAACCGGCCTGCCATCCGCGTCCCAGCCGAAGGGCTGGACCCGGGTGTTCCGGTTCGGGTCCAGGATCGGGTAGCCCTCGATCCTTTCGTAGTTCCTCGCGTGGTAGACGAGGTAGTCAATCGAGCCGTCCAGGGAGGTCGTGAAGCTGTTGTGGCCGGGGCCGAACTGCCTGGCCTCGGGGTCGCTCCGGAAAACCGGACCGGGAAGCTTGGTCCAGGAGGCGGGATCCAGGAGGTTCGCGTCGTCGGGAGCCTCGAGAAGTCCCATGCAGTAATTCGCGTCGACCGCGTTTGTGGAGTAGGTTACGAAGATCCTGCCGTTCCGCTTCAGCACGGCGGGCCCCTCGATCTTGAGCTTCGCCGGGTCCATCCTCTCCCAATCCCGATCGGCCCGGGCTATCATCGACCGCTTGCCCGACAGCTTCCACGGATTCTCCATGCGGGCGATATAGAGGTCCATGCGCGACGAATCGGAAGCGGTGAGCCTCTGTCCCCAGAGGAGGTAGCGGACGCCGCGATTCTCGAAGGTCGTCGCGTCGAGGGCGAGGGTATCGGCCCCCGTGTCGATCCGGCCGAGGTCCTTCCACATGCCTGACACGGGATCGGCGGAATCGTTTTCGATGACGCGAATCCTGACATCGTAGGGAGCGGCACTCGTGCCGACGGCGTAGTAGATGTACCATCTCCCATCGATGAAGTGGAGTTCGGGCGCCCAGATGTTGCGATCCTCGACCAGGAACCGTTTCTGTATTTTCCACACGACGACCGGTTTCGCGCCGCCCAAACCCGCGATGTCGCCTGCCCTCCTGATCTCGATGCGGTCGTACTCGGGAACCGAGGCGCAGAAATAGTAGCTGCCGTCGTGAAGGAGAATCCAGGGATCCGCCCTCCGCTCGATGAGGGGATTGACGATGTCCTGGGCCCCGAGCCCCAGGAGACAAGCCAGGAGAAGCAGGGACACGAGGAGACCTCTCGGCCGGCCGTTTTCGGTTCGAGCCATGGCACCTTCCTTATGATGGATTGTGGCGCCGAGAGGCCGGCTTGTCTTTGGACGATCCGACTATAATGTGACGTTTTCCGCTATGGCGAAAATACCCCCGCCGCGGCGATGGGCCCCTACCTTCGCTTCATCACACCGTTCAGCCGGCGAACCGCCTCTCCCCCCGTTCCAGTTCCAGGAGGGCCTTCTTCCGCCAGAGCCCGCCGCCGTAGCCGCCGAGCTCGCCGTCGGCGGTGATGACCCGGTGGCAGGGCACGAGGATGGCGATGCGGTTGAGTCCGTTCGCGTGGCCGACGGCACGGGAGGCGTTGTCCGCCCCGATGTCCCTGGCAAGCTCCGCGTAGCTCTTGGTCCGCCCGTAGGGCAATTCGAGAAGTCCCCTCCAGGTCTTTTCCTGGAACTCGGAACCTTTCATGACGAGGGGAACGGTGAAGGTTTTCCGTTCGCCGGCGAAGTACTCCGCCAGCTCCTTCCTCAGCCGGTCGAAGAGCGGGCACTCGGTCGGGATGAGGGCCATGCCGAACCGGGATCGGAGGGTCTCGAACTGGGCTTCGAGCATGCGCCGGTCGGTGAACTCGAGGAGGCAGAGTCCCGCCTCCATGGCCCCCGCGATCATGGGACCGATGGGGGTTTCGATCCAGCCGAGCCTGATGAAGTCGGCGTCGGCGGCCTTCCCCGGAGTGCTGCCGAACTGCCTGGCGAAGGCCTCGCGGAACCCTGAAAAGCTTTCCCATCCATGGCCGAGAATCGCGTCGTCCAGGGGAGAACCCTGCTTTATCGCCTCGAAGGCATGGCCGAGCCGGCGGGCCCTCACGTAGGCCTGGAAGGTCATGCCGTAGTTCCTCTTGAACCATCGCCGGGCCATCACCGGATCGATGTCCATCTCGCGAAGGTCCCGGTCGCGGATTCGGCTTTCGGGTTCGGCGTCTACCCGGTCGAAGATCCGGCCCGCCCACTCCGGCACCTCGATGCCGGCCGAAAGGGGTTTGCAGCGCTTGCAGGGCCGGAAGCCCGCGAAAAGCGCCTCCCGGGCGCTTCCGTAATACTCGATGTTTTTCTCAAGCGGCTTGTTCGCCGGGCAGGATGGCTTGCAGAAAATGCCCGTCGTCGTCACGCCGACGAAAAACACCCCGTCATAGCCCGAATCCCTCTCGAAAAAGGCCTTTTCCATTTCGGTCCGGGAAGGCATTTCGGTCAAATCGAACTCTCCTTGCATCTGGAACTCCTTCGGCTCACCGGGATACTCGCGTTCATTCGAGAATACCATACGGGATTCGGGAACCGCGAGTCCACCGAAAAATGGACACGAATGTGCCTCCCGCCCGTATCGGCGGAACGTTCCGTGCCGAGCCCCGGGCGACCGGCGCAGACTGGCCGGCGTGGGTCGGGCATGATGACACAAGGTGAAATTTGACACGTGGTCGCCATTCCGATGATACTTGGGAGCATACGGCATTCCACCGATACCGTAACAACCACCTGGAGATATTCATGAACAGGAAAGCCTTTGCCTTTCGCGCGATCGTAGCCGCGGCCGGAATCGTGTACGTTGCGATCGTAACCGCAGCCTTCATCTTTTTCCGCGATCCGGGCCAGGAGATTTCCAGGCCGATCGCCGGCGTCGTCCTCGGCGGCCTCGTTTTCATCCTCGCCAGTTCCCTCGTCGTCGGAGGGGCCGCAAGGGCCTTCCGATTCGACTTCTCCTCGCAGCAGGAGGATCCCGACGCCTACAGGGCGGCGATCGACATCATCGGCGCCGCTCCCCTCAAGTCCCTCATCCGCTTCATCCTTTTCATCCTGGCCTATCTCGCCGTTCTTTTTGCGCTCGGCAATTCGATCGGCCTCCAGGCCGCCAGCCGGCTGCCGCTCTTCCTGTTCGTCTTTTCCCTGGGCATGCTCGACGCTTCCTTCATCTTCGTCCTCGCCGACAACCTCGTATCCAGGACCCTCCTTTCCGCCCATCTCGTCCGCTATCCGGCGGGACTGAGGGAACTGAGGCAACAGCGGAAAATCTTCATCATACCGACCTTCATGTGCCTCATGTCCTTCCTCTTCGCCTTCGCGACCGCCTTTCTCGCCATCGACAGGGCCGATAAAGGCTCCGTCGGCCTGTCTCCGGGCGCCCTTTTCGCGGTCTTCGGGCTCTCCTTCGTCTTCTTCGCCATCGTGATCATCCTCGTGATCATCTGGAGCGCGAACACCGGCCTCATCTACCGCTCCGTGATCGACCAGCTCGAACAGCTTTCCTCCTCGGAGAAGGACCTGACCGGGCGGATTTCGATCGGTTCGGTGGACGAGTTCGGCTTGATAGCCGGGATGGTCAATACCTTCAGCGAGGGCTTGGCGAAGAGCATGGGAGACCTCAAGTCGGCCCAGGGAAAACTCAACGGACTCGGCGAGGAGCTCAGGAATCACGCCGGCGATACGGCGAGCGCGGTATCCCAGATATCGGCGAGCGTGGGCAGGGTCAAGGAAAAGGCCCAGTTCCAGTCGGAAAGCGTCGCGGAATCCTCGAGCGCCGTCGAGGAGATCGCGAAAAACATCGAGTCCCTCGAGGGACTCATATCGGACCAGGCGGAAAGCATCGCCCAGGCATCCTCCGCGATCGAGGAGATGATCGGGAACATCGGCTCGGTGACGAAATCCATCGATACGATGGCCGACCAGTTCGGCACCCTGATCACGGCGGCCGAGGATGGAAGGAAAACCCAGGCGGCATCCCGCGCGAACGTGGAGCAGATCGCGACCCGGTCCGAGGCCCTGCTCGAGGCCAACAAGGTGATCTCGACGATAGCCTCGAAGACGAACCTCCTGGCGATGAACGCCGCGATCGAGGCGGCCCACGCGGGGGAGGCGGGACGGGGCTTCTCGGTGGTCGCCGACGAAATCAGGCGCCTGGCCGAGACCTCGGCCGGACAGTCCAAGACGATACGGCTCGAGCTCTCCCAGGTGCAAAAGGCGATCGAGGAGGTCGTCGCCTCGTCGAAGGATTCCGAGGCTTCGTTCGTCCGGGTGTCGGAGCGCATCGGAGAGACCGACGCCCTGGTCCGGGAGATCCAGCGGGCCATGGTCGAGCAGAAGGAAGGCTCGGCCCAGGTCCTCGATGCCCTCCGCTCGATGAACGACATCACCTACCAGGTGAAGACGGGATCCCAGGAGATGGGGACGGGAAACACGAAGGTGCTGGAGGAGATCGGACGGCTCCGCGACGCGACGGCCGACATCAAAACCAGCATGGAGGAAATGGCCATCGGCGCGAACGGCATAGCCCAGAGCGCGAGGAAGGTGTCGGACATGGCCGAGGGCACGCGGGACACAATCCGCGGGATGGACGAGGCGATCGGCTGCTTCAGAACGGCATGACAAAGTCCGCCCGGTTCGGCCCTCAGGCGATGTCGGAGAAGAAACCGTCGTATTCGGACATGGCTCTCAGCGTTTTTTCCTGCCTGACCTCGTCGATCTCGTCGAGGTTCGAATCGAGGGTGTCGACGATTTCCCTGTCGAGAAGCCCGTCTCGGGCCTTCCGTTCGACGATCTCGACGGCTTCCTTCCTGGCCATTCCCTTCCGGTAGGGACGATCCTCGGCGAGTGCCGAGAAGATGTCGGCCACCGCCATGATCCTCGCCCCCCGGGGCAGATCCTTGGCCGTCAGGTGGAAGGGATAGCCGCTTCCGTCGAGCATCTCGTGATGCAACGAGCCCCAGACGTTCAGGGTCTCCATGGCGGGAACCTTCTGGAGGGTCCGGAATCCAAAATAGGTGTGGGTGTGGATGACGTTCCATTCGGCCCCGGAAAGCGCGCCCGCCTTTTCGAGCACCTCCGTCGGCACCGCCAGCTTCCCGAGATCGTGGAGGTAGCCCGCCACCCTGATCTTGACCTGATCCTCATCGCTGAAGCCCGAAAGCCTCGCGAGGATCTCGGCCGAGGCGGCGACGCCGGCCGAATGGGTCGCGGTGAAGGGGCTGCGGAAATCGATGACCCGGGCGAGCAGCTGGCCGAACCCGACGATCGAGTCGATATCGAGCTCGACCGAATCTGAAACGATGATCGACGCGAGGCGTTCCAGGGGATTGAGGGACGCGGCGTCCAGCCAGAAAAACTCCTTGCCGCAGAGGTTGTCGAAGGCCTCCATCAGGTCGGGCCTGAACCGGGAGCCGTCGGTGGACCCGATCTCCGCCGCAATCGCCGGGACCTCCTCGAGAACCCGGGACTGTTCGGGTATCAGCACGGCGATCCGGTCGGCGAGATGGAGGATATGGCTTTCCAGCGGAACCGGATTTCCGTCGATCCACGCGCCGTTCCCATCGCGCCAGGGAACATGATGATACCGGATGATGCCGGCGGGGACGACAAACGGACCGAAATCCCGAAGCAGGCGATACCCGATCTCGGCGTGACGGTTCGGTTTCACAATCTCGAACGAAAGGGTGTCCAGGCGCTCCTGGAGGGAAAAGGCGCCGATATCGTGGAAAAGCCCCGCGAGGACAAGGTCCTTCAATCGAGGGAGGGGCAGCTTCAGCTCGACCCCTATAAGGTAGGCGATGAAGGCGACCCTCCGGTGATGGTTGACGATCCGCGGGCTTATCAGGTCGAGGGCGGAGGAAACGGCAAGGGCCAGGCTCAGGTCGGAAGCAAGTGGCTGTTTGGGCATTGAGGTACCTCTTCACCTTCACGCATGTCAATCGATGGCCGACTCCCCGTGAAGCGTTTCGAGATGGCTCCGAACCAGCCCGGGTGAACCCGCCTAACCACTTTTGGCAATTATTGACAAAACGGACATTTGTTTCAAGGCCCCCTGCCGGAGAAAAAAACGACCGATCGATCATGAAACGACCGTAGCTTCGCCCCCCGTTCGATGATAGCATGGGTGCGGAGGCAGCCGATTGTTCGGAACACGATCACGCTCATCGTCGCGCATTTTCACCCAGTACTTTATCTCCTACTCGGCTATCCTCCTCATTCCGTTCGTCATCGGAACCGCCCTCTACTCCAGCGCCGTGAGGATCATCGAGGATTCATCCCGGAAATCGGCCCAGGCCATCCTCGAGCAGACGAGGGATATCGTCGACGCGCGAATCGGGGAGCTGGATTCGACGGCGCGCCAGATCACGCTGAGCCCGAAGGTCCTCTCGCTGCTCTACCTGGACGAGCTTACCGAAGGTTCCGGCTCCTACTACGGCGTCTGGAACCTGTGGAAGGAGATGCCGAACTACGGACTCGCCAATTCCTTCATATCATCCTTCTACCTCTGCGCCCGAAAGGCGAAGGTCATCGTTTCAGCCGACGAGGTCCTGAGGAACGACCCTGCCCAGTACGAGCGGGTTTTCAAGTACCGGGATTGGGACTACCGGCGCTGGAACGATTTCCTGTTCGGCCGGTACCATACCCACGATTTCCTTCCCGGGGTCACGGTCGACCGGGGCGGATTCAGGTATCACGGGGTGTTCTACGTGCAGTCGATCCCGATCGAATACTCGAGGTCCCCCCTCGGCGTCTTCATGGTCCTGATAGAGGACTCGACGATACGCGACCTCATGCGCCGCCTCGACACGGGCAAGAGCGGGCTCGTGCTGATCTCGGACTCCTCCGGCGACATCGTCACGAGCATGGCCGGGGAGCGATGCACGATGAACGTCGAGGACACGGCGAGGATGGCCGCCCGGGGTTCCCTGGGATCGCTCGAACGCTCGGGCTTCATCGTATCCCGGACCGTCTCCCCTCTCACCAAGTGGAACTACGTCTCGGTCCTCCCCGCCGCGATGGTCCTCGCCCCGGTGAACCTCGCGCGGAACATCGCCCTGGCCCTCCTCGCCGCGGGCCTCGTGCTGGGTCTCTCCGCGGCCGCCTCCATGGCCCAGCGGTCGGCGCGGCCGATACGAAGGATCGTCGACCGGTTCGCCAAGATTCCCGCGGACGGCTCGCCGGGCGCCTGCAGGAACGAGCTCGAGTACCTGGACAACGCCTTCACCGATCTCCTGAAGCGGGATGAGAGCCTGAGGAACGAGATGGAAACCCAGGTTCCCGTCATGAGGTCGGATCTCACGAGGCGGCTCCTCCTCGGCCTTTACCGGAACGAGGACGAGGCCCTCGCGCTGGCGAAAACCGCGAGGATAGACCTCGCCGTCAGGACCTTCGGGACGGCCGTCATCCGGATCGAGGGCTACCGCGGGGCCATCAATCCCGAGGTGCTGGGCGAACTCGAGATCATCAGGGCCGTCATCCGCGAGGGGCTCCGCTCCGAGGGCGGATTCGAGATCGTCACCCACGAGCAGGACGACGCGGGACTCGCCGTCCTCTTCCTCTTTCCCCTCATGGAGATGGACGGAGCCGCCTCGGCGATGGAAACCCTCCTCGCCTCGCTCTCCGAAAAGCTCGTTCGCGACTACCGCGTCCATATCAGTTTCTCGATTGGGAAACCCGTCTCGAGGTTTTCCGAACTGCCGGTCTCGCACCTCCAGGCCCGCCTCGCGATCGACGCCCACCTGGTGCCCCCCGGCGGGAACGAGGCATCGGGTCCGGGCCGGAGGGATGCCGAGGCCTTCCTCTACCCGATGGAAACCGAACTCAGGCTCGTCGCGGCGCTGAAGCACGCCGACCAGGCCGAGGTGGGCGCCATCGTCCGGGAGCTGAAGCGGGAAAACCTCGACGGGAGGAGCCTCGACGCCGCCATGTTCGCCGATTTCGCCGCGGCGCTCAGGAACTCCGTGATACGCTCCTTCGGCGACGACGGGGGAATAGCCGCCGACCTCGCCGCGGTCGACCGGGCGGACCGGGCCTCCTGGTTCCGGGGAACGGAGGAGATCCTCTCGAGCTTCTGCGGCCGGATCGAGCGCTCGCACCGGAGCGAGAAGCGGGAATTGGCCGAGGCGGTCGCGAGGAGGCTTTCCGAGACCTTCTCGAACCCGAACCTCACCATCCTGATGGCGTCCGAGGAGTTCGGATTGTCCGAGTCGTCCTTCTATCATTTTTTCCGCGAGGCCTTCGGCGTCAGCTTTTCCGACTACCTCGAGGACCTGAGGATACGGTCGGCCTGCGCCCTCCTCTCCGGCGGACAGTCCTCCATCAAGGACGCCGCCGCCGCCGTCGGCTTCGTGAGCGACACCACCTTCCGCCGCGCCTTCCACCGCGTGATCGGCGTCAGCCCGAGCGAATACCTCCGCGCGGTGGCCGCGAAGAAAACGACCGCCATCTAGGAAAACGACAGCCCGCGCGTGCAAGAATCGACCGCCCGAAAAAGGAATCGATCGTTGCCCGATTCGCGGAACGGCCCTAGGATGGACCGTCGCCTTCAGTTTCCGGAAACGGGGCGACGGGAGTTACATCATGACGGTTCCTTCATCAATTCCGCGGAATCGACGCGGAAGGCCGAACGCCCTCGCCTCGATGGTCCGGCACTGGCAGCTCTACGCGATGATCCTCCTGCCGGTCGTCTACATCGGCATCTTCAACTATCTGCCGATGTACGGCGTCCAGCTCGCGTTCAAGCGGTTTTCCCCTTCCCGGGGGATCGCGGGCAGCGCCTGGGTCGGCCTCAAGTACTTCCAGATCTTCTTCACCTCGCCCTCGTGCTGGCAAGTGGTCTGGAACACCCTGAGCGTCAGCGTCTACTCGATCGCGATCAACTTCTTCTTTCCGATAGCCCTCGCCGTCGCGCTGAACGAAACCCAGCACAAGGGCTTCAGGAAGACTGCGCAGATGATCACCTACGCCCCCTACTTCATCTCGACGGTCGTCATGGTCGGCCTCATCATGCAGGTCCTGGACCCGAGGCTCGGCATCGTCAACCGGATCGTCGTCACGCTGGGCGGCGCGGAAACCAACTTCATGGGGAAACCGGAGCTCTTCAAGTCGATCTACGTCTGGTCCGGGCTGTGGCAGGGGATCGGCTATTCGGCCATCATCTACCTCGCCGCCCTCTCCGGGGTGAGTCCGGAACTCCAGGAGGCGGCCATCATCGACGGCTGCAACCGGGGCCAGCGCATCTGGAACGTCGACCTCCCGAGCATCACCCCGACCATCGTCATCATGCTCATCATGTCCTTCGGCTTCGTGATGAGCGTGGGCTTCGAGAAGGTCTTCCTGATGCAGAACAACCTGAACCTGTCGTCCTCCGAGATCATCGCGACCTACGTCTACAAGGTCGGCCTGATCAACGCCGATTTCGGGTTCGCGACCGCTATCGGGCTCTTCAACTCGGTGGTGAACGTGGTCCTCCTCGTGGGGGCCAACTCCATCGCGAAGAAAATGAACCAGCCGGGACTGTGGTGAGGAACATGAAAAAAAGAACCGTATACGCGACCGGGGCCGATCGGGTCCTCTCGGTCTTCCTGAACGCCTTTCTCTGGTTCTGGATCGTCGTCATCGCCTATCCCCTGATCTACGTGGTCGCAGCCTCCTTCTCCTCGTCCCACGCGGTCATCTCGGGAAAGGTCTGGCTCTGGCCCGTCGAGCCCAGCCTCCGCGCCTACCGCGCCGTGTTCAACAACGGCCAGATCCTCTCGGGCTTCTACAACTCGACCGTCTACATGGTCCTGGGGACGGCGATCAGCCTCGTCCTCACCGTGCTCGCCGCCTATCCCCTCTCGAGAAAGGAGCTCGTCGGCGGCAGGATCTTCTCCGGGCTCTTCCTGTTCACGATGCTCTTCTCCGGCGGGCTCATCCCGACCTACCTCGTGGTGAAGGACCTCGGGCTCCGCAACACGATCTGGGCGATGATCCTTCCCTCCGCCTTCTCCGTCTGGAACATGATCATCACCCGGACCTACTTCCAGACGGCTATCCCCGACGAGCTCTACGAGGCGGCCCAGCTGGACGGCTGTTCGGATTTCCGCTTCCTCAACCGGATCGTCCTCCCGCTCTCGGGCCCCATCCTCGCCGTGATCGGGCTCTACTACGCGGTCGGAAACTGGAACGGCTACTTCAACGCCCTGCTCTACCTCGACGCCTCCCGGCTCTATCCCCTCCAGCTCGTGCTGAGGGACATCCTGGTGCTCGGCAACATCGACATCTCGATGGTGAAGGATTTCGACGAGATGGTGAGGAAGCAGGGCCTGGCCGACCTGCTCAAGTACGCGGTCATCGTCGTGGCGAGCGTGCCGGTGATGGTCCTCTACCCCTTCATCCAGCGCTACTTCGTCAAGGGCGTGATGATCGGCGCCGTGAAGGGCTGAGAACTTAAGGAAACAGCGGCCGCGTCGCGGCCGACGACATAGAAAGGAGGAAGAAATGAAACGATTACTGCTCACGATGCTCGCGGTGGCCATGGTCGCCACGGGGCTCCAGGCGCAGAAAAGCGAATGGCTCAGCAAACAGCCGATGCCGATCACCAAGGAAAAGGTGACGCTCAAGATCTTCGCGCCCCAGATCCCGGAGATCCAGGACATTAGCGCCAACTGGTTCACGAAATGGTACGAGGACAAGTCGAACGTCCACGTCGACTGGCTGCTCGCCCCAAGCGAAAGCTCGGCCCTGAGGCAGAAGCTGAACCTCGTCATCGCCGCGGGAGACCTTCCCGACGTCTTCATGAACGCCAGGATCGACGCCAACCTCGAGACCCGCTACGGGGTCGACGAGAAGCTCTTCATGCCGCTCAATGACCTGATCGACAAGGACATGCCCAACTTCAAGGCCTACCTCGCCCAGAACCCGGGCGTCCGCGGCATGATCACGGCCATCGACGGGAAGATCTACGGCCTGCCGAACGTGAACGAGTGCTACCACTGCGGCCTGAGCCAGAAGATGTGGATCAACAAGGACTGGCTGGACAAGCTCCACCTGAAGGTTCCCACGACCACCGAGGAATTCTACCAGGTGATGAAGGCCTTCAAGGAGAAGGATCCGAACGGCAACGGCAAGAAGGACGAGATCCCGCTGATGGGCTGCATCGATTCCTGGCAGAGCTACGCCGATTCCTTCCTGATGTGCTCCTTCGCCCTCGATACCGGCATGCAGTACGCCTTCGGCTCCATCGAGCTGAGGACCTTCCTGGATGCGAAAACCGGCCGGGTGAAATGCCTCTACGACCAGCCCGGCTACCGGGACGGCCTGAAGTACCTCTCGCGGCTCTATTCCGAGGGCCTCATCTATTCGGGCTCGTTCACCCAGAAGCAGGACCAGTTCAAGCAGATCATCTCGGGCACACCCGAGGTCGTAGGGGCCTTCCCCAACGGCGCGAGCTGCGTCGTCATCGATCCGGTGGCCCAGAACGAGCTCTACCGGCACTTCGTCGCCATCGCCCCCCTGAAGGGACCGACGGGGCTTAGGCAGTCGCCCTACTACTACGACGGCGTCGCCACGGTCAACCGGTTCGTGATCACCACGGCCTGCAAGCATCCCGAGGTCGCCGCCAGGTGGGCCGACGCGATGTACAGCTGCGAGATTCAGCAGTACCGCGCCTGGGGCGAGAAAGGCAAGGCCTGGGACTGGGCCAAGAAGGGCGAGCTGGGACTGGACGGGAAGCCGGCCATGTGGACCAACTTCGTGCCCTACAGCACCGAGCCCCAGAATCTCAACTGGCAGCAGCAGGGCATCGAGTTCCAGACGGCGCTCAACCGCTTCGGCCAGACCACCAAGCAGGGCGTCGATCCCTATACGGCCGAGGGACTCGAGACGATGCTCCTCAATACGACCCGGGACCTCTACGAGCCCTGGGCCGGCAAGACCCAGGTCATCGTGCCCCCGCTCAAGTACACCACGGCCGAGTCAGACGATCTCCAGACCATCCTCGTCGAGCTCAACCGCTACGCGGTCGACCGGAAGATGGCCTTCATCATGGGCAGCGCGTCCATCGAGAAGGACTGGGACGGCTACGTGAAGAAGCTCAACGAGCTCGGCCTGGACAAGTTCCTGGCCATCCAGCAGAAGGCCTACGACCGCCAGTACGCGGGAAAGAAGTAGCAGGAACGCCTTGCGGCCCCGCGGGATCCTGAAGGATTCCGCGGGGCCCCTCCCCCACGACGCTCGGCCCCAGCGACTCGGCAACCTCGCGGCGGGCTCGGGGCATCGCCACAAACCTGAGAATTACCACACCAGCGCGACCTCTTTTTTACGGGAACCGGTTCCATTAGCTTTGCCCTCGATGGTAGAATGGCCAGGAAGGAGAACCTATGGCCATAAAGGTCGCGTCCGGTTCATGGACAAGCATCGAACGTATACTCAGCGAAATCACGCAACCTGATATCAAGGCGGTGATCTATTTCTTCTCGCCCGATATCGGTCAGCACGGCATCCACCAGAAAATGAAGGCTGCCTTCCGCCAGGCCTGCTGCATCGGGGCGTCGATGATCGGGGGATGGTCCACCTCGGGGGCCGTCGAATCGGGCCTCGTCGCCATGTCGCTTTCGGGGGAGGAGGTCGCGGAGACCTTCGTCGCGTTCAGGGAGGGCGTCAAGGCCGACCCGCGCATGGCCGCCCAGGGCATCCTCGCCGACCTCAGGAAAAACCTCGGTTCCCGTCAGCTGAATCCAGACGAGTACGTCGGCATCGTGCTCTTCGACGGGCTCTGCCTGGGCGAGGAGATCATCCGCGAGTTCACGATGGAAAAGGACTTCGTCGTGCCCCTCGTCGGAGGTGCGGCCGCCGACAACCTCGAGTTCAAGAAAACCTACGTGGGCTGCAACGACGCCCTTTCCACCGACGGCGTGACGGTCATGGTCCTCAGGATGAAGGTCCCCTTCTTCTACGACCACTACGTGCACTACCTGCCGACCCAGGTTTCCTGCATCGTCACGAAATCCGAACCGGCGCGACGCATCGTCTGGGAGATAGACGGAAAGCCCGCCGCGGCCCAGTACGCCAAGCTCCTCGGGCTTCCTTCGGTCGACAAGCTCCAGCACACGCACTTTTCCCGCAACCCGCTCGGCGTCCTCATCGGCGACACGGTCTACACCCGGAGCCCGAACGCGGTCATCGACGGCACCGGGCTCCAGTTCTACTGCTACATCGAGGCGGGGACCAAGGTCAACATCCTCAAGCAGGGAAACATCATCGAGAACGCCCGGAAGGGGCTCGCGAACGTCAGGACCTACCTCCCCGAAATCGGCGGAGCCATCCTGTTCAACTGCGTCCTCCGCTACCTCGAGATGAAGGAAGAGAATAAAATCGAGGCCTTCAACGAGGTCTTCCAGGACATGCCCTTCGTCGGGTTCAACACCTACGGCGAGGAGCTTTTCACCCACCACAACCAGACGCTGACGGCCCTGTTCATCGGCAAAGCCCAGGAGAGCACATGCGTTCCACAGACCTGACCATCGACGCGGTCTCCCGCTCGACGAAGCGATCGCTCCACTACCTCAACAGCAAGCTGAAAGCCCTCATTTTCGAGATCGTGTCCCGGAGCGAGCTGCTGAGCGTCACCATCAACTATCTCAATTCGAATTTCTCCCGGATCAGCGACGTAACCCGGCGGGTGAACCTCTCCCTCCAGGCGAGCTTCAGGACCTTCATCCAGACCTTCAAGGAATCGCGCACCAGGATCGCGGCGATCAACGAAAACTTCACCTCGATCGAGTCCGTGTTCGACGCCTCCTTCAGGCTGAGCGAGGAATTCCGGGTCGAGGCCCAGAAGGTGAACGAAAACCTGGCCATGCTGAACGACATCACCGAGATGACGAACATCCTCGCCCTCAACGCGGCCATCGAGGCCGCCCGAGCCGGCGCCTCCGGACGGGGCTTCGCCGTCGTGGCCGCCGAGATCAGGAAGCACGCCGCCTCATCGAAGGCGACGATCGAGACCTCGAGCGTCGAGATCAACGCCCTGGTCAAGAAGGTGTTCATGTTCTCGGAGCGGATCGCGAGCATCAGGGACGACGTCGCCGAGGGCAAGAAGATGCTCGCCGAGCTCCTCGAGATGGTGAAGCAGGAACAGACGATTATCGACTCCATGGACGCCGAGGTCAGGTCGATCGACGAGGTCAACCTGGAACACGAGCGCATCAGGGAGAGCCTCGAACGGATGATCCGGCAATCCGCGGTCTCGAAAGAGGAGATCGAGAAGATGCTGCTCGCCTTCCAGTCTGACGTCGTGTCCGTCGAACGCGTTTCCTGAACCGGCCGAAGCAGACCGTCAGGCGCTCCTGATGGATGCCCTCGTCCTGAAATACGCGACTGCGGACCGGAGCGCCTCGGCCTGTCCCGAAAGCTCCTCCGCCATCGACGCCATCTCCTCCGAGGTCGAGGCGTTCTGCTGGATGACCGCATCGAGCTGCAGGACGGCCTTGGCGATCTGATCCGAACCCGAGCCCTGCTCCCGGCTCGACGCCGTGATTTCCTGGACGAGTTCGGCCGTCTTCCGTATGTCAGGGATCATCTTCTCGAGCATCGAGCCGGCCAGCTCGGCAACCGACACGCTTCCGGCCGAGAGCGCGCCGATCTCGGAAGCCGCCGCGTCGCTTCGGTCGGCCAGCTTCCTCACCTCGCTTGCCACGACCGCGAAACCGCGGCCCGCGTCCCCCGCCCTCGCCGCCTCGATGGCCGCGTTCAGG
>DBTK01000028.1:46679-85732 GCA_002307015.1 Spirochaetaceae bacterium UBA1318
GATGGCCGCGTTCAGGGCCAGGAGGCTGGTTTGGCGCGCGATCTCCTGGATTATCTCGGTCTTCGCGACGATGGTCCTCATAGCGACGATCGTGTCCGCGACGGCCTTCCCGCCGGCCTCGGCATCGGAAACCGACTGAAGCGCCGACCGTTCGGTGGCGAGGGACTGCTCGGCGTTCTGCCGTATCGAGGCGTTCATCTCCTCTATGGAGGCGGACACCTCTTCCGCCGAGGACGCCTGTTCCGCCGAACCCTGCGACATCTGCTGGGCCGCCACGGAGATCTGCTCGCTGCCGTCGGCGACATTCGCCGCGGAAGACTGGACGCCCTGGATCACCCGGTTGAGGTTGTCCATGATGTCCCGGAAGGATACCGCAAGCTGGCCGACCTCGTCGCCGCGATTCAGGAACACCTCGGCGATGTCGCCCGAAATGTCCCCTTTCGCGATCGACTCGGCCTTCATCGCCGCCTTGGTGACCGAGCCGCCGATCGAGCGCGCCAGCACGAGGGTGATCAGAACGGCGAGGAGGACGGCGGCGATCTCGAGGACGAGTATCGACCTGGCCGACGATTCGGCGAGCTTGAGGTTGGCGGCCGCGGTCTCCTCCATCTGGGCACGCTTGTAGGCTTCAAGATCGCGAAGGGCGTTGAGGCGATCCTGGGTCGGGCCCTCGGCGTCACCGTGAAGAAGGGCGTAGGCCTCGGCGTCCTTGTTCTGCCTCGCGAGTTCCCGTATCTTGTCGCGGTAAACCCGGTACGGACCGACGGCCCTGTCGTACGCGTCGAGCAGGGCCTTGTCCTTTTCGGTGATGCTGACCGTCTTCAGATGGGCGTAGGCCTTGTCGTTCGACGTGCTCAATTCGCTCATCCGGTCGTCGTACTTCTTGGTCAGGGCAGGGTCATTGGTTATGATGAAATCGCGCAGCACCGCCTGGCTTTCATGCACGCCGGCACTCATCGTTTCGAGGTCCATCAACGAGGCTGCTACCTTGTCGTACATCACCCGATCCGCGTCCGTGATCGAGCCGATCTGGACGATTCCAACGACACCGACGAGGATGCACAGGGCGATCACCGCCGTCATGGCAAAACTGATCTGACCACCAATCTTGAGTTTCATGTTTTCTCCGTGCAGCAGATTTCCGGAACATGGCTGGGCCCGCTCCGCTCGATTCATGAAAATCCGGCCGCTCCCGGGAATACTGTTTCACCTTGACTGGAACTGAAAACGGTTTTTTAAATCGCCTCATGCTACCGGAATCGAGAAAACGTGTCCACCACCTGGGCCAAAAAACGGGATGGTATCACCATCCCGCCCTTGACCGCTCGCTACATCCCCAGGGGATCCCTCTGGACCCGGGGCACCGTGCGGATGTCTTCGGGCCAGGACCGGGGAATACCCTCCCGATCGACGAGGGCCTGGAAATCCGCGAGGTTCGCCGAGCGCGACCTGACGGCCCGGGGGGAAAGCCTCTTCGTTATGCAGTGGGCGGCCAGGAGGCCCGCGGCCTCGCCGACGTTCCATTCCACCGGATGGAGCCGGTAGCAGCCGTTGGTGATGTGGGTCGTCCCGATGTCCTTGCCGGCGGCGATGAGGTTCTCGAGCCTCAAGGGAATCAGCGCGCCGAGCGGGATCTGGAAGGGCCAGTTGGTGATGTCGATGTAGGTCCGTCCCGAGGTCGAGGGATGGAGGTCGATGCGGTAGCTCCCGATGCCGACCGAGTCGGGAAAACTCTCGGCCCCCACGAGCCCCTTCCTCGCCTCGTAGCCGATCTGCTGCTCGAGGATGGTGAAGTCGGCCCGTATTCGGCGCGACTCGCGGATGTAGGGCATCGCGGCGAAGCCGTCGGAGGTCCCTACGGACGGCCCGTTGAGGGCGAGTCCGGGATAGCCCGTCCCGCCGTCGTGCCGCGGGGCCTCGGTCTGCATCCAGTAGAGGAAGGAAAGGCTCAGCTCCCGCGCCGCCTTCAGGTTGCGCTCCTTCGTCTCCGGGCTCACGCCGACGAGGGGACCGAGCCAGTAATCGTTCTGGGGCCAGTTGGCGAGCACGACGTCGCTCGGGAGGAAGCCGTCGGCGAAGTTCTTCCGGTAGAGGGCGCGACGGTAGTGCCAGAGGTCGTTCCCCAGGGGGGCGTCGGAAGGACCGGCGAAAAGCGGGAGCCTCGTCGGCGAGAGGGAGATCGGGTCGGGGTAGGTCCAGCTCAGCATCATGTCCGGCCAGAAGGGCGCCCGGTAGCCCTTCCAGAAATCGTAGCTCCTCGGCTTGTCGATGACGGAGCTGCGGGCGGGATCGTAGTCGAATGCGAAGCACCAGGTGAAGGCCTGCTGGTCCAAGGGATCGGCCCTGCCAGGCAGGGCGTGGGGCTCACTCGTGTCGCGGAGGCTCTCGGCTCCGGTGACGAACTCGGCCCCGACGGCGGGCAGGAGATCCCCGAGCTCGGTCGCGTCCAGGTAGTAGGCGGCGACGATTTCCACGGAATCCCCGGTTTCCTCGTTGTCGAAACGGGCGCTTCGGATGCGGTCGTCGACGACGTCGGCGGACGCCGGCACCGTCCTGAAAAGCACGCGAAGCGCGCCCGAAACGAGATAGGGCGAGAGGGAATCGGCGAGGACCCGCTCGGCTACCCGGGGCTCGGCGCAGAGCGGGCTGACGTTTCCCTGGCCGGGGTTCAGCCTGGCGTCGGCCCTCGCCTTTTCGGTCAGCGGGTAGTAGGCGCGGTAGTAGGATCTCACGTTCTCGCGGAAGCGACGGTACCGCGCCGTACAGCCGGTGTCGGTCGCGTCGATCCAGGGGTTCTCGTCGACGGGCACGGCCTGGGAGGTGAGCTGCCCGCCGAGTCGGTCGCATTCCTCCGTCATCACGACGGTCATTCCCGAGGAGAGGGCCGCGAGGGCGGCGGCCACGCCGCCGGTTCCCCCGCCCGCTATGCAGATATCGCAATTCAGTGTTTTCATGGGAACCCCGTCAACCCTTCAGGCCGGAAAAGGCCATGGCATTGGTGATCTTCTTCTGGGCGAAGACATAGAAAATCAGGATCGGCAGGACGGAAAGCGAGGTCGCGGCCATCTGGAGCTGCCAGACCGGCGAGCCGTAGGCGTCCCGGAAATTGTTGAGCGACAGGGGCAGCGTGAACTTCTTGAGGTCGTCGATGAAGACCAGGGGCTCGAGGAAGGTGTTCCAGGAGTTGAGGACCGTGAGGATGGAGGCCGAGCTCAGCGCGGGAATCGCGAGCGGCATCATGATCCTGAGGAAGACGTTGAGCCGGTTGAGGCCGTCGATCTGGGCTGCCTCCTCGAGTTCGTGTGGCACGGAAAGGAAGTACTGCCTCATGACGAAGGTCGAGAACGCTCCCTGGGCGCCGAAGATCCCCAGGAGGATGATCGGCAGGTGGGTGTTGGTCAGGTTGAACTGCTTCATCATGAAGAAGTTCGGGATGATCGTCACCTCGGCCGGCATCATCATCGAGCTCAGCAGGATCAGGAACAGGGCCGAGCGGCCGGGGAAGCGGACCTTGGCGAAGGCGTAGCCCGAAAGCGAGGCGAGGACCACGGTGACGACCGTGACGACCACCGCGATGTACACGCTGTTCAGGTACTGGAGCCCGAAGGGCTGGTAGGTGAAGACCTCGGCGAAGTTCGCCCACTGGAAGGTCTTCGGCCAGAGCGACAGGGCGCCGAACACCTCGCCCGAGGTCTTGAGGGAGCTCGTGAGCATCCACCAGAAGGGAAAGACGAAGGGCAGCGCGACGATGATCATCAGGAGGATGGTCAGGGGCTCCCTGGTTTTAGCGAGAACGATGTTTCTTTTCACCCTAGCCCTCTTGGTAGGAAAAGCGTTTGCCGATGCCCCACTGGGCGAGCGTCAGGCCGAGCACGATGACGAACAGGACCAGGGAAAGGGCGCTCGCGTATCCGGTCTCGAAGAACCTGAAGCCCTGGTAGTAGATATAGTAGACGAGGACCATGGTCGCGTTCGAAGGCCCGCCCTCGGTCATGAGCATGATGTGGTCGAAGATTTTGAGCGAGCCGATGACCGTGATCATGGTGATCATCAGGGTCGTCGGCATGAGCAGGGGAACGGTGAGCTTCCTGAAGGCCTGGAGTTTCGAGGCGCCGTCGATACGGGCGGCCTCGTAGAGCTCGTCGGGAAGGTTCGTCACCGCGGCGAGATAGATGATGATGTTCATGCCCAGGTTCTTGATGACCCTGGTCACGATGACGGCTCCCATCGCCCACCCCGGCTCCTGGAGCCAGTTGGGACCGTGGATGCCGACGACGGCGAGGACCTTGTTGACGATGCCCTGGTCGCCCTGGAGGAGGAATTTCCAGACGATGGCCCACGCGACCGCGGCGGTCACGACGGGCGCGAAATAGATCGTGCGGAAAACGGTGTTGCGCATGGAATCCTTGCGGACCGCGAGGGCGAGGAGAAGCGAGGAGAGGACGCTCAGGGGAACGAGGCCGAGGGTGAAGACGAGGGTGTTGCCCAGGGTCTTGTAGAAAAGGGGATCCTTCGTGAAAAGGGTCGTGAAGTTGGAAAGTCCGGCGAAGGTCGTTTTCCCCGTCAGGAGGTTCCTGTTCTCGAAGCCGTAGACGATCACCATGACGAGGGGGCCGAGCACGAAAACGAGGAAGCCCAGGATCTGGGGGGCGATGCAGGAGTAGCCGAACAGGTATTCTCCCCTCTTTCGGCGATTTATTTCATGGTTTTTTTTTCTGTTCGCGCTCGGGGTTTTGGTCATGGGGTTCTCTCTTGTACCGGTGAGTCGTCGAAGGGCGAGGCGATCCGACGGCCTACGCGCGGATGCATTAAGGCATGGGAACCGGTTGATTCCCATGCCCATGGTCAATTACTTGAGAAGCGGGGCGATGCTCGAGGCGACCTTCGAGAGGACGCTCTTCACGTCGGCATCGGGCCGCCAGAGCTGGTCGAAGCTGGAACGGGCGATGAGGTCGATTTTCGGGAAGTTGGGATTGCTCGGCAGGATTTTGCCGTTCTTGAGCGCGTATCCCACGACGGAGCTCATGACCTCGGGCGGGATGGAGGGGTTGCCCTTGGTGAAGGCCTCGGAATCCAGCACGGAAACGCGTGCCGGCGGGAAGAACTTGGTCATCGTGGCGACGTTTTCCTTGTTCGTCATGAAGGCGACGAAATCCGCGGCTTCGGCGGTGTGCTTTCCAGCCTTGAAGGCGACGACGGCAGCCTGGCCGATGACCTGGGCTTCACCCGCGGGACCCTTGGGCAGGGCGACGAGGCCCCACTTGAAGGCGGCGTCCTGGAGCTTGCTTACGCGGCTGATCTGGCTCATCGTCATGCCCGCGGCACCGGCGAAGAAATCGGCCTGCTCTCCCGGCGGCACGACGCTCTTGTCAGTGTAGATCATGGAATGGAGCAGCGTGACGGCCTTGACGGACTCAGGCGACGCGATCGTGCAGTTGCCCTGGGCATCCCAGACGTCTCCGCCGTAGGCGCGGATCATCGGGACGATGGTCGCCCAGAGGTTGTCGGTGTAGCCGCTTCCGTCGAGGGTCTGGTAGCCGTAGGTTCCGGTCTTCGCCTTGATCTGCTTGGCTGCCGACGCGAAGGCTTCCCAGGTCCACTGGCCCTTGGCGGCGAGTTCGGTGGGGGTGGCGATCCCCGCCTTCTCGAACAGGGTCTTGTTATAGAAAATGATGAGGGGGGAGTTGGAAAAGGGAACTCCGTAGACCTTTCCGCCCTTCTCCCACAGTCCGGTGGCGGACTTGGCGAAATCGGCGTAGTTGTACGCGGCGACGGCCTTGGTGATATCGAGGAGGGCGTCGGCCTGAATGAAGGTCGGCGCGTCGGCTTCGGTGATCCATCCGGCATCGGGGGCGTTCGAACCGGCAAGCTGGACGGCCAGCTTCTGGGGATAGTCGCCATAGGGGATCGTGTCGAATTTCACGGAAACGTTCGGGTGAACCGCTTTGTACTTGGCGGCAATATCGCTCAGCATCGAAAGATGCGCGGCGTTGCCGGTCCAAACCGTGAAACGCAGCTCGACGGGCCCGGTTGCGGTCTGAGCGGCGACGTTCTGAAGGAACATCGCGCCCGAGACGATCAGAGCCATGAAAACCATCATACTCTTCTTCATTGCCATTCTCCTTTAACGATTGAAACCGCTCCCACGGAGCGTTGGGGACCATTGAATTGCCGGGAACGGCAGGAACAGCACCCTGTCCGCTTCCAACCTTGCCACCCATCGGGGCAACCACCCATTAGTTATTATTATTCTTATTTTAACTATTAAAATATCTTTATCATTATTCCGTATCCTTGTCAATGATCAAAATGGATACCGTATGTTCCAAATCCATTCCGCGAACCTCATTTCACTGAGGTTCGGAATTTTTTCTTCCATAAATGGAGCCTCGGAGACCAGAACCTCCCGAATTTGCGCCCCGCGTGCCGTGCTTCAGGATTCTTTTCGAGCGTTGACAGTCCGGTTCAATGATGATACGCTTTTTACAATAGTTAAAATAAGAGAGAGAATAACCAGCGACCGTTCGGGGTTTCCGCCAAGGGCGGGGCAGGGTTAGGACAACAGGGAGACTATGCGCACGACAATCCAGAATACGGCGGAACTGAGAAGCTTCAACATGAAACGGCTCATCGACTACTCCCGTGGCCACGGGGCGATGACCAAAAAGGCCCTGAGCGATGCCCTCGAGCTGAGCTTCGCCACCGTGTCCAACATCTGCAACCAGCTCCTGGAGGATGGGATCCTCCAGGAAACCGGGATCGAGAGCTCATCCGGGGGCAGGATACCGAAGCTCGTTTCGCTTTCGGGCATGTCCCGGCTGACGATCTGCCTCTACCTCCTTCGCCGCGACGTCTACGACATCTCCGTCGCCGACCTGAGCGGCAGGGAGATCAGGACCGAGATCGTGAGAACCGGCGGTACGCTCACGATGGACGAACTCATCGGCCGGTTCAAATCCGCCTCGGACCGCATGTTCGCCGACCTCGGCCGGGACCCCCATTCGGCCATCGGGGTCGCCGTCGCGGCGCCGGGCATCTTCAACGCCGAGACCGGATGCCTGATCAACTCGACCGACCCGATCTTCGAGAACCGCCCGCTGAAGGCCGCCCTCGAGAACGCGTTCGGCCTTCCCGTTTCCATCGAGAACGAGTCGAACCTCCTCGTCACCGCGGCTTCCCGCTCGCTCGAGGCGGGAAAACGTTCGCGAGACCTCGTCTACCTTTACATCGGCGACGGGGTCGGCGTCGGGATCGTGAGCGGAGGGAACCTCGTGACGGGAAGCCGGGGATTCGGCGGCGAGATCGAGCACCTGCCCATCGGCTCCCGGAACTACGAGTGCTACTGCGGCAACACCGGCTGCGTGGAGCCCGAACTGATCGGCTCCGGATTCCTGAGAAAATGGTTCGAGGCGGGCGGAGGCACGCAGGTGCTCGGCACCGCATCGGGAAGCGGCGTGGAGAGCGGCGCGGCGGTGAACGGGGCGGCGAGCTGGGACGATTTCGTCGCCGCGGTCAGGCGGAAACGGCCCGACGCCCTTGCCGTGGTGGACGAGAACGGCAGGCTCATCGGCAAGCTGCTTTCGGTTCTGGTCAATATTTTCGATCCCGAGGTCCTCTACGTCGGGGGAATCATCGAGGGATTCTTCGACGCGATACGGCCGAGCATCCTTTCGGAGCTCGATTCCCGCGTCGTGGCGAAGGACAGGAGAAGCGTTCCGGTCGTTTTCGACGCGGATTATCACGCCATGGTGCTCAAAGGCTGCACCGAACTTGTTTTCAGCGCGTGGCACGTGCAATGAAACGGCAGGAGTATCGATGACGGATGGAATGGGCGGCCTGATCGGGCGGCTTTCTGGTGAGAATGAACGGAATGGGGCGTTTCGATGCCTCGTCGGCTTCGACGGCTACGTCGACAGGATCGTACGGATCGTGAAGTCGAGCTCGTCGTTCGACGACCACGTGTTTTTCAGGACGATCGGCGAGTTCGCCGACCATGTGAAGGCCTCCTCCGGAAAGAGCGCCGACATGAGGGTCATATCCCAGGAAACGAGGGTGGGCGGCAACGGCCCGATACTCGCCGCGGCCCTCTCGAGGCTCGGCGTATGGGTCACCTGCGTCGGCGCCCTGGGCGACCCCGACATCAACCCCGTCTTCAAGTCGCTGCCCTCCGGATGCGAGACGGTCGGGATAGCCGAGCCAGGCTACACCGACGCCTTCGAGTTCGACGACGGGAAGCTCATGTTCGGGAACGTCTCCGGGTTCGACCGCATCTCGTGGGAGGGCCTCAAGTGGCGCCTCGGGCTCGACCGCCTCAAGGACCTGGTCGGCTCATCCGACCTGATCGGGGTCGTGAACTGGAGCGCCCTCCACGGGACCGACGGGATCCTCGAGGGCTTCGCCGACGAGATCTTCCCCCTGCTCCCCGAAGCCGAGCTCGGACGGAAGTACCTCGCGGTCGACATCGCCGATCCCTCCGCCCGATCGAAGGCCGACTTCGAAAAGCTCTTCGCGATCCTCGCGAGGCTCTCGCCCCTGGTCCGTCTCGTCCTCTGCCTGAACGAAAAGGAGGCGAGGATACTCCGCGGCTGCCTGCCAGGCGCCGGGGCTTCCGAGCCGCTTCGGGCGGTCTGCGAGTCTATCTTCCACGGGCTCTCCCCGGCGGTGGTCCAGATCCACGCGCTCAAGTCGGCGGTCGGCATGGATGCGAATGGCTTCCGCTCCATCAACGGGGTCTTCGTCGAAAAGCCGACGGTCACGACGGGCGGCGGCGACAACTTCAACGCGGGCTTCCTCTTCGGCCTCGTCCTCGGACTTCCGCTCGAGGACGCCCTCATCGCGGGGAACGCGGCGGCCGCTTCCTATGTAACGACAGGCGAGAGCCCGAGTTCCGCCGAGCTCGCCCGCTTCATTCAACTCAAGGCGGAACAAGGAACATTCTAGCGAGCTAACGTTAGTTGGCGAAGTTTCAAGGAGGATACGGAAATGAACAGATACCTGAGCGATGTGCTGATGCAGCCCGAGAGCGTCCGGAAGGCCCTCGCCTTCTACGAGGCCGAGGGCTATGTCGAGAAGATGAACGAGCTTCGGAAAATCCGGTTCGACAAGGTCGTGTTCGCCGGCATGGGCAGCTCCCACTACTGCAACTTCGGAGCGGCCATCCACCTCTCCTCGAAGGGGATCAACGCCGTGGCCAAGTCGGCCGGCGAGATCCTGCACTACGACCGGAACTCGATTACCGAAACGACCCTCCTCGTCCTCGTCTCCCAGTCGGGGGAAAGCGGCGAGGTCGTGAAGTTCCTCGAGACCCTGCCGAAATCGGCGAGGGTCGTGGCGATCACGAACGAAGCCACGAGCACCCTCGGCAAGCGCGGCGATCCTACCTTCCTCCTCCACGTGGCGAGCGAGGAATCGGTCTCGACGCGGACCTACCTCACCTCCTGGATCCTTTCTGGTCTAGTCGCCCGGGCCCTGGCCGGAGACCTCGACGCGCGCTACCTCGCGCAGATCCGGGAAGGCGTCGACCTCCTGGAGAAGCTCGTGAAATCCCACGAGGAAATCGGCGCAAAGCTGAAGGCCTTCATGCCGAACCAGCGCTACATCTGCTACCTGGGCCGGGGACACTCCTATTCGACGGTTTTCGGCGGAGCCTTGTTCACGAGCGAGCTGGCGAAGTACCCCGCGATGGGCTTCGACGCGGGAGAGTTCCGTCACGGACCCTTCGAGATGGTTGACGAATCCTACGGCGCGATGGTCTTCGCCCCCGACGGCGCCTCCTGGGATTCGAACGTCCGCATGGCCGCCGACATCGCCTCCCACGGCGGAAAGGCCATCCTGGTCACGAACCGCCGTCCCGCCGGAGAATCGAAAAACCTCCTCGTGATAGAGTACGGCAGGATCGACGAGGCCTTCACCCCGCTGATCGATATCGCGGCCGCCGAGCTCTTCGCGAACATGGTCGCCGAGTCGAAGGGAATCGAGATCGGCAAGTTCCGGTGGGGTTCCAAGGTGACCACGGTCATCTAGCAGGGCGGCCGCCCCGGACGCGAAGACCCGGGTGGGCGACGACCGGGAACGGCCGACCTTGTCATGAACAGCCACTGCATCGGAGGCGAGAATGAGAACGAAACTAGATACCTACGACGTGGTCGTGGTCGGCGGAGGAATTGCGGGGGCCCTTGCGGCCTGCGCATCCTCCCGCCGCGGCGCGAGGACCCTGCTGGTCGAGCGTTACGGCTACCTCGGCGGCGCCCTCACCTCCTGCGGGGTCGGACCCATGATGACCTTCCACTGCGGGAGGGAGCAGATCATCCGCGGCCTCCCCGGGGAGCTGATCGGACGCCTCGAGGCGAAGGGTCTCTCGCCGGGGCATATCGCCGATTCGACCGGCTACACCTACTCGGTGACCCCCTTCGACGCCGAGGGCATGAAGCAGGAACTCGAGATCATGGTGCTCGAGGCGAAGGGAGAGCTCCTCTATGGGGCCCTCGTCTGCGCGGTCGAGGCCTCGGACGGTACCGTGACCTCCCTCTCGGTCGCGACCAAGGGGGGAATCCTCGAGGTTCGCGGCTCGATGTACGTGGACGCCACGGGCGACGCCGACATCGCGAGCCGGGCGAACCTCCCCTGCGTCGAGCCCGGCGAACTGCAGCCGGCCACGATGAACTTCAAGATGACCGGCGTCGACATCGGCGCGATCAAGTCCTTCGTCCTCGCGAACCCGGGGGATTTCACCGACCTCAAGGGCAGGACCGAGCTCCTCGGGGAGGCGAAGCGGCTTTCCGTCTGCGGATTCCTCGGCGCGGTCAGGGAAGCCCATGCCGAAGGAAGCTTCGGCGTGAGGCGGGACGACATCCTCTTCTTCGAAACGAACACCCCGGGCGAGGTCATCGTCAACACGAGCCGCATTCCGGTCCGGGATCCCCTCGACCCCGAGGATCTCACGAGGCTCGCCGTGGAAGGCCGCCGCCAGGTAAGGGAGATATCGGCCTTCCTCGTCGAAAGAATTCCGGGCTTCGCGGCCTCCCGCCTCCTCGCCTCGGCCTCGGACATCGGCATCCGCAACTCGAGGCAGATCGACGGGCTCCACACGCTCAACGCCGACGACATCCTCTCGAGCGCGAGGATGGGCGACGCCATCGCCCACTCGGCCTACCCCATCGACATCCACAGCGCCTCGGGCGGGGGCACGGACAGCCGCTTCCTTCCCGACGGCTGTTACTACGACATTCCCTACCGTGCCCTCCTGGCCCGGGGTTCCCGGAACCTCATCGCCGCGGGGCGGTGCATTTCGGCGAGCTTCCAGGCCCAGGCCGCGGTGCGCGTATCCCCGACGGCGGGAGCCACCGGCCAGGCGGCGGGAGTCGCGGCGGCCATCGCGGCCGGATCGAAAAAACCAGTGGCCGACATCGACATCAAGGCGCTCAGGGCGGCACTCCGGGAACAGGGCGCCTGGCTCGCCGACCGATAGCACGGGGAGGATCCGGGGGACCGCAAGGACGCGCAGACCGCATCCCCCCGCCCCCGGCGTCCTCCCGGATCCGAAAAGGCCGCCGATGCGGGACCGGTCTCAGGCCTTTCCCTTCATTTCCTCGAGAAGCTTCGAGGCCATCATCTGCATCCGCGAGAGATGGAAACAGCCTGCCCAGAGATTTCCCTTCGCCTCCGAAGAGACGCTCCCGTCGCGGTGGAGGTACTTGAACCAGTCCCCGTACTTCGTGTCGGGAAAATGCGAATAGGTGTACTCGTGGATCTTCCGGTGCCATTCCTCGTATTTCCGGTCGCCGGTGAGATGGTAGGCCAGAAGCGTCGCGTAGATCGCCTCGGTATGGGGCCACCAGAGCTTCATGTCGTGCTCGTACTGCACCGGCGGCTTTCCCTCGATGTCGACGAAGTAGCGTATGCCGCCGTATTCCTTGTCCCAGCCGAGGTCGAGCGACCAATCGAGGATCTTCAGGGCGTTCGAGAGGAGCCTCTCCTCCTGGTGAATTCGGTACTCTTCCATGATGAACCAGGCGGTTTCGATCGCATGTCCCGGATTGACGCACCTCCCCTCCGGAGAGTCGAGCCGCTCGCCATGGGGGCCGACCGTTTCGAACAGGGCCTTCTCGTCCTCGTGCACGAAGTCGCGGAGCAGCTCGTCCAGGATGGAACGGATGGTGACGTCGCAGAGGTCGTCGGTCCGCGCCGGACGGATGGTCTGGGCGACGTTGAGAAGGATCATCGTCGCGGAGTGCCCCTTCGACAGCTTCGTCTGGGGATAGTACTTCGGCGGCAACATCTGGGGATTGTTGCGGTATCTGATCAGGAGAAGGAACAGATCGTCCGCCCGTTTCCTCCGTTCCGCGTCCCCCGTCGCGATCGAGTATTCGAGAAAGGCCTGGAGGGCGAAGGTCTCCGAAAACGTATACCGCCGCTTCCGCAACGGACGGCCGTCCGCGGTCACCTCGAAAAACATCCGATCGTCCGTGTCGAAGCAGTGCTTCTCCATGAATTCGATTCCGGTAGCCGCGAGGCGCAGAAGCTCGGGATCCTTCCTGAAATTGTTGTAGGCTGAAGCCAGCATCCAGGTCATCCTTCCCTGGAACCAGACCGACTTGTCCTTGCAGAAAACGCTTCCATCCCGATCCAGATAGCTGAAAAACCCGCCGTTTTCGGCGTCGGGCGCATGCCGCACCCAGAACGGCAGGGTATCGTTCAAAAAGCCGTTTCGATACACATCGATCAGTTCGTTGATTCTCCGTTGGTCCATCTTCATTCTCCTCCATTCGCTTCAAAACGGGACAATCCGAAATAATCCCGATATGCGTTCACCATCGCCACATAGTTCACGAAGGGGACGGTCGGCATTATCGCGTTGCTCGCCGTGAATACGTGCCCCCCCGATCCTTTTCCCGCGTCAAGGATATTCTTTGTAATTTCCGCGATCTCGCCGGGCGAGGAAAAGCTCAATACCCTGCCGCAATCCATGTTGCCCAGGAAGGTGATCCTCATCCCATACCGCGCCTTCAGCAGGCCAAGGTCCATTCCCGCCCCCATGTCGATTTCCAGATAGCCGTCCGCCCCGCATCCGAGAAGAAAATCGTCTATCACGGACCAGAGGTTGCCGTCGGTCGCATTCACGGAACGCCTGCCGTTGTCGCGGATGAAGGTCGAGAGCCTCCTCACCTCGGGAACGATGAAAGCGCGATAGGCCTCGGGGGAAATGATCAGCTGGGCGCCAGCGAAATCGCCGCCGATCCCGATCAGCTCGATCCCGATCTCGAGGTAGGCCTCGATGAGCCGCAGGGCCCGTTCCGTGGCCAGACGGAAATGCTCCTTCGCGACGGCTTCGTCGAGGACTATCGTCTCCATGAGGTCGGTATCGGACCAGATACCGTGAAAATAGGCCGGGGCGAGTATCGGCAGGTCGAGACCACGGCGATCCATCTCTTCACGCAGCGAGCGGTAGACGCATAGACTCCGGTCCGGGGGACGGGAGACCGCCAGGCCCTTCGAGACGAAGCCGTTCCGCCTTTTCAACGCCTCGACGGGGTCCTCCATCGATCCGCTCGTCGATCCGATGACCACCGGATCGTAGTATGCCGTGCCGCCAGGAACCGGGTTCGGGCAGACGTACATGAGATCGTGGCCGAGCCTTTCGGCGAGGTCGATGCGATCGACGACGTAGGACCGCAGCGCGGCGTCAAACCCGAGATCGCGGGCGCGAACCAGCCACCGTTCCGGCTCGGTTGCGTAATCGATGAAACGACGGCCCAGGATGCGCTCCGCGACCGGTCCGACCAGCACGTACTCCATGATCGGCGTCCGATCGGGTTCCCCGTGGGCGAAGGCTGCATCGACCCGTTCACGCGACCTCATGGCTTAATCCCCAACTCAAACGCCAATTCGTTCACAATCATCCCGCAGATCCCCTTCAGGTGGATACGTTCGTCGACGGTCGAGTACATGACGGTCAGGCCGGAGGTGATCTCCCTGAGACTCTGGTCGATGACGATCCGCCGTATCGTCTCGAACAGGAAATCGTTCCCGTCGATGACCGGTCCGCGCAGGGAGATGAGCTCGGGATTGAAAATGTTGGCGATGTCGCTGAGCTTGTCGCCGAGGGATTTCCCCACCGCCGAAAAAACGTTCATGGAAAAACGATCGCCTTCGTTCGCCGCCCGTATGACGTCGCCGATCGAGAGCAGTTTGGAATTGTCTTCGCACAGGTCGCGGAGGCTGCTCCGCACCTGGCGGTCCAACCCCTTCCGGCATTCGGCCAGAATGTATTCCTGCGACGTTCTACTTTCCAGGCAACCCGTATGGCCGCAGTAGCAGAACGCCGTCTTTTCCTCGCCCCTTGTATGTCCAATCTCGCCGGCATAACCGGACGCGCCCGTATAGTTCTTTCCGTCGATTACGATCCCGAGCCCGACTCCGCTTCCGAGCCAGACGGAAAGGAAGTTGTCAATGCCGATGCCGTTGCCGTAGTACTGCTCCCCCAGGGCGCACGCGTTCGTGTCCTTGATGAGAAAGAGGGGGAGGCCGAAGCGTTCTTCCATGAGCTTCTTGAGCGGGACATCCCGCCAGTGCCTGGCGAACATGAAGTCGTAGGATATGCCCGTCGAAGCATCGAGATGGCCGCCCATCGCGACGCCGATGGCGAGGATCTTGTTTTTTGCGGTGAACTGCTCCGCCTTGCGGACGGCATCCTCGACGATTCCGAACAATTCAGCGAGGAAGGCCTCCTTTTCCAGAATCTCAGGACACGGGTATACCCGATTGTCCAAAAGGTCGCCATTGATCGCCAGGATCCCGGCATCGATATAGGTCCGATAGATGGCGACCCCTATGATGGAGCCTCCCTTCGGATTGTACTCGAGGAAGACCGATCTGCGGCCGCCCCCGTTGCCGTCCATCTGGTCGGTTTCGCTGATGATCCCGGCGTTGATCAGCGTCTTGATATATTTGACCAGCGCCGAAGAACTCACTTTCAGTATTTTGGCGAGCTCGGACCTGGTAATCCGTTTGTATCTCGAAATCGACCGCAGGATAAGCCCGTATCGCTCCCGCTGGATGGTTGTCTGAACGTCTATCATAAAAACAGTTATCCTTTAAGAGCCCCTGCCGAAACCCCGCTGATAAAATCCTTCTGCATCGCCCACATGAGTACGATGACGGGAAGGATGACGATGCACCCCATTGCCGCCATCGGGCCCCACGCGAGTCCCTTGTCCGTGATAAATCCGGCGATGATGACCGTCAACGGCTTCGCCCTGACGATCGTCAGTATGACCGCATAGAGGAATTCATTCCAGCTCGCGACGAAGGTAAGCATGCCTACCGCGACAAGCCCCGTCTTGGTCATGGGCGTGGTAATGCACGCGTATCGCTGCCACAGGTTGCAGCCGTCGAGCATGCTCTGCTCCTCGACCTCATAGGGGACCTCCTGGTAGAAGCCGATCATGAGCAACAGGACGAGCGGCAGATTGAAGCTGGTATTCATCAGGATCAGGGCGAAGATGTTGTCCATCAAATGGAGCCGCGAAATGACGAAAAAAACCGGGACGGCGATGACGATCGCCGGATACATTTTCTGGATCAGGAACCAGCCGGCGAAGACCTCCTTGATCCTTCTCGGGAGAAAGCCGTTCGTCAGGGAGTAGGCGGCAAGGCTTCCGAAAAAGACGGTGAAGATCGCCGTCAACGATCCGATGAGGAAAGAATTCATGAAACCGAGGGGCAACTTGTATTTCTGGAAAATCTCGGAGAAGTTCTGGAGCGTCCCATGATGGGGAAACATTATGGGGGGACGGGCGAAATACTCCTGCTCCATCTTGAAGGCGTTGATGACCAGCCAATAGAGCGGGAACAGCACGGCGAGCACGATGATGGCGAGCACGATGACCTTGAAGGGCCTGCCCAGAAAATTGCTGAGTGAACTTTTCGAAGTCAACCGGTCTTTCATGCTAATTCAGTCTCCTGAGTTGCCGCGTCCTCAGCTTGTTGAACAGGACCGCGACCACCGACATCGCGATGATAAAAAGGATGGCCGAAGCGGACGAATACCCGACCTGGAAGAACTTGATCCCCTGCCGATAGATGTAGGTCGGCAGCATTTCGGTGGAGCTTCCGGGCCCGCCCTGGGTCATGACGAAAACCGTATCGAAAACCTTGAAGGCGTCGATGAACCGGATCATGGTCACGATGATGATGACCGGAGATATCACCGGGAGGACTATCTTGCCGAAGATGTCGAACGACGAGGCGCCGTCAACGCGAGCGGCATCTATGAAACTATCCGGTATCGCCTTCAACGAGGACAGGACGAGAACGGCGACGTAGGGCATGAATTGCCAGAAATCAACGAAAATTATTGAAAATATCGCGATGTGGTAATCGGAGAGCCAGGACACCGGGCCCAGGTGAATCAGGGACAGCAGGTAGTTGATGACCCCATAGGTTCTGTCGAACATCATGCGCCAGAGGGTGCCGGCCGCAACGGGAGCGATGATCATCGGCACCAGAAGTATCGTGGTAATGAGGCGGGACCTCTTCGAATCATCGGACAGCATCATCGCCACGACGATGCCCACCACGACCTCGATCGTAACGGAGAGAATGGCGAAGGTTATATTGTTCGTCAGGGATTGAACGAACATTTCATCCTTGAACATGTTGATGTAGTTGTCGAAGCCGATGAAAAGGGGCTTCATCCCCGGCATGTTGAGTTTGTACTTGAAAAAGCTCAGGACCAAACCGTAACCGAGCGGAATAAACGCCGTCACGAGAAGGATGATGATGACTGGCATGATGAATACCCAGGAAAGAATTCGATCCTTCCTCGTCTCCTTGACGTTCCTGGAAATAAGCATGCGACGAACCTCCAGACATTCCGGCGGACTATCCGGGAGCGCCCGCCGGAATGCAATAAAGCCGATCGAGAGGCTATCTTCCCGAGTTAAGGACTCCGGCCGATGGCGGATAATCGCTGAGCGTCTTCTTGAAGTTTTCTTCCATGTACGACACGGCTTTCTCCATATCCCACTGATCGGTTACATAGTTTGCGACGGCATTCCTGATGAACGTCTCGCACATCGTACCGGCGGGTATCCGCCACCACATGATAGCCTTTGCGTCCGCATGGGGAGCCAGTTTTGAGTTCTTTATGTCGGGATTAGCCCAGAACGACTTCCGCGGAGAGAGGATCGTATATTTATGGAAAATATCGAGCTGGAATTTGAGGTCAGTATAGGCCTTGATCCATTCCCACGCCGCATCCTTGTTCTTTGAAGCCTGGGGAATGCCCAGGTCCCACGATGAGAGGTTCGTCAGACCGGTTTTTTCCTTCGGAAATTGAGCCAGACCCCATTTATTGACGACGCTCGATTTATCCGGATTGTCACCGTTCACCGTGACGCCCAGCGTCGGCCAGGAGAAGCAGAAAGCCGCGTGTCCCTGAAGGAAGGCTGCGTCGGCTTCAGGAAGGCCCCATGAGGAGGCCGCGGGATCGGCGTATTTCATCATCTTCTTCGCGATTTCGAGGGCCTTCCGGGTTTCCGGGCTATTGATCGTCACCTTCCAGTTTTTGTCCGCCCACGAACCGCCCAACGACCACTGAGCGATCATGAAAAGGCAATCGAACTGTTCCTTCGCCCCGGGTACCGCTATCGGGTAGAAGCCCTTCGCGGGATCGAGAAGCTTATCGCAGATCTTGAAAAAATCATCCCAGGTATCCGGGACTTTCTTCACGAGGTCGGTCCGGTACGAAAGGAGGTACGGGGTGTCAGTCATCGGAATCCCCATGACCTTGTTGTTCCACTTTCCCGACTGGTCCCAAACGCTATCGATGATATCCTTCGAGTCGAATTTGTCACGTTTTATGTACGGCTCAAGGCCCTCGAGGTATGGCTCAAACTCGCCATCCCATTGGCACGCGATTTGAACGACATCGTAGGAACCCGTATTCGTCGACAGGTCGAGACCCATCTTCTCATAGAGGTTCAGGTAGGGATAATCGACGACCTCAACCTTGCAGCCGGTCTGTTGTTCGAATTTCACCGCGAGATCTCGCGCGGCGTCAGCGTAGGTGGACGACATGTAGAGGACGGAAATTTTCTTGCCCTCGAATTTCTTGCCGCCCGCGGCGAAAATCATTCCACCCGCGACCAGAAGCACCAGGAATACTAGGCTCGCTTTTTTCACCTTGACTCCTCCTTCAATATTCTACCCCTTCATCGAAGGGATAGATAAATGATGGATTCGCTTTAATTAGTTGTCAATCATATATTTCATTTTATTTAATTATTCACCCGTTTATAGAATATTTACTTGACAATTTGGACATCAGAATCAGAATTATCCAACGGATGATTCATTTTATAAAGGAGGTCCCGATGAACGGTCTTGAATTGGTTCGCAAAGCCGTCCATGGAGAACGGGTCGAACGTTTTCCGGTCTTTCCCATCAGTATCGCCGCCGCCGCGAGGCATGCGCGCGTACATCAACGCGATTACTTCCTCGATCCGGGAACGATGGCCGAAACCCTCCTGACGGAGAGATCGACTTTCGATTTCGATGGAATTTACGTCTCGAAGGACAATTGGGTATTTCACGAAGCCTTGGGGGGAAAGCTCGAATATCCGGAAGACGATGAAACGAAAAGTTCCAGTCCGCTTCTCGAATCGGTCGGAGGGTATACGAAGCTTCCGTTTCCAAACCCCGCCGATACCCCGCCGATGCGCCGGGTCCTCGAATCGGCTCGCATCGTCATGAAGCGGGCGGGCGATGATTCCTATATTCAGGCGAATATCGATTCGGGGCCCTTCGGCCTCGCCTGCATCCTGCGGAGCGTCCAGGCGTTCATGTACGATCTATACGATCAGAACGAACAGACCCTGACCCAGTTCCTCGAGTATTGTACTGACCTCGTCATTGCCTACGGAGAGGCGATGATTTCGACGGGGGTCCATGGTATCCAGATGGGAGAATCGGCCTCGAGTCTTCTGACACCGAATCTATTCGAACGCTTCGTCGTACCCTACCTCGGAAGGGCGGTCGACACGCTCAAAGGTCGGGGCTGCGACGTGTGGGTTCATGTCTGCGGAAACTCTTCGCATGTCCTCCCGTTGATGAGGGAAATACCAATCGCGGGACTCGAAATTGATGCGGCGGTTCCTTTGGCCGAGGCAAGGAGGCTGATAAGACCAGAGGTCTGCCTCAAAGGAAACCTCAATACCAGTTTTCTTCTGCAAGAAACCCCCGGCGCGGTTTACGACGAATCTCTCCGGCTTCTTGAAGCAAGCGGCATGACAAGCGGGCTCGTTTTCTCTCCCGGATGCGGCGTCCCGAAGATGACCCCCCCGGAAAACCTCGATGCCATGGTACGGGCGTGCCGGGATTTCGTAATTCCCGCCAATCGCCATGGGTGATAGGGAGACCGATACAATGACGAGTCGAGAAATCGTCGAACGCGCGCTGTTGAAGCAACAGACCGAACGAATGCCGTGCTTTCCCCTCATCGATTCGGCCTTCGCGTCTGCCTATGCTCGGGTGCCTTTGCGGGAGCTCGAATGTGATCCGGAAACCCACGCACGCGCGCTCACCGTGTGCGCTGACCATCTCCCCGTGGACGGCCTCTACGTAAACATCTGTCTTTCAGGGAAGCAGGCAGCCAAACCTTCTGTCGGCAACGGCGGCGTTCTCCTCGACGAGGCGCTTGAATTGAAGATCCCCTTGAACGACGTGATGTCCATAACGCATACGGACATCGTGGACATGGACGATGAGCGGATCCAAAAGGCTGAGCTTTTCCATCCCGGCATGCGTGAAACCATGAAATTCATGCCTGATCGCATCAAGGAAAAGCAGGCGGTCTGCGTCGGCATATCGGGCACCTTTACCCAGGGTGCCTTTCTCTTTGGCATCGAACGTTTCATGATCAGCCTCATCGACAACCCCGAAGGCGTCAGGGCGATGCTCGACCGACGCCATGAACAGGTCCTGCGTCAAGCATCCGAACTCCTGGATGACGGTGCACGGTTTATCTGGATCGGTGAAGGGCCCGCATCGGGCAGCCTCATTTCGCCGGAATTCTACCGATCATTCGCCTTGCCGTACGAAATAAGCCTCACCGACCATATACGGAGAAGGGGGGGACTCTCCATCCTGCATATCTGCGGGAACACCAGGGCTCTCCTGCCCGACATTGCGAAATCCGGCGCCGACGGCCTCGACCTTGACTATCCCGTGGAACTGACCCAGGCCTTCGACGCGGTATCCCCGGCCATGGCGGTGAAAGGAAACATCAATCCGATTCTGTTCCTTCCCGGAAAGGAAACAGAGCTCACGGAAGCAGCGGTTCGAGCCGCGGCAATTGGCGGAGGAAGGCGGGGCTTTATCATGAGCACGGGCTGCCTCGTGCCGAGAGACTCCTCGCTCGAAGCGTTCGGAATTCTCGCCGAGGTGTGCGGGATAGGGGGCCACGGCAAACAAAGCCGCTGAGCCTTGCCCGAAACTTGTCCCTCCTGGCCGTTTCGGGTAGTATCCCGTCATGAACCAGCTGCTCACCGATTCCGTCATCATCGTAGCCATCCTCGGGATCGCCGTCGGAGCCCTGCCGGGACTCCGCATGAACCGCTCGGCCATCGCCCTCGCGGGGGCGACCGCCCTCGTCGCCGTAGGGGCCCTCACCCTGACCGACGCCTACAAGGCGATCGACCTCAACACGATAGCCCTGATCCTGTCGATGATGGTCATCAACGCGAACCTCAAGCTCTCAGGATTCTTCTCGCTGGCCTCGGCACGAATCCTCACCCTCGCCCGAAGCCCGAGGCAGCTCCTCGCCCTCGTCTGCGCGGCGTCCGGAATTCTCTCGGCCCTATTCCTCAACGACACGATCTGCCTGATGCTCACCCCCTTCGTCGCGGAGCTCTGCCTCGCCGCCTACCTCAACCCCGTCCCCTACCTCATCGCCGTCGCGACCTCGGCCAACATCGGGTCGATGGCGACGATCATCGGCAACCCCCAGAACATGCTGATCGGCGCTTCGAGCGCCATCCCCTTCTCATCCTTCGCCGCGAGGCTCGCCGTACCCGCCCTCCTCGGCCTCGCCGTCGCCTATATGATCATCATCCTCAGCTTCAGGAGGGACTTCCCCGCCAAACGCTTCGCCCTCCACAATAGGGGATCCTCGGCCTGCTACCGTCCCCTCCTCGTGAAGTGCCTCCTCGCCATCGCGGGAATGATCGCAGCCTGCTTCCTCGGCGCGCCGATAGCCCTCGCGAGCCTCGCCGCAGCCTCCGTCCTCCTCGTCACCCGACGGGTCAGGAGCGAACGGGTGGTCCGCGAGGTGGATTTCAGCCTTCTCGTGTTCTTCGCCTCGCTCTTCATCATCACCGAGGCGGTGAAGGGAACGGACGCGTTCAAGGCCGCGGTCGCCTGGGCCCTGCCGGCGATCACGAAAAGCCCGGTGCTCTTCGTCGGTTTCTCCACCGTCTTCTCGAACCTCATCTCGAACGTGCCGACCGTGCTTCTCTTCAGGCCGCTGATCGACGCCTTCGCCGACAAACAGACGGCCTGGCTCCTCCTCGCCATGTCGAGCACCCTCGCGGGGAACCTCACCCTTCTCGGGTCGGTCGCGAACCTCATCGTCGCCGAGGGGGCGAAAAAATACGGGGTGGAGATCCGGTTCGGAACCTACCTCAGGGTGGGCCTGCCGATCACGGTGCTGACCATCGCGATCGGCACCGGATGGCTGATGCTGGTACGGTGAAACGGTAAAGAAGAAACCATGGCGGATCGGGGATGGATACCCCGGCTGGATCGACCCCGTCTTCCGATTGAGCCGAGGACGAGAGAACCCTGCCATTGAAATTGGGCGGCGATTGAGGGTACACTCCACAGCAAATCCATACCTGAGCCTTTCCGGGACCTCGAGGTGCCGGATGCCCCCGCTTCGGGTAATTCTATCGTCGAAGGAGCTGCCATGAATATTTCCCCCCTGCAGAAAGCGCGTTACGCCTACAAGCCGAAGCTGCCCGCTGTCCTCGCCAAGGACCTCGCCTCCATCGGTATCGAACTCGGCAAGCCGACCGATTCCATCGCCGACAAGGGCGAGATGAAGAAGATCTTCGCCGCCACCTACGGCAAGCCGGTCGCCCGGTTCGTCAAGGGCAAGGGCCTCGACGCCCAGAAAAAGCTCACGGTCGGCGTCATCCTCTCGGGAGGGCAGGCCCCCGGCGGCCACAACGTCATCGCCGGCATCTTCGACGGCCTCAAGGCCGGCAACAAGAACTCCAAGCTCGTCGGCTTCAAGGGCGGCCCCTCCGGCCTCATCGAGGATGACTTCGTCCTGATCACCGCGTCCTTCATGAACGAATACCGGAACGCCGGCGGCTTCGACATGATCGGCTCGGGCCGGACCAAGATCGAGACTCCGGAGCAGTTCGCCGCCGCCCTCGCCACGGCCAAGAAGCACAGCCTCGACGCGATCGTCATCATCGGCGGGGACGACTCCAACACGAACGCGGCCCTCCTCGCCGAGTACTTCGTCGGCAAGGGCGAGAAAACCCAGGTGATCGGCGTGCCCAAGACGATCGACGGCGACCTCAAGAACGAGTACATCGAGACCTCCTTCGGCTTCGATACCGCCACCAAGACCTACGCCGAGCTGATCGGCAACATCGAGCGCGACGCCAACAGCGCCAAGAAGTACTGGCACTTCATCAAGCTCATGGGCCGCTCGGCGAGCCACATCGCCCTCGAGTGCGCCCTCGAGTGCAGCCCGAACATCTGCCTCATCTCGGAGGAGGTCGAGGCGAAGAAGATGACCCTGAAGGCGGTCGCCGAAGGGATCGTCTCCGTCGTCGCGGCCCGCGCCGCCAACGGCGACAACTTCGGCGTCGCCCTCATCCCGGAGGGCCTCATCGAGTTCGTGCCCGAGATCAAGGTCCTGATCGGCGAGCTCAACGACCTCCTCGCCGCCAAGGCCGCCGACTTCGCCGCCTGCAAGGACTTCGACGCCCAGAAGGCCTTCCTCGCGAAGAACCTCTCCAAGGCCTCGGCCGCGGCCTTCGCCGCCCTTCCCGCCGAAATCGCCAAGCAGTTCCTGATGGACCGCGATCCCCACGGCAACGTCCAGGTTTCGCGCATCGAGACCGAGAAGCTCCTCATCGCGATGGTGGAAGCCCGGCTCGCCGAGCTCAAGAAGGCCGGAAAGTACAAGGGCAAGTTCTCGGCCCTCGCCCATTTCTTCGGGTACGAGGGGCGCTGCGCCTTCCCGTCCAACTTCGACGCCGACTACTGCTACTCCCTGGGCTACACGGCCTTCCTCCTCATCGCCGAGGGCCTGACCGGCTACATCGCCTCGGTGAGGAACCTGAACAAGAGCGCGAAGGATTGGACCGCCGGCGGCATCCCGCTCACGATGATGATGAACCTCGAGCAGCGCCACGGCGAGAAGAAGCCCGTCATCAAGAAGGCCCTCGTCGAGCTCGACGGAAAGCCCTTCAAGGCCTTCGCCGCCAAGCGCGAGGAATGGGCCGTGAAGACCGCCTACACCTTCCCGGGAGCCATCCAGTACTACGGCCCGGCCGAGGTCTGCGACAGGCCGACCTTCACCCTGGAGCTCGAGCAGGCGAAAAAAAAGTAGATTTTAGGGCTGGTCCGAGAATCGCGGCGTCCCCTTGCGGGGGGACGCTTTTTTTTAGGGAAAGTCGCCGGCACAGGCAGACGGCCGTTTCCTTGTCCGGGGCCGCGAATGAGGCCGGTCTTTGCCCCCGTTTCCCCGCAGGAAGGCAAACGCCGCACGGACTTCACGGGCCAGGCCGGACATACTGATCCCGTGTCCCGGCGGACACAGGGAGGCGCAGCCGATCACGGCGAGAACCCGGCGTATGCTCCCGAACCACTGCAGGATGGTTCCGAGGATAAGGGTGACAAGGACGACCTGAACCTCGATGCCGAAGGCCATCCCGAAAATGACGGGACCGTCCTCCTGAAGCCGAATTTGACGCCCGAAGCCGCGAGCATGAGGTTGTTCGGCCCCGGCGTGATCGACATCACCGCGACATAGGAAATCAACGCGATTACATTCATCCCTTCCTCCTCGTTCGAGAGGAAGCCTAACGAGGACGAGGAAGGCGAAAAAGCCTCAGTTGCCGTCTATTAATATGGACACAGCCGGTGGATCAGTGCGAGGCGGGACTTCTTTACGCGACGGCGACGCCGTCGCTGCTACGTGGTCGCCGATTGCGGTTTCATGCCGCAGACGAGAGCTCCCAGCCGCCGAACGGCGTTTTCAACCGCAGGGTTCCATATGCCGGCGTTCAGCCGAAGGCAGTTGCCGAATCTGCCCGATGCGGAAAACAGGATCACGTTTCCCGTTTTGTCAAACCCCTTGCAGGTGGAGGGACGCTTCCCTGCGAACGGGAGCTCGCCGTAGAGATCGTCCTCGATGGGCGGAACCTGGAAACGTTCGAGGAGGTCGACAAGGGCCCTTTTTCGCTCGTCTGAAACCAGAAACCCGAGCGGGTTGTTGAAATTCGGGATCGAGAGGAAGGCTCGCTCGAGCCTTCTCACGGGCAGAAGGGCCGGGTCGGGCAGGGCGATGGCGAACGAGGCGGCATCCCGGTTGTCCCTCCGGTCGACCAGCTCCCCGTAGATCCGGCACATCGTCACCTCGCGCGGATCGAGGGTCGGCATGGACCGAGCATGTCCCGCGACGGGAGGAACCATACGCCTCACGTAGTACCCCGATCGCGGCTTGACCTCGATAAAGCGCTGGGTCTCGAGCAGGATGTATGCCTCCCGCACCGTGTTGACGCTGACGCCAAATCGCTCGCTCAAGGTTCGAATGGAAGGCAAGCGCCCCCTTCTTTGAGCGTTCCCCGCTCGATCATGGACGGGATCCGATCGGCGACAACGCCGTACAACATTTTTCGGCCCGATCCGTGAACCCACGGCAGGCCGCCCGGCCCGTCGTGTTCACCATATTCAAACATATGTTTGACCTTTATTGATCCCTGCGTTATATTCATACATATGTTTGAATCACATGTTAGAACCAGTGGCAGAATCGAAAACACCCGTAGCCGCGATGGGAATTTCTGCAGGAGGCTGCTCTCCGGAGCCGCGCGTATCGCGTTCAGGAACGCGGTTATCCTCGGCACTCCCCCTCCCCTCACCCCCGTCGTCTTCGCGGCGAACCACCCGACGACCCTCGATCCCCTCCTCCTCCATCTCGTCGCCAAGCGGGAACTCTCGATACTCGTAGCGACGAACGTGTTCCAGGTTCCCATCGTGGGAAGGGTCCTCTCCGCAGCCGGGAACATCCCGGTCCTTCGCGGAACGGGACAAGTCTCCATCGCGGCGGCGGGCGAGGCGATCGGAAGGGGAATTTCGATCGGCATTTTTCCCGAGGGACAACTCACCCCGGAAGCGGGAATTTCCCCGGCCAGAACCGGCGCGGTGCGCATTTCGGCCGAAACGGGGGTGCCGATAATACCGGTCGGGATCTGGCATGATTCCTCGTCGATACTGACGATCCTGTCCGACGTCGGCGGATCGAAGGAGACGGGACGCTTCAACCTCTCAGGATTCTGCGTCGTGGAGATAGGGCGGCCGCTCATGTTCGACATCAAGCCCCAGCATCGGGAGGACGTTCGGGAGGCGTCAGCCTTCCTCCGTTCGGAAATCGGGAGGCTCGCGGCGCGATGCGAGAGCCTCGGAACGAGAATGAAACGCGCCGGATTTCGCCGGCAGCAGGCGAGCAGCCTCTTCGGCCTCTCTTCGGGAGAGTTCGCGGACGGAAGGGAGGCCCCGTATTGACCCCCTATCCACGGGGGACTATAGTCGGTCAAACCGCTGTTTGAATCGAGGGCACCATGGAGAAAAAAAGAACCGCGACAGAAACGAGGATACTCGAAGCGACGCTTGCCTGCATCGAACGCGACGGCATCGAAAAGGCGACGGTCAGGGCCATATCCTCCGAAGCGGGGGTCAATATCGCCGCGATCAACTACCACTTCAGGTCCAAGGATCAGCTCATCGAGGAAGCCATGACCATGGCCCTCGACAACGCGAACGCGGACTGGAACGAGATTCTGAGCGAGGGGGATGCGGTCCCGGGAGAAAGGCTCGAATCCTTTGCGAACTATATTCTGGACGGCGCCCAGCGCTATCCCAAAATTGTCGACGCCGAGTTCACCGGAATTCTCAATGGCGAAGGAGACAAATGCCACGCCGCCCGATCCATGGCGAACGTCGAAGAGACCCTTTCGATGATTTTTGGAGACAACGACGAGGCGAAAGCCAAGGCGACGGCCTTCATCGGGGCGCTCTTCATGCCGGCGATCACCCCGGAACTGTTCGCCTCGACCACCGGATTCAGCCTCGAGGACTCGAAAAGCCGCACGGCCTACGCCCGCATGCTCGCGAGGCTTTTCCTCCGGTGATCCCGGCACCCGAGTCCGTCAGCGCGGATAGAGTCCGCGCTCCCGGGCGAACATCCGCGCGAGGCCGAAGAGGATGTCGATGGTCGGGGTCGGTTCCCCGACCAGGCGGCCGATCTCCCTGACGGCGTCGACGATCGCGTCGAGCTCGAGGGATCTGCCCGCCTCGGCGTCCCGCTGCATCGAGGTCTTGGTCGAGCCGAGGCTCCGGGTCACGGCGTTCCTCTCCTCCCCCGTCTGCTCGATGCGGCAGCCGATCGCCTCGCCGATCCTTTTCGCCTCGGCCATGGCGTCGAGGCAGAAACGGGCCAGGAGGGGGTCGTCGAGGATCCTGTCAGTCGTCGCCCCGGTAAAGGCCGTGATCGGATTCATCGTCATGTTCCCCCAGAGCTTGTACCAGACATCGGCCTGTATCCGGGTCGACACGGGGGAATCGAAGCCCGAGCGCTCGAACAGGGCGGAGACGGAACCGGCCCTGCCGCTCGCCTCGCCCGACGGCTCGCCGACGATGATTCTTCTGCCGGGTCCCGGCGCGACGAGGCCCGGTTCGGGCGAGGAAACGCTGAAATGCACGACGGCGCCGAGGACGTTCGCGGCGGGAACGGCCCGAGCCATGAGGGAGCCGGGATCGACCGAGTCGAGGACCGTGCCCTCGAGCCTCCCGCCGAAGCCCTGGAAAAACCACCACGGCACGCCGTTCATCGCCGGGAGCACGATCGTGTCCGGACCGACGAGGGGCCCGATGCGGCCGGCGACCTCGGGGATGGACTGGGACTTCACCGCGACGACGACGATATCCTGGACCCCGAGGTCGGCGGGGTTCTCCCTCGCCTCAACGGGAAAGGTCGCGACCGTCCCTCCCTCGGAAACCCCGAGTCCCCTCGCGCGGAGGGCCTCGAGCGTGGCACCCCTCGCGACCGCGCTCACCGAACAGCCTTGATCGGCAAGCCTCGCGCCGATGAGGCCGCCGACGGCGCCGACCCCGTAAATGCAGACCTTCATGTTCACCCCCGTCAACTCGGGCTCAGGCTATACCGCTTTTCGCCGAAAGCTCAAGCCTCCGCCACGCAAAGCGGTGGGCCTGGCTTTGACCAAGAAAACAAAGGAGAGTAGACTTGGATCGTGGGAAACATCGAAAGGCCGGCGGGTCGACTTCGGCGCCGCGCCTTCGCCACGAACAGCAGGGGGAAATCATGGCTGATCCGGTAGTAAAAACGATGGAAGCGGGCGTCACGATCTTTCGCGAGGGCGACGCGGGAAGCGAGATGTACATACTCAAGTCCGGTGCGGTCGAGCTCCGGAAAAAAACGGTCGGGGGCGAGACCCTCCTCAAGACCATCGATCAGGCCAACGGCTTCTTCGGCGAGATGACCCTGATCGACGGCAAGCCCCGGTCGGCGACGGCCGTCGCCACGAAGCAATCGACCCTCCTCGTCGTCACGGCCGAGGTCTTCGAGAAGCTGATCCTGACGAACGGGGAATTCGCCCTCAAAGTCATCACGATCCTGGCCGACCGGATCAGGGCCTCGAACCTCGCGATCTCGGAGCTCGTCGTCGAGGACGTGAAGGACCGGTTCTGCCAGGGTGCGGCGAGCTACGCCCGCCGCTTCGGCGTCAAGATCTACGACGGCAGCCTCAAGGTCGAGGCCGAGGGAATGATAGCCTGGATCGTCTCCCACGTGGGGCTCTCGAAGGCGGACACCGACTTGGGCCTGGGCAAGGCCATGCGCCAGGGCGAGATCGAATGGGCGCCCTCGAGCGCCAAGACGAAGGACTTCCTGGTGATTCCCGAAAGCTTCATCTCCCGCTACGAGCGGAGGCAGGCCTAGGCCGGGACCCGGCGGCCCGGGTCCCGTGCGAATCACCGATCCGCGACGGGAGTCCACCGGCCCCGGACGGCGCTCTCCGCGATCGCGTCGCAGAGGAGCATCTCGCGATGCCCGTCCTCGAAGGTCGGGAATTCCGGCTTGATCGAAAAATCGCCATTCTCGATGTAGCGGTAGATGTTCGCGAACGCGCTCCTCAGGGTGTCGGGATAGCCTTCCTGGTGGCCGCCCGGATACCAGGACGCCTCGCAGGCATAGCCTGAAAGGAGGGCCGGATCCTTGGGCAGGACGAGGTTCGGACCGTCGCGCCGGCCGATCAGGAGGCCGTTCGGGCTCTCGGAATTCCAGGAGAGGGATTCGGCCGCGCCGTCGATCTCGAACGAGAGGGAGTTCTTGCGGCCGGCGCTGACCTGGGAAACGGTGAGCGATCCTCTCGCCCCTCCCCTGTATCGGATGAGGATGGTGGCGAAATCGTCGGTCGAGATGGGGACATCCTCGAACCCGGCGGAGGCGCTTCCCCCGAAGGTCTCCCCCGCCCTCGTCGGCCGCTTTCTCGCGGCGTGGACGGTGACCGTATCGGCGAACACCGATTCGGCCTCGAGTCCGGTCACGAAGCCGACCATGTCCAGCCAGTGGGTGCCTATGTCGGATACGGCGCGAAGGGCCCCGCCCTTTCCCGACTCCAGGCGCCAGTTCCAGTCGGTGTCGTAGAGGAGCCAATCCTGAAGGTAGGATCCGTGCACGAGATGGATTTTCCCCACCTCGCCCTTCGCGATCCGTTCCCTGGCCTCGCGCACGAGGGGATAGAACCTGAGGTTGTAGTTCACGGCGCAGACCCGGCCGGATCCCCTCGCGAGCGCGAGGAGTTCGGCCGATTCCGCGCTCGTCATGGCGAGGGGCTTTTCGCAGACGACGTGCTTGCCGGCCTGGAGAACCTTCTTCGCGAGCGGGAAATGGAGGTGGTTCGGCACCGCGAGGTGAAAGACCGAAGCCTCGGGATCGGCGAGAGCCTCCTCGAGCGAAGCGTAGGCCCGATCGATGCCGAGTTCCCCGGCCTTGCGCCGGGCGAATTCCTCGGACATCTCGACGAGGCCCGAGACGCCGACGCCGAGGCGGCGCAGGGCTTCCAGGTGGGCGGGACCGATGAAGCCGGTTCCGACGATGCAGGCCTTGATTCCTGGATGGTTCATCGGTCCCCTCCCTTTAAAAAACCGACCGGATGATGGTCACGCATTCCTTGAGGGCGGGAACGGGGTTGGACGCGTCGCCCTCGTACTCGATGATCAGAGGCCCCGAGAAGCCGACGGAATCGAGGGCCGCCTTCAGTGTGCGGAGGTCGAGGTTTCCCTTTCCGACGATCACGTCCTCGGGCTTCCCGTTCCCGGTGAAGGTGAAATCCTTGAGGTGGACGGCATGGATCCGCTCGCCGTAGCGTTCGACCATGGCGACGGGATCCTCCCCCGCGTCGAGGGCCCAGGCGGTGTCCAGGGTCAGGCCGATCCGCTTCGTGGTTCGGGAGAAAACCCAGTCGAGGGCCTGGACCGAACCGAGCCAGTGCCGCCCGCCGTGGTTGTGGACGCCCAGGTTGACCCCGTACCGCTCGGAGTAGCTCTCGGCGCAGGCGATGGAGCCGTCGAGGTTCTGAAGGGCGAAGTCGACGCTCATGACCGAGGCGCCTGCCGCCTTCGAAAAGCCGAAGAGGCCGTCCATCGCCCTCAAGTCGGCGGTGACCTGGTTCACCCCGGTGGATACGACGCCGACGCCGGACTTCCCGTACGCGGCGAGGGCGGAAGCGAAGCTTCCCGGCTTCTGGAAATCGACATGGACGCCGCAGACCTCGATCGCGTCGAGACCGAGGCCCGAAACGAGTTTGGCGACCTCGGCGTTCTCGGGGAAATCGCGGAAACAGTAGCTCTGCACACCGATACGATTCTTCATGGATAACTCCTTGTAAAAAACTCATGGAGCCGCGGCGCAACCGCCGCGGGCTCTGTTCCTATTCCTTGACCGCGCCGGCTGTCATGCCCTTGATGATCTGCTTCGAGAAAAGAAGGTAGATGATGATGACGGGCAGCACGGCCACGGTGAGGGCCGCCATCATCTGGGTGTAGTTGGTGGTGTACGCGCCCGAGAACATCGTCAGCGCGACGGGCATCGTCTTGAGCTCCTTGCTGTTCAGCAGGACCAGGGCGAAGGGAAACTCGTTCCAGGAACCGTTGAAGCTCAGGATGGTGATCGTCGAGAGGATGGGAGCGCAGAGCGGGGCCATGATGCTCGACATGAACCGGCTCCAGCTGCACCCCTCCATGATGGCGGCCTCCTCCATCTCCATCGGGATTCCCTTCACGTAGCTTTCCATGAGAAAGATCGCCGTCGGCAGGGCGAAGGCGATATAGGGCAGGACGAGGGTGAAGGGCCTGTCGAGGATGCCCAGCTTCTTGAACTGGATGAAGATCGGCAGGAGCCAGGCCTGGGTCGGGATGACCATCCCGACCATGAAGTAGGCGTAGATGAAATTCCGCGACTTGAACTTGTAGTGGGACAGGAAGTATCCCGTCACGAAGGCGATGAGGAGCACGACCGTGAGGGTGGACACGCTCACCAGGACACTGTTGGTGAAGTAGATGTCGAATCTCGTGTACTTGAAGATCTTGAGATAGTTGTCGAAAGTCGGCGCGTGCGGAAGGCTCAGGGCGCTCTTCGAGTACTCGGGCAAGGTCTTGAGCGAGGTATAGGCGATCCACACGATCGGGAAGACGCAGGTCAGGGAAAAAATCAGGATGAAAACGTTGAGCAGGATCTTGCCCACGGTCACGTCGTTCCTACTCATACCGCTTCCCTCCCATGACCTTGAGCGTCGCCCCGGTGATAACGAAGATGATCACGATGATGCCGATCGACAGGGTGGAGCCGTAGCTCAACCGGAGCATGTTGAACGAAATGTTGTAGTCGTACTGGGTCATCGTCATGGAGCTCTTTCCCGGCCCGCCTCCGGTCATCACGAAGATATGGTCGAAGATCTTGAGGGTTCCGGCGAGGCAGATCATGACGGCGACCTTGAGGGTCGGGTAGATCATGGGGATCATGATCTTGATCGCCTGCTGGAAGGGGCTCGCCCCGTCGATCATGCTGCTCTCGATGACCGATTGGGGGATGTTCTCCAGGGCCCCGAGCAGGATGACCATGTAGAGCCCGATGTACTGCCAGATGACCGCCACCGATATCGAGCCGAGCACGATATCAGGGTTGTCGAGCCAGAGCTGGATCCAGGATCCGAGGCCCAGGGAACGGAGGGCGAGGTTCAGGAGCCCGCTCCGGTTGTTGTAGACGATGGACCAGATCAGGCCCGTCACGACGGGGGAGATGATCACCGGCATGAAGATGAGGGTCCGGTGGAGGCCCGGCAGCTTCACGTACTCGCGGGTCAGGACGATCGCGATCGCCAGGCCCACCCCGACCTGGCCGACGACGTTGAGCGCGGTGATGACGGCGGTGTTCCTGAAGGACAGGAAGAAATCGGCGTCGTGGAGCATCAGGATGTAGTTGCCGATACCGATGAAGTTGAGGTCGTCGCCCCCCGTCCAGTCGTAGAAGCTGTAGAAGATCGAGAACAGGATGGGAAAGACGATGATGAACGAGTAGATGAGGATGCCCGGGGCGAGGGCACAGAAAAGCATTTTCTTGTTCGGTTTTTGAATGCGCCATTCCATCGGACACTCCTTCATGAAATGCGGACAACCGGCCGCGTTCGGCGACCCGTTGTCCGCTTGCAGTGGAAATTTTCGATTTGCCGTGAAGCCGCGCTAGTTGTTGACGGCCTCAACATGCTTCGCGTAGTCCTCGGGGGAGAGTTTCCCGATGAGGAGGTCCTGAAGGTCGTTGTAGTAGACGTCGACGATCTTGGCCGGGCACTGGACGTCGATGATCGGCGCGAAAATCAGGGGAAGCTGGGAATAGGCGGCCTGGATCGGATCGAGCTTCGAGGCGTCGATCTTGGGCTTTATGGCCGGCTGGCCGCCCTTGGAGGCCGAGATGTCCGCGTACTCCTGGCCGAACACGCCCTTCACGAAATCGAGCACCATTTTCTTGCGCGCCTCGGGGATCTTTCCGTTCATGCATACCGCCCAACCGGCGCCGCCGGCGACGATGTTGGCGAATTTCTCCTTGCCCTTGACGGGGGGAAGCACGGCGAGACCGGTGGCGGCCTTCACGTCGGCGGGGGCGTTGGCGATCACCTGGGCGACGGCCCACGAGCCCTCGATGAACATGGCGGCCGTGCCCGAGTAGTACACGTCGCGCTGCTGGTCGTTGGAGAGGCTGTTCATGTCGGGATTGAAGGCGCCGAGGTCCACCAGGGTCTTCATGAGCCTAGCGGCGGAGACGAAGGCGTCATCGGTGAACTTGGCGCCCTTCTTGTTGTAGAGGCTGTCGAACCAGGCCCCGTCGGTGTAGCGGTAGACCATCGTGTTCAGGATGATGGAGGGAGCGAGCCACTTGCCCTTGTTGCCCATCGCGATCGGGGTCACGCCGGTGGCCTTGATCTTCTTGCACATCTCGACGAAGTCTTCCATCGTCTTCGGGAACTCGGAGTATCCCGCCTTCTTCAGCAGATCCTTGTTGTAGAAAACGACATGGTTGGACTGGAGCTGGAACGGAACGCCCCAGACGACCCCCGCCTGGTTGAAATCGTTGAAGGCTCCTTCCTTGAAGGAGGCGGCATAGGCCTTGTCCGCGTTGAGATAGGCGGAAATCGGCGCGATGAGGCCCTTTTCCCGGAGAACGGGAAACAGGTCGGGCTTGGAGAAATACACGTCGGGAAGGCTGTTCGAGGCGACCATGTTCTTGAGCTTCAGCTCGTAGTTGTCATGGGTGATGAACTCGTCCTTGATCGTGACATCCGGATGGGCCTTGCGGTATTTCTCGAGAACCGCGTAGAATGCCTGCGAGTTCGCGTCGGACGTGGCTTCCGGCGGAGCGTTGTAATGGATCATCGTGATCGTCTTGCCCGTGCCCTGAGAGAACGCGGGGACCGCGCAGAACCCGAGAGCCAGCGTCATTGCGACGGCGGCCTTGCCGAGGGATAAAAACCTTTTCATATCGCTTCCTCCTCTTTATTGTACAACCCAACGGGTTGGATCCTACTTGATTCTCCAGTCGAAGACGACGCCCAGGTACTCGTCCTTCCGGTTGCGCAGCCCGTCGTATACGTCGGGGGCCTTCGAGGGGGAGACGACGTGGGTCGTCAGCTCATCCACCTTGAGCCGTCCCGTGGCGATCAGGCCGAGCAGGATTTCGACGTTGCGGGAAATCGAATGCTTGATGAAATTCTTGTCGTCGCCGGAGACCGGGTATCGCCATTCGTGGGCGCCCTTCACGGTCACGCAGGTCGGACAGAGATGGGTCTTGTTCAGGTAGGGCGTCAGGTTCGCCTGATAGTCGCCGCGGGGGCTTCCGAGCAGGATGAGCTCCCCGAGGTTGCCCACGCAGTTGATGGCGGTCGGGGCGTTCGAAGGCAGGCCCGTCGCCTCGATGACGGTCGAGCACTTCCTTCCGCCGGTGATCTCGGCGATCTTCGCCACGGGGTCCTTCAGGGCGTCGACGGCGAAGGAGGCGCCGCAGCGAAGGGCGCGCTGGAGGCGCTCGGCGCTGACGTCGACCGCGATGACGGTCGCCCCGGACAGGGCGGCGAGCTGCACGGCCATGTTCCCGACGAGACCCAGGCCGAATACGGCGACAAAGTCCCCCAGTTCGATCTCGGAAATCCTCACGGCCGTCATGGCGACGGCCCCGAGCCGGGCGAAAACGGCCTTGGTCGGGTCGAGCCCCTTGGGCACGGGCACGGCGAGCGTGTCGGCGACGGAGAGGCCTGCGTGCTTTCCGTAGGTGAATATCCGGTCCCCGGTCTTGAATTTCCCCCCGTCGTCGGGCACGACGACGGTCCCGACCGATCCGTAGCCGGGAACGTAGGGAAGCGGAGCCCAGCCTTCTCCCCCGGAAAGGACGGCGAGCTCGGTTCCCGCGCTCACGATGCTGCTCTCGGTGTTGATGACGGCCTGGCCGGCCCGTGCCGATCGAACGGCGTTTTCGTTGCATTCTTCAATGGCTACCTTCCAAGGCGCCGTAAAAACTATCTCTTTCATGCGATCTCCCTCGCCGCCCTCAAGCGGTAAACGGGGGTAGTATAGGGGGATTCCGGATCGCGGCGAAGTTACCGGGATACCGTTTTTTGTACTGTTTTGGGAGTACACGGATACTGGCGGGGCGTCGAAAAGCACGAGGGGGGGCGCTAGAGCAGATGGCGATAGTTCTCGATGATCTTGATCCGGTTGTGCTCTCCGATCTTCGAGTAGATCACGCTGATGTGGTTCCTCAGGGTCTGCTCGGCGATGCACATGACGTCGGCTATCTCCTGGTTGTCCCAGCCCTTCAGGATGTAGCGGAGGACTTCCCTCTCCCTGGAGCTCAGCTGTTCGTACCACTCGGGATACCGGTCCCGTTTCTCCTCCATCGAGGAGGGGGTGCCGGAGGCGACCTTCGTGATGAACCGCGAGGCGACCGCCTCGTTCATCAGCACCGACCCCGAAAACACCGCCCGGATCGAGTGGGCGAGCTTTTCCGGCTCTATGTCCTTGAGCAGGTAGCCGACGGCCCCCCTGGCGAGGGCCTCGAGCACGTACTCGTCGTTGTCGAAGGTGGTGAGCATGATGACGCGGATCGACTCGAATCGGGAGTGGATGATGCGCACCGCCTCGACGCCGTCCATTCCCGGCATGCGCACGTCCAGGAGCACGACGTCCGGTTTCTCGCGCTCCACGATGGCAATCGCCTCGTTCCCGTCGTGGGCTATTCCCGCGACGACGATCCGGGGATCGACCATCTCGAGCACCCGTTTGAGGCTTTCCACGAAAAGAACTTGGTCGTCCGCGAGGACCAATCTGATGACCTCATCGTTCATGCGTCCCCTCTTCCGACCTTGGCAGGCAAACTCACCTTGAGCCTGAATCCGCCGGGTACATTCCCGGCCTGGAGCGTTCCGTCGAGCGTCCCGATCCTCTCCCTCATGCCGGCGAGCCCGATGCCCTCCTCGATTATATCCGCCCCCACGCCATTGTCCAGCATGTCCAGGGAAAGCCAGCCGTCGCCGATCCAGAAGGAGACGTCGATCCTGGAGGCTTTTCCGTGACGGAGGGAGTTCGTCAGCCCCTCCCTGATGACCCCGGCGAGGGTATCCCTCACCGTCTCGCTCGGATTCTCGATCATATTACCGAAATTGACCGAGATATCCACCCCCGTGGCGTCGCGGAAAAACACCACGAGCTTCATCACCGCCTCGTGAAGGGTCGGCCCGCTCCGGTCGATCGCCCTCAGGACGCGGAGGGCGAACCTCGCCTCCTGAAGCCCGTCCTGGGCCTGTCTCGAGATCTTCTCGAGCAGGGCGGAGAGGAAGGCGTCGTTTCTGGACAGCAGTCCCGCCTCGCGGGACATCATGATGATGTTGGTCAGGGTGTAGCCGACGGCGTCGTGAACCTCGCTGGTGATGCGCTTCCGCTCCGTCTCCATCGACTTCTCCTCGATGAACCGGGTGTAGGTCTGGAACCCCTCGTTCGCCGAGGCGAGCCGGTCGATGGTCAGATTCAGCCGGGAAATCTCCTCGCGCTTCAGGCGATTGGCGGCGATGGTGAACCTGAAGACCGTGCCCACGATGGCGGCGACGGAAAGCGCGGCGGCGACCATGATCCGATTTTCCGGCGGTATGCCGGATACGGGTTTTCCCCAGAGGGAGGAGGCGGCCGGCGAGCAGAATCCGCCGAGAACGGCCAGGGCCCCGGCGAGGATGTTGAAGCCCGGTTTCAGGGCGACGGTCCCGACGACGGCGACATTCATGAGCAGAAGGAGCCTGATGCCGATCCGGGGACCCTCGGGATTGGCGATCACCAGGGCGAGCAGCAGCTCGAGCAGGAAGAAACCGCAGGCCGAATAGCGGTCGTAAAGCACGATCACGACGACCGTCGCTGCGGCGGACGCCACCCAGAGCGCGAGGAACTGCTCGGACCAGCCGGACATCGCCCCTTCGGCCACGGGGGCGCGGTTGAAGATGTAGAGGCTCGCGCCGTGACACACGGAAGAAACCGCGACGAGGGTCACGACGACGAGAGGACGGCGGCCGCGGACCCAGGTTGTGATGGTATCAACGAAAGCTATCATTTCCCGGAAGTATACACCGGGAATCGCGCGGCCCGGTTTTTTTCCTCGATTCTTCCCTTCATATCCGGTTGATCATGCTCGCGTAGTAGCCGGCGCCGAAGCCGTTGTCGATGTTCACGACCGTCACCCCGGCCGCGCAGCCGTTGAGCATCGTGAGGAGGGCCGAGAGTCCGCCGAAGCTCGCCCCGTAGCCGACGCTCGTCGGAACGGCGACGATGGGCTTGTCGACAAGGCCCCCGAGGACGCTCGGGAGGGCCCCTTCCATGCCCGCCACGGCGACGATGGCCTTCGCCCCCCGGATGAGGTCGATGCGGCTGAGGAGGCGGTGGAGCCCGGCGACGCCGACGTCGTAGATCCGTTCCACGCGGTTGCCGAACACCTCGGCCGTGACGGCGGCCTCCTCGGCGACGGGGATGTCCGAGGTCCCGGCCGTCACGACGGCGATGTAGCTCGCGGCGACGAGGGAGGACGCGACCCGCTTCAGGGTGATGGTCCTGGAAACCGGATCGAAGACGAGGTCGGGGGAAAGGTCGCGGACGGCCTCGAAGTGGCTCTCGGCGGCCCTCGTCGCGAGAAGGTTCGTGCCCTTCGAGAGCAGGTACTCGAGGATGCCCCGGAACTGGGCAGGGCTCTTCCCGGCGCAGTAGACCACCTCGGGGTAGCCGACGCGGATCTCTCGGTGGCTGTCGAGGACGGCGAAACCCATGTCCTTGTCGGGAAAATCCTTCATCTCGCCGAGGGCGGCCTCGAGGTCGATCTCGCCGGTCTTGTACCGGTCGAGGATGCGGGCGATGGAATCGGGGCTCATAGGGATTCATCCTTTCCGGGATACTCCCGGAGCACGGTTTCGTAGACCTCGCGCAGGGTGAGGCCGGTCGACTCGGCGATGTTCCGGCAGTCCTCGAACTCGGGCTTGGCCTTGAGCCGCCTTCCGTCGAGGTAGCCGGTCTTGATCCTCACCGTGCCGAGCGAGGTTTCGATGGTTTCCACCTCCCGGTCGAGGGCGAGCTTCCCGACGGCCATCCGCCTGAGGCCGAAGGTCGTCGTCTCGCGGAGGATCAGGGCGGAAACGGCGTCCTCCCTCTCGGGAAAGCAGAGGACGGAGAGGGTGACGGCCGGACGGGACTTCTTCATGACGATGGGCGTGAACCAGACGTCGGAGGCCCCCTCGGCGAAAAGCCTGTCCGAGAGGTAGCCGTAGAACTCGGGGTTCATGTCGTCGATGTTGCACTCGATGACGACGGACTCGAGGGTCGGAACGGCGGCAACGCTTTCAGCCTCGCCGAGAAAGAGACGGAGGGCGTTCGGGATGTCGGTGTCCCGGTGGCCGATGCCGTAGGCCACCTTTCCGATCGTGAAGCGCTTGTCGTCGGTGAAGGCATCGACGGTGGCGGCGAGGATGGCGGCCCCGGTCGGGGTCGTCGTCTCGAAGGGGACGGCCCCGCTTTTCACGGGGATGCCGGTGAGGATCTCGACAGTGGCGGGGGCGGGAACGGGAAGGAGGCCGTGGGCGCACTTCACGAAGCCGCCGCCGAGCTCGACCGTCGAGGCGAGGACCCGGTCGACCTTGAGCCAGTCGAGGCAGATCGCCGCGCCGACGATGTCGATGATCGAGTCGAGGGCGCCGACCTCGTGGAACTCGACCGTCTCGACCGGCTGGCCGTGGACCTTCCCCTCGGCCTCGGCGACCCTGCGGAAGATGGCGACGCTCCCTTCCTTGACGGCGTCGGAAAGCCCGCTCCTTTCGATGATGGAGACGATGTCGGAAAACGATCGGTGGCCATGGCCCCTCATCTCGGAGGAGGCGAGGCGTCCGCCGGGAACGGACTTCGCTCCCGGCTCGGCTGTCGGCCCCTCGTCATGGTGCCCGTCGGCGTGGGTCCCGGCCTTCTCGAGCGGGGACCCGAACCGGAGCTCCTTCTTCTCGGCGGCGGCCTCCTCGTCCAGGAGCACGTCGGCCCTCGTTCCGCCGATGCCCTTCCGCGAGTCCCGCTCGAAGCGAAGGGCCCAGCCCGGGAGTCCGAGCTTCCCCAGCTCGGCGCGGAGGTAGTCGGCGGGGACCCCGAGGTCGACCATGGCCCCGAGGTTCATGTCCCCCGAAATCCCCGAGAAGCAGTCGTAGTACAGGATCTTCTCAGCCATTGAGCGCCTCCTTCTTTTGTGAAAGGACCCGGTTGAGGCTCCCCATGCGATAGCCCTCGAGCTCCATGCACACGTACACGAAGCCGAAGGACTTGAGGGCAGCCGAAGCCTCGTCCATCACCCTCGCGTCGAACAGCTTCTCCCGTTCTTCCGGCGCGACCTCGATGCGGGCGATGTCGCCGTGGCTCCTGACGCGGAACTGCCTCAAGCCCGTGCCCCGGAGGTAGTCCTCGGCCCTCTCGACCCTGCCCAGTTTCTCCCTCGTGATCCGCTCGCCGTAGGGCACCCGCGAGGCGAGGCAGGCGAAGGCCGGCTTGTCCCAGGTCTTGAGGTTGAGACGTTTGGAAAGCTCCCGTATCTCGGCCTTGGTGAGGCCGGCCTCCCTGAGGGGGCTCACGATGGAAAGCTCCTGGAGGGCGGCGAGGCCGGGCCGGTAGTCGCCCAGGTCGTC
>DBTK01000134.1 GCA_002307015.1 Spirochaetaceae bacterium UBA1318
CCCCCCCCCCCTCGCCCCCCCTCTCTTGACACTCCGGAAATCATGACATCTAATCAGATGTATGGCATATGGTGCGTACGGCAACGATTCATACGACGCCCGCTGCGCCTTGGCGCTTGACCGGGCGCTTTCACTGGCTTCCTTTTATGGAAAATGGAAGAACCTCGATCCCGGCCCCTCGATCCCGATAGACACCCGATTCTCCTCACTTCCCGTCCTCACGAAAAAGGACCTGCGCGCCTGGATTCCCGACGGCTTCGTCTACTCGGACAAGGACGCGAAGGCCGGGTTCGCCTCGGGCGATATCGAGCTTGTTCCGACGAGCGGGACGGCCTCGGAACGGCTTTCCATCATCTGGAACCAGGCCTGGTGGGACCGATCCGAGCGCGAAGGGGCGAGGATCAACGCGGCCCTCGATCGTGCCTTCAGCCAAAACCACCGCGAGGCCGTCCTCACGACACCGGTCTGCGCCGGGAACCTCTGCCATGTCGGCGACGTTCCCATCGAGGAGAGGATCCTCGGGAACCTCCTCTTCCCGAACCAGAGGATGGATCCCGACTCCTGGGGCGAAAAGGAAGTGAGGCGGATGGCCGAAGAGCTCGCCCGGTTCCAGCCCGAGGTCATCGAGGCGGATCCCGCCTACCTCGCCCGGTTTTCCTTCGAAACCATGAGGCTCGGCCTCGCCCCGTTCCAGCCCGACATCATCGTCCTCACCTACGAATACCCCTCGCGCATGCACCGCCGCCAGATCGGACGGGCCTTTCCCGGCATCCCAACGGTAAGCTCCTACGGCTCGACCGAAACGGGCCATGTGTTCACCCAATGCGAAGCGGGGCTTTTCCACCAGAACACCGCCTCCTGCCGAGTCGACGTCCAGCCCTTCGGCGCCGGCCGGGGCGACGAGAAGGTTGGCCGGATCCTCGTCACCACCCTCGACCATCCCTGGTTCGCCCTCCTCCGCTTCGACGTGGGCGACCTCGTCAGGCTGCGGTCGGACGGCGAACCCTGCAGCTGCGGCCGCGACGGCGGACGGACCGGCGGAGGCCTTACCGTCGAGTCGATCGAGGGAAGGACGAGAGACCTCACCTTCGACTCGGCGGGAAGGGCCGTCACGCTGAAACGCCTCGACGACGCCCTCGGAGCCGCCGAAGGGCTCCTCAACTACCGGATCGAGCAATCGGCCCCGAACCGTTTCCTCGCCCGCTACACGGCGACAACGGAATCCGAGAGCGAAACGGCCGACGCCATCCCGGACATCCTCCGCTCGGTCTACGGCCAAAACGCGGAGGTCGAGATCCGGCGGGATTCGGCGATCGGCCCCGAACAGTCGGGAAAGTACCGGCTCGCGAGGACGATCTTCGACTGGAACCAGGAGGAACTCTTCCATGACGCACCTTGATGGCAAAATCGACGAACTACCCGGCTCCATCCGGAACGATTTCCCCCTCCTCTCGCGGACCATCGACGGCGAGAGGATCACCTACCTCGATTCCGCCTCGACGGCGCCGAAGCCCACGTGCGTGATCGACGCCGTCGCGAGGGTCTACGGCTCCTATACCGCGAACGTCCACCGGGGCGTCCACCTCCTCGCCGACGAGGCGACCGAGGCCTACGAGGGAGCGCGGGGAGAGATCGCCTCGTTCCTGAACGCTTCCTCGGCGGAGATCGTGTTCACCCGGAACACGACGGAGGCCATCAACCTCGTCGCCTCGGGGATCGGCCTCGGGAAGGAGGACGAGGTCGTCATCACCGCCCTCGAGCATCACTCCAACTTCATGCCCTGGGAGGCCCGCGCGAAGACGGTCCCCGTGGCACTCGCCGACGACGGCCTTCCCCTCTACGGCGAGGTCGAGAGCTACATCGGCCCGCGGACCCGGCTCCTCGCCTTGGCCCAGATATCGAACACGGCGGGCATCATCGCCCCGGTGGCGGAATGGGCCGCAGCCGCCCGCCGCCACGGCCTCCCCCTCCTCGTGGACGCATCCCAGAGCGCGAGCCACGTGCCCATCGACGTGAAGGCCCTCGATTGCGACTTCCTCGTCCTTTCGGGCCACAAGCTCCTCGGTCCCTCGGGCATCGGCGTCCTCTACGGCAAGCGGGAAAGGCTCGAGGGCCTCTCGCTCTACCAGACGGGGGGCGGCATGGTCCGCTACCATGGCGAGGACAGGGTCGAGATGCACGACGTGCCCCAGCGCTTCGAGGCGGGAACCCCGAACATCGAGGGGGCGATCGGCCTCGGGGCCGCCGTCTCCTACCTTCGCGGCCTCGGCATGGAAAACGTCCTCGCCCACTCCCTCGGCCTCGGCCGCCTTCTCGTCGAGGGCCTCCGCTCCATCCCGGGCACAAGGATCGTCGCCGATTCCGGCCCCCTCGAGAAGCGGATCGGGCTCGCCGCCTTCAGCCTCCCCTCCCGCGGCATGAGCCAGGAGTCCATCGCCCGCCTCCTCTGCGACCGCTACCAGATCCTGGTCTCGGGCGGCTTCCACTGCGCCCACATCCTGCACCACCGCCTCGGCCTCGACGGAACCCTCCGCGTCTCGACCCACGTCTTCAACACGGCGGACGACATCGAGCGAGTGCTTTCCGCCCTGCGCGAGATAGCCGACTCGAGCCGATAGCGCGGCCATGACGGACGAGACGTCCCCGATCGACATCTTCTCCCTCACCCGAAGCGGGCTCGAACTCGAGGCCGCCCGGACGCTTCCCTCCGGTGCCGGCATCGCGGGAAGGCTCTACCGTCGTCTCTTTTCGACGGGGAAGTACGAACCCGAGGACTTCGGGCTATCCGTGACGAACGCCGCCTCGTGGCGGAGAGGCTTCTCCGCCAATCCCCTAGTCTCGAGCCTCGTCGCCGAGGAGCCGGGAGAGTTCGGACCGACGGCGAAGGCCGTGCTCCGGACCTCAGACGGTCTCGCGATCGAATGCGTCCTCATCCCGATGTCGACCAGGGAGATCGATGAGAGCCGTGCGACCCTCTGCGTCTCATCCCAGGCGGGATGCCGGATGGGCTGCGCCTTCTGCGAGACCGGACTCGGGGGACTCGCCCGCTCGCTCACCGCGGGGGAAATCGTCGCCCAGGTATTCACGGCCCGGTTCGCCCTCGGCTGGCGCTTCAGGAACATCGTCTTCATGGGTATGGGCGAGCCCCTGGACAACGCGGAAAACCTGATAGGCTCCTTGCGCATCCTCCTCGACCCGAGCGGTTTCGGCTTCTCGCAGGAAAGGATCACCGTCTGCACGGTCGGCCACGTCGACGGACTCTGCCGCCTCGCAAGGGAGCCCTGGCCCCGTCTCAACCTCTCGGTAAGCCTCAACTCCGCCGACCAGGCGACCCGGGACGCCCTCATGCCGATCGGGCGCCGCTGGCCCCTCGATGATCTTTCTCAGGCGCTCTCGGACTATCCCAAGCACCGGAACTTCATCCTCGGCGTCAACTACTGCCTCATCCCGGGGATGAACGACGATCCGGAGGATGCCCGGAGGGTCGCCGCGTTCTGCGCCCCCCTCGGCAGGGTCACGGTGAACCTCATCCCGTACAATCCCGGATCGGCGCCGATCGGAAGGTCCCCGACGGAGGATGAGGTCGAAACCTTCATCGCCCTGCTCAAGGCGGAGAACCTCACGGTCCGAAGGAGGGCGACGAAGGGACGGTCCATCATGGCGGCCTGCGGCCAGTTGGGAAGAAGTGAACGGTGAACGGAAAGATAGCACGTAAGCTTATGATGTCAAGGGAAATTTCCGAGAACCGTGTGGATTTCGCGAAAGGTTCATTCTCCGAGCTGCAAGGGCGTTGATTTCGCGAGAGGCTCCCCGAACATCGCCTAAACTCCGCTCACCTCTCACTCCTCACCGCTCTCTTCTTGAATTTCGTTCACCTCCCACAAGATTCTCCAAGATCGAGACGGCGAGGATGAGGGATGAGGCAGAAGCCGTCGTCAGGTCGGCGATCACGGCGAGGCCGGGCGCGAAGCCCCTCGCCGCAAGGTCGAGGCCGATGGCCGCGTAGAGGACGGCGCCCGTGTATCGTCCGAACCTGGTTTTCACGAGGCCCTTTTTCCGCAGGCCCGAGAGGGCGAAAAGCCCGAAGGCCAGGAGAACGAGTACGGGAAGGAAAATGGGAAACCTCCCCGTGAAGGAAAACCGGAGGGTGAGGAAGAGGATGACGAGGAAGTCGACCGCCGCATCGAGGGCGGCCCCCACCCGGGTCGAACAACCGAGGCGCCTCGCCGCGATGCCGTCGAGGACGTCGCTCAGGCCGATGGCGGCCATGATCGCGAAGCTGATCGGAAACCGCCCTGCACCATCGAAGTGGGCCACGGCAAGCGCCAGAGGAAGCCGGCTTAAGGTCAGGGCGTTCACGAGGAAACAGACCACAGGAGAGGCAGTCGTCGGGGTCGTAGAGGTTGTCGGATTGGAGTCGGCCGAAACCGCGACCGAGGAAGGGGCCGGAGCTGCCCCCGCCAGCCTTTCACGGGAATCCTCCGGCATCAGAACCTCGTCTCGATCCCGTCCACGAAGGCATCGATCGCCGCCTGGCAGACGATCAGGATGGCGGAAAAGATCCGGACGATCACGATTCCTCCTTCTTCCCCGGAAACCAGTTCGGGAACTACATCTTCAGGAATTCCAGAACCTTGTAAACCAGCATGGCGGGCCAGACCATGGCCTTCAGAAAGCCAAGGACACCGAGCCAGAACGTCGCCGCGTGGGTGAGGTAGTAGACCGCCGCACCGATAAACGCCAGACCGTAAACGCCGCCCGCTACTCCATTGTTTTTCACTTTCATCCTCCCCATCGAACTATAATCCCGAACGGGAAGTCGTGGCAAATTCCTAGGCGCCTGAAACGGCGGGCCGCACGTCTCCGCACGATATTTATAAAGAAATCCCGCGCAAAGACGCGGAGAAGAATTAACCACGAAATCACGAAGCCACGAAAGGGGAAGCCTTTCTGTTCTTTTCGTGTTTTCGTGCATCTTCGTTTTAAAAAATTCTTGGAAGCGAAAAGCGCTTCCCACGACTTGAACAAGAACGTATCCGTGGTATTCTGGCTATGGATCACGATGAGGGAGGATAACATGACGGATAAAAGAACGGAAAAGGCGAGAACCCTGTTTTCGACCGGCCACAATTGCGCGCAATCCGTACTGGCGAGCTTCGCCGAGGATATCGGGCTCGGATCCGAGCCGGCACTCAGGGTTGCGAGCGGCTTCGGCGCCGGGATGGGAAGGCTCGAGAAAACCTGCGGAGCGGTGACCGGTGCGATCATGGCGATCGGCCTGAAATACGGAACCGACACCGGCCCGGCGAAGGAAAAAACCTACGACCTCGTCCAGGATTTCGTGAAACGCTTCGAGGAAACCCATGGCTCGTCGGAATGCGCGGTTCTTCTCGGCTGCGACCTGAGGACACCCGAGGGAAAGAAGGTCTTCAAGGAAAAGGACCTGCACGCGACCGTCTGCATGCGCTGTGTGGAAAATTCCGTACGCATGCTCGAACCCCTGCTCGCTCCGTAGGATCGGTCAGCCCCATGTTCGACGCGCGGAAATTCGTGTTTGTCTCACTGCTGGTAGTTTTCGTGGTCATGGCCGGGATTTTCATCGCCTCGTTTTTCTAAAGGCGGCCTTTACCCCCAGGATACTTTATTAGCAGTAAATAATTATTAACTTGCGTTGCTAAAGAAACGGTGATATATTTAACAAAATAGAGATTTCCAAGGGGGATGAAATGAATCTGTCGATCGGGAAAAAACTGGCCTTCGGGTTTGGATCCGTGCTTTTTCTCATGCTTGTCCTTTCCGCGTTTACCGTGATTCGCCTGCTTGCCATACAGTCGGACGAATCGGACAACGTGACGAGGGAGAGAAACAAGAGCGAAATCGAAAAGGCCAGCAGGCTCGGTCCCCAGCTCTACAAGGTCGTGTCGGATGCCGCCATGGATGGAAATCTAGCGCAGAGCCTTTCGGCCTGGAAGGATGAAAAGGACCGGGATCAGGCCGAGCTCGATCATATCGGAACGATCATCGATACGGACGCCGATCGTGCCCTCTTTACGCTCGCAAAATCCAGTTTCAACCAGATAGTGGGCCTGTTCGAGGGCACGATGGTGCCGGCCCTCGAGGCGAAGGTCGTGGATCAGATGGCCGTTCGGCGTATCTCCAACGAATTCGACAAGTACCTGGCGGATATCGGCGATTCCCTTATCAAGATAAAGACCTCCCTCGAAACGGAAAGCGCCGCCGCGGAAAAGCGGTTCGATGCCGCGATCGCATCGACGATCGTCATCATGGTATCCATTTCCCTGATCGCCCTCCTCGCGACGCTGTCCATCGCCATCATTCTTTCGATCTCGATCTCCAATCCCCTGAAAAGGGCCGTATCCCTCGCGGAACGGATCGCGGCCGGCGATCTCGGCGATTCGATCGAGGAAAAGATCACCAGGAGGAAGGATGAAATCGGCGCCCTCGGGCTTTCCCTCAACGATATGACCGACCGCCTCCGCGAGGTGATCCTGAAGATCCAGGAAACGATAGGGAACCTGACCGCCGGAAGCGAGAACCTCAGCCTCTCCTCGGAGCAGATGGCGAAGGGCGTCGACGAGATGTCCCAATCCTCCCAGCAGCTTTCCCAGGGAACCTCCGAACAGGCGGCAAGCGTCGAAGAGGTGTCCTCGTCCCTCGAGGAGATGGGCGCCAGTATCAAGCAAAACGCCGACAATTCGGGACAGACCGACGCGATCGCCCGGCAGTCCTCGGTCGACGCCCAGGAAGGAGGGAAGGCGGTGCTCGAGTCGGTCGCCGCCATGAAGCTCATCGCCTCCAAGATATCGATCATCGAGGAAATCGCCCGCCAGACGAACCTGCTCGCCCTGAACGCGGCCATCGAGGCGGCGAGAGCGGGAGAGGCGGGCAGGGGTTTCGCCGTCGTCGCGAGCGAGGTCCGGAAACTCGCCGAACGGAGCCAGGCTGCGGCAGGGGAAATCGCCGAGATCTCGATGAATTCCGTTTCCGTTGCCGAACACGCAGGAAAGCTCATCACGGATATCATCCCCCAGATCAGGAAGACGGCCGAGCTCGTCCAGGAGATCAGCGCCTCGAGCCGCGAGCAGAACACGGGCATCGACCAGATCAACACGGCCGTCATCCAGCTCGAGACCGTCATCCAGCAGAACGCGAGTTTTTCGGAGCAGCTGTCCTCCACGACCGAGGAGCTTTCATCCCAGGCCGAGGCGGTCGCCGCGACGGCTGAGGAGGTTTCCGCCCAGGCCGTCGGCTTGAACGACACGGTGGCCTTCTTTTCGCTGGGAAACGGCTCCCAGCGCACCGATTCCCCCAGGCCGCGCAACGACCGCCCTCAGGCCCAAGGCATGGCCCTTGCCTCGCCTCGAAGCGCCCATGCCGCGGCAAAAGCCGCACCCAGGCATGCCGCCGATACCGCGATCACCCTCAGGGAAAAAGCGAAGACCTCGGGCGCTCGGAGCGAGGGCGGGGGAGACGAGAAGGATTCCGATTTCGAGACCTTTTGATCGCACCACGGCGGTCTTCGGCATGGCCGCGCGGTGGCGTCACGGACGGCGGGTGGGAACCGTGTCCTCACCGATGCGCCTTGCTGTTACCCGGTACATCGGATACAATCTTCGTCCATGAGCATTCAATCGTTCGCGGATAGACTTTCGGCGTTGCTGAAACGCTCGCCGCTTTTTCCCGGGAAACCGATCGAGGCCGTCCTGATTGCGAATCCTCAAGCGGGCGGCTTCACCAGGAAATACGTCCACGAACGCCACCTGAAGGAGCTCGACGGACTCGAACTCCGAGCAGCCACCCTTCCCTTTCGAACCGCGCCGACCTCGCTCGGGCTCATCCTCACGGAAAGCCCGAACCACGCCTCGAGGATCACCCGGGATCTCGCCGACAAGGCCGCGGCCGACCGGTCGGATACCGAGCGCCTCATCATCATCGCGGGAGGGGACGGAACTGGCCTCGAGGTGCTGTCGACCCTTTTCACCCTGCCCCCCGAGGTTCGCGAGAAATTCACGGTCATCCGCCTGCCGATGGGTACGGGAAACGACGGATCGGACGCGCGGGAGCTTCCCGCAGCACTCGGCCGCATCATCGACCCCGCGAGGATAGATCGGCATACCGCGATCAAGGTCGTTTCGGCCAACCCCGGGCATGGGCCCTGGCTCGCCTTCAACATCGCGAGCGTCGGACTCGACGCCTACGTGTGCGAGATGACCAACAGGCTCAAGGGGGTTTTTCCGGGCAATTCCTACAAGTTTTGGGTGGACATCGCCTCGGTCTTCTACGAAAAGACCTACCGGCTCACCCCATCCGTCCTCGACCTCTTCGACGCCGCCGGCACGAAGACCGGCAGCATCGAGGAGACCCTCCTCATCGTCGCCATGGGGGTTTCCGGGCACCGTACCTACGGTTCGAACAAGCTTATTCTGCCCGACGAGGACAACGTCTGCGCGGTCACTCAGATGTCCTTTCTCAGGAAGATCGCGATCAAGGACAGGATCACCCGGGGCCAGCATCGGGCCTTTCCCGAGGTCTCGCTCAGGTCGGCCGACCGGATCACGATCATGAACGACTGTCCCCTGCCGATGCAGCTCGACGGCGAGGTCGTCCGCCTCGACCCGAGCGATTTTCCCCTCACGATGGCCCTGACCGAACCCCTCATCCGGGTGATCAAGTACGCCTGACGGCGTAATCCTTCGGTACGCCTAACGGCGTAATCCTTCGGTACGCCTAGCGGCGTAATCCGGTACGCCCGGCGGCATGGCTCATTTTACCCCTTCACCTCGTTGAACGCGCAGACGCTGTTTCGGCCGGTTTTCTTGGCACCGAAGAGGGCGCGATCGGCAGCCTCGAAGAGGGCAGCCTGAGTCGAGGCGTCCTCGGGATAGGTGGCTTCGCCAATGCTGACCGTCACTCGGGCGCTCTCATCGGGGGAATCGGCGACCGAACGGAATTCGAAGGCGAGGGCCGCGGTTTCGGCCCTGAGGGTTTCGGCGAGCGCGAGGGCATCAGCCCGGCCCGTGCCGGGAAGCAGGATGGCGAACTCGTCCCCCGAAAGCCTCGCGGCGATGTCGTTTTCCCTCACGACCCGCCGTATCATGGCGGAGACGAGGACGATGATGGCATCGCCGGCTTCGGAGCCGTAGCGCTCGTTGAGGGCATGGAAGTTGTCGAGGTCGAGAAAGAGCAGGGAGCTCGAGCGTACCGCCCCAACACCCCCGAATCTGAGCCGGGACGCTTCCTCAAGGAACCTCCGGTTAAAAAGCCCCGAGAGGTCGTCCGTGATCGCCCTCCGCCTCGCCGTCTCCCCCCAGGTCGCCATGTCCAGAAGAAAGCCGCTCGCCCGTATCAGGCGGCCGACCATCACGCTTGTCATCTTCTTGAGGAGCCTCGAACCGGCGAGGGGATGCTCCCAGATGAACCGGTAGAAATCGATGGCCTGGAAGGCGAGAAGTTCGGAATCGGCCTTGGCCCTGCAGCTCGCGGAACGGGGTTCTCCCTCGACGATGGCCATCTCCCCGAAAAGCCCGCCCGACTTGAATACGGTGAGTATCCTCTGCTTGCCGCCGGAGGTGGGCATGTAGGATTCGATCTCGCCTGAGCGGACGACGAACATCTCGGCCCCTTTTTCGCCCTCGGAAAAGACGATGGAGCCGGCGGCGTAGCGCCGCGGTTCGAGGAATACGGCAAGGGCTTCGAGCTCGCCGTGCTCGAGACCGGAAAAGATCGGGACATGGGCGAGGAAATCGGCTATCGAGTTCATGGATGCGTCCCCGTACCGGCCTTCACCCTGGCTCGATAGATCTTCGCGCCGCCTTCCTTCCATGCCTTGACGAGAGCCTTGTTCGCGCATTCTACGAGGGTAGCCCAATCGGAACCATCCTCGGGCCAGAGGGACACCGAGACGCTCGCCGTGAGGGATATCGGCAGGTTCCTGTCGTCGGCGGGGAAGGAGATTCCGGCGACCGCCGCCGAGAGTTCCCTCGCGATGCGAACGGCCTTTGGTGCGTCGCAACGGGAAATGATCAACGCCGTTTCGTTGCTCCGGAGCCTTATGGCCCAGGACCGGCCGGCCGAAGCGGACTTTGTCATGAGGGCCGCCGCGATTCGGGACATGGCCTCGTCGCCCGCGGCGTGACCGCGGCTGTCGTTCAGCTCCTTGAAATGGTCGGGCTTGAGCATGATCACGGCCGTGGGCTCCTCGATCGATCGGGGAAGCTCGGCTTCCATGAAGGAGAGGTTCAGGAGCCCGGTGGACGGATCGGTATAGAGCTGCTTCCGCAGCTCCCGAAGCCACAGGGAGTTTTCGGTTATCAACCGGTTCGTCGAGCGGAGGCGGGAGGCGACCATCGAAAGGGAACGCAGGAGTATGCGGGCGACGGTATCGGGATTCTCGATCATCAGGTCGTCGAGAGAACCAGAATCGCCGGGGAAGACGACGAGTTCCGATTCGGCCGCGGCGAAGGCCCGGGCGCTGTAGGCGGAACCGATGACGAAATCGAAATCGCCGATGACGTCGCCGGCCACGTAGCGGGCCATCTCCACGTCGCGATCGCCCTCCATCCTTTTCGAGACGACGATTTCCCCCGATTTGACGATGTAGAAACCGGTGGCCGGATCGCCCTCGGAGAATACGACGTCCCCGCTCACGAAGCGGCGAAACCCGATCCGCGAAGCGACATAGGCGACATCGTCGTCGAGCAGGGAGGAAAATGGTTCGGCCGATCGGAGAAGCCGGTAGAGATCCTCGTCCGTTGTTGATAAAGTCGACGGCATTTCAGAAGAGTATAGATCGGCCCCGCCCGGGGGTCAAGTTTGCCGAAGGCAGGGCCGGGTTTCCGACCTCGGAGCCTCACGGCCCTACTTGTCCCTCAGGTCGAAGACTCCGGCCCATCCGGCGGGCGGGCCGGAGACGGCGAGGCGTTCGCAGCGCTTGATGAAGCTCGCGGCCGGCTTGTCCTCGGGAAAGATCGCCAGGATCTCATGGTAGAGGGCCGTCGCCCTTGCGAAATCGGCCGCCCGGTAAAGGGCGAAAGCCGACGCGTAGAGTTCGGCCGTCCTCAGCTTGCGGTCCAGGTCCGGATCCCCCGGGGCGATGACCTCGTAGACCGAGGCCGCTTCGCTCCGTCCGACCACCCTGACGATGTCGATGAACCGGCTCCGGTAGACGGAATCGGGGGAAAGCCGGCTTATCGTCGTTTCGCTCGCCGCGATGCCGATGCCGTACTGCTTGGTGAAGCCCTCGAGCCTCGAGGCGAAGTTGACCGCGTCAGAAATGACCGAGCCGTCGAACCGCTCCGCCTCCCCGATGATGCCGAGCATCAGCTTCCCGGTATGGATGCCGATGCCGATCCTTATGGGATCGGCGGCCGGCCCCGGACCGAGATCGGCCCTGCCCCTGCCGATCCGGTAGCCCCGGTTGAACTCGTCGAGCTTCTCCATCATCGAGAGGGCGGCGTCGATGGCGTCGTCTGGCCGGTTCGGGAAGAGGGCCATGATGGCGTCGCCGATGTACTTGTCGATGAAGCCGCCGTGCCGCCTGATGACGGGCCCCATGACCGAGAGATACTCGTTCAGGAACTGGAAGTTCTCTTCCGGCGAGATGGCTTCGGAGATGCTGGTGAAGGAACGGATGTCGGCGAACATCACGGTCATCTCCTTGAGGACATGGTCGCCGAGATTCAGGTCCGTGATGCTGTCGGTGTTCAGGTTTCTGAGGAATTCGACGGGCACGAACTTCGAGTTCGCCCTGATCAGGTTGAGGTTCTTTTCGATGTTGCGCCTCACCTCGCCCGTCATCGAGTTGAAGGCGGCGCCGAGATCCTCGAGCTCGTCCCTGGATTCGATCCTGACCTCGATGCTGTAATCCCCCGCGGCGATGTGTTCCGCTCCGGCCTTCAGCTTCTTCAGGGACTGGAGGAGAACCCAGGTGAACGCGGCCAGCACGAAAACGAGGACGATGAGGATGATAATCGAGCCGACGGCGACCGACCGGGCGAAGGCGCGATTGAATTCCGTGAAAACAAGGGCGTTGATCGTCACTTCGTAGATCCCGACCGGCTTTCCCTCGGGACCCATGACCGGGGCGAACCCCGAGTACCAGCGGCCGTAGACGTCCTCGTACACGATCGTCGCCGAGGTTCCCTTCGCGAGGATCGTCTCGAATTCGGGCCGGCGGTAGACGTAGAGCTCGGTATACTCGTCGGAGCCGATGGCCCAGTAGTCGTCCCCCACCTTCTTGTAGAGGTAGGCGTAGAGCCCGGTCGCCCAGGGATGGGAATCGGCGGCGAGGAAGGAGGAAAGCTCCTTGTCCAGGATGCCGTACTCCTTTCCGGCCCAGAGATCCGAGACGGGACCGGAGCCGGGATGGAGAGAGTCGAACCCCTTTCCGTCAATCCTGGAAGCCCCCGCCCAGGCGAGGACCATCAACTTGTTCTTGACCTCTCCCTCGTACCGGGTTTCCATCACCGAGTAGAGCCTCCAGGCGACGGCGACGAAGGAAACGAGGATGAGGGGGATAAAAACCACGAGCTGCTTTAGTATCAGAGGCCGTTTCTCGACGAGGACCATCGCATAGAACCTGGCCAGCGAAACGAGGACGGCGAGGGCGGCGAGGATGGCGGCGAGCCAGACCGCGAGCCGCCTGGCGACGTAGGAGGGGGAAGCCTCGAGGGCGGCAATCCGGTCGGTCCTTCCATCCGGATGCCGGATCAGGATCGACGAGGTGTAGGAATCGATGCCCAGGATCGACCCGTCGGAGGCGACGGAAAAGGACTGGAAGGCGAAGGCCTGCATGCCGCCGAGGCCCGAGACCATGACGGGCTCGAGCCTCCCCGTCTGATCGAGCCGATAGACCGCGCGCTTCCCGTCGAGGACGTAGAGCGAGCCGTCGGGCCCGCTGCAGGCGGCCGATGGAGAGACGAGGCGCACGGGACCCTCGTTCTTCCAGACGGTGGAGGAGCGGCCAGCCCCCGAGGCCCGGTCGATGCTGCCGTTGAACCTCACCAGAAAGAGGGTGTCGGCGTCGGTGAAGGCACCGCAGAAATACGCCGAGGCGTCGAAGCCGGCCTTGATCTTCCAGGTGATCCCGTCGGTTCCCGCGTTGAGGATATCGTAGCCGCCCGCATTGTCGGGAAAGACGAACCTGACCCTGCCGTCCACGATCGAGGCGAACGAGATCTTGTAGTTGTCGTCCAGTCTCTGCTTGTCGTCGAAGACGAACCGTGCGATCAGGCCGGTTCCGGAGGACCGGAGAGACTTGAGCTCCTGGATGCCGGTCCGGGAATCGACGAGGCTCGCGATGTTGTCCTGGATCAGGATCGAGCCGGGGGCGATGAAGCCGAGAAGCTCGGCCGAGTAGAATCCGCCCGCTGACCTGCTTCCGCCATAGCGCTCGGCGACGATCCGATGCCGGGCGTCGAGGAGGAGGATCCTGCGTCCTCCCGAATCAAGGACGGCCAGGTTGCCCTCGCGGTCGGAGACGATCCTGTCGGGGAACCGGAGCGCGATACGGGATGAAAGGGGCGATTCGGAGAGATAGTTCCGGAAAACGAGAGCCGCGGCGCCGCAGAGCGCGAAGACCGCAAGGCACGCCACCGTGAGGAGCGTCCGTCTGCCAATTCTCATGATTGTACCCGTTTTCTTATTTTGGTAGGGCTTTCCCGACCCTGGGTCACGCGGCCGGCCTTACCATGAGCATCGCCCATAACGGAATGTTGTCAAGGAAAAATGGATTCGAAGCGTTATACTACACCAGTATCCGGAGGTAATTCATGAAAAAGCCTTTTCGCACCGCGGTCGGGGCGGCCCTAGCCCTCGCCCTTCTCCTCCCCCTTTGGGCCCAGACGAATCAGGCGGACAAGAGCCAGGCTTCGCGCGCCGCGGCGACGCCCCCTCCCGTCACCCTGCCCGTCACCCGGGTCGTGCTTTTTTCGTCCGGCGTCGGGTACTTCGAGCATTCGGGCTTCGTCTCGGGCGACGCCGTCGCCTCCCTCCCCTTCAGGGCCGAGGACATGAACGACGCGCTCAAGTCCCTCGTCGTCATCGACGCCGGCACCGGCTCGCCCTCGGTCAGCTACCCCTCGGAAGACCCGCTCGACCGGGCGCTCAAGGGCTTCCGCGTCGACCTCTCGGGCTCCCCCAAAGTGGTCGACATCCTCGCCGGCCTCCGCGGAGCCGAGATCACGGCGAACATCCCCGAGCCCCTTCCCGGCCGCATCGTCTCGGTGGAAACGAGGACCGATCCGGCCAAGAACGTCGCCGCCCCCTGGCTCGTCCTCCTGACGAAAGACGGGGTGAGGACGATAGCCCTCTCGGACGTCGTATCCTTCTCATTCACCGACAAGGCGATCGCGGAGGATTTTTCCAGGGCCCTCGATCTCATCCTCTCCGCCGCGGATACCCGGAGGCGGGTCCTCGAGGTGAACCTCCCCGGCTCGAGCACGCGGAAGACGAGGCTCGGCTACGTGATCGCCGTACCCGTCTGGAAGTCGTCCTACCGTCTCGACCTTTCAGGCGAAAAGCCCTACCTCCAGGGCTGGGCCGTGGTCGACAACCCGACCGACCAGGACTGGAACGGGGTCTCCCTCTCCCTCGTCAGCGGAAGGCCGGTTTCCTTCATCCAGGACCTCTACGCCCCGCTCTACATCGACCGGCCCGTCGTCCCGCTCTCCATTGCGGGAACGGCGGCGCCCCGGACCTTCGATTCCGGCTTCGCCCCCAAGCGGGCCATGGCCGCCCTCGCCGTTCCCTCGGCCTCGAAGATGGCGATGAACGCTCCCTCCCCCGAGGCCGACGAGGAGGTCGCCGAGGAAGGCGAATCGGCCCCGTCAGCCTCTCCGCCGGCCGGGCCGGCTCTGGGATCCGGAGGCATCGAGGCGGCCGTCGCGAGGGCGGCGGGCGACCAGTTCGAGTTCTCGGTCCGGAAGCCGGTGACCCTCGAGCGAAGGCGGAGCGCGATGATTCCCCTCGTCTCGGGGGACCTCGAAGCCGAGAAGGTCTCGGTTTTTTCGGGGACGCCGGGAGCAAAGAACCCCATGCTCTGCGCCCGGATCACCAACTCCACCGGGATGAAGCTGCCCGCGGGCCCGGTCACCGTCTTCGACGGGGGAACCTACTCGGGAGACGCCCTCCTCGAGTTCCTGCCCGAGAAGGACAGGCGGATCATCGCCTACGGCGACGACCTGAGCGTCACCGCCGATGTCTCGCTTTCGAACGCCCAGGAGACGACGGCGGTGACGGTGACCAAGGGGGTCATGTCCGTTACCCACCGCATTGCCTGGACGAAGACCTACCACTTCAGGAACTCGAGCGCCACGAACCGGAAGCTCATCGTCGAGCATCCGATCAGGCAGGGGGCCGAACTCTGGGAGCCGAAATCCTTCGACGAGAAGACCGACTCCGTCTACCGTTTCGCCCTCGGCCTTCCCGCGGACGGCGAGGCGAGCCTCTCCGTCGTGGAAAGGCAGCCGGTAAGAGAATCCATCACCCTCGCGAGCCTCAACCTCGAGTCCTTCCTGCGCTACTCGGCATCCGGCGAGATCCCGACCGAGGTCAGGAACGCCCTGGCCAAGGCCATCGACCTGAGGAAAAAGAGCGATGACGCCCGGAAGGCCCTCGCCGACCTCGAGACGAGGAAGGCCGAGCGTGCCGACGACGAATCGAGGATCCGGGACAACATCGATTCGGTGGGGAGGGATTCGACCCAGGGGAAGGACTACCTGAAAAAGCTCGCCACGGTCGACTCGGAAATCGACGCCATCACCCAGAAAATAGCCGACGCCCGCAAGGCCGTGCAGGGCGCCCAGGCCGCCTACGACTCCTACCTCGGAAGCCTCACCCTGAACTGAAGACGTGATTTGGACGGGATCGATGAGGGTCCCGTCCGATTTCGCCTCATTCCTGCCCTAAATAGGGCAAATAATTTGCATTAATTCCCCTTTGCCGCTAGAATCCGGTCCATGCGGGACGGCAATTTCAAGTGGCATATCGTCGAAACCTACAACCTTTCGGATCGCGATTTCGATCGCCTCTACGAGGAGTTCCTCAGCCACTTCGACACAGGGCTCGAGGACTTCGTCCGTCATCGCCATCTCGAACTCCAGGACGAGGGCATGAGGAACGACGCCATCTACCGCGTCCTCGTCAGGGAGGTCGCCGAACGGAGGTTCCCCGCCGGGGACATCTCCGAACGGCGGATACGCCGGATCATCTACGGATAGGGGGAACCATGTGCGGAATAGTCGGCTATATCGGACCCAAGAATGCGGTCCCGATCATTATGGAAGGACTGAAGCGCCTCGAATACCGGGGCTATGACTCGGCCGGCATCGGATGCATGATCAAGGGAAAACTCAAGGTCTGGAAAAAAGAGGGGCAGCTGGCCAATCTGGAGGGCATCCTGCCCGAGGGGCTCGCCTCGAACATCGGCATCGGCCACACGCGGTGGGCGACCCACGGCGGCGTCACCGAAGCCAACGCCCATCCCCAGGTCGGGTCCAGGGGCAAGGTTTCCGTCGTCCACAACGGGATCATCGACAACTACAGCGCGCTCAAGAAAAAGCTCATCGGGGAGGGCGTCGCCTTCACGAGCGAAACGGATACCGAGGCCCTCGCCAACCTCGCCGAGAAGTTCCTCGGAGCCGGCATGGCGCCCGATCGGGCCGTCCGCGAAACCCTCAAGCTCGTTTCGGGAACCTACGGGATCGTGTTCCTCTTCACCGAGCATCCCGACCTCATCATCGGTGCGAGAAACGGAAGCCCCCTCGTCGTGGGCGTCGGCGACGGTGAGATGTTCGTCGCCTCGGACGCGAACGCCATCGTCCGGCACACGAGGCAGGTAGTCTACCTCGACGACGGCGAGACCGTCGTCCTCACCCGGGACGGCTTCAGGACCCGCGACCTCAGGGACGCCGTCGTCGACAAGCAGGTCGAGGAGATCGACTGGGTGGTCGAGGAAACCGGCAAGAACGGCTACGAGAACTACATGCTGAAGGAGATCTTCGAGCAGCCCGAGGCCGTCGGCAGGACCTTCGGCGGACGGCTCGTTCCCGAATTCGGCACGGCCAAGCTCGGCGGTCTCAACCTCGAACGGAGGGATTTCTTCGACATCCGCCGCGTCGAGATCGTCGCCATGGGGACGGCCTACCACGCCGGCATGATCGGCTCCTTCCTCCTCGAGTCCATAGCCCGCGTCCCGGCGAGGGCCGAGATCGCCTCCGAGCTCCGCTGCCGGAACCCGATCGTGGAAAAGGAAACCCTCTACTTCGTGGTGAGCCAGTCCGGGGAGACGGCGGACACCCTCCTCACCCTCAGGGAGATCAGGAACAAGGGCGGCCGGGTGATGGGCGTCGTCAACATGGTCGGCTCGACCATGGCCAGGGAGTCGGACGGCGGGGTCTACATCCACGCCGGCCCCGAGATGGCCGTCGCGAGCACCAAGGCCTTCACCTGCCAACTCATGTCCTTCAACCTCATCGCCCTCCTTTTCGCCAGGATGCGCGATCTCTCCCTCGCCGAGGGAAGGGCCCTGGTGAGGGAGATCCAGGAGATCCCGGACAAGATGAGACGTGTCCTCGACCAGGCAGAGGAGATCGCCAGGATCGCGCGCAAGTACAAGAACGCCCAGTCCTTCCTCTACCTCGGCCGGGGGCCGAACTACCCCGTCGCCCTCGAGGGGGCGCTGAAGCTCAAGGAGATCGCCTACATCTTCTCCGAGGGCATGTCGGCAGGCGACGTGAAGCACGGGCCCATCGCCCTCGTGAGCGAGGAAACCCCCGTCGTCATGATCGCGGTCAAGGGCGACAACCTGGACAAGACGATCAGCGGGATGATGGAGATCAACGCGAGGAAGGGCAGGATCATCGTCGTCACCAACGTCGACGACGAGCGGATCACGCGCATCGCCGAGGATGTCATCAGGATACCGGAGACGAGGGAATCGCTCTCCCCCCTGCTGACCGTCATTCCCCTCCAGCTCCTCGCCTACTACATCGCCGTCGAGCTCCAGCGGGATGTGGATCGGCCCCGGAACCTCGCGAAAAGCGTTACCGTCGAGTAGGCGACGGGCATCCGGCAGCACTGGCGTCCCGGATGCCCGTTTCAACCCCGCCGGGAAGGTTAATCATTGGCCCATTCAAGTCTGAAGTGCAA
>DBTK01000061.1:0-291 GCA_002307015.1 Spirochaetaceae bacterium UBA1318
CCCTCACCCCTCACCCCTCACCCCTACAGAAACACCCCGCCGGCCGATTTGTAGAGCCGGTTCCTCAGGGCCTCCCCGATTCCTGACGAAGGCGGATATTCCGCGATGATGGCCGAACAGCCCAGGCCGTCGAAAAGGGCGAAGCACTTGAAGAGATTCTGCGCGTAGGACTCGGCGTCGAAGAACCGCTGGAGATGCCAGGCCGGCCTCAGGGCCAGACCGTTTCCGTCGGCCTCGTCGTCGGATTCGAGGACGAGGATGCCGATTTCCTGGCCGTCGAACTTGTCCTCG
>DBTK01000061.1:539-1230 GCA_002307015.1 Spirochaetaceae bacterium UBA1318
TCCTGGCCGTCGAACTTGTCCTCGAGGGCCCTGAGGTCGATCGTTTCGGCGAGGTACACGGTCGCCCTGGGCTTGTAGTGGGTGTACTTCATGCCCGGGGCCATCGGCCGGCCCGAGCCTCCCGTGGGCGCCTCGGCCGGGCTCAACGTGTAGCCAGGCGGGAGGACGGCCTCGATCATATCCCGGCTCACGCCGCCCGGCCTCAGTATCCTTAACGTATCGCCCGTCGCGTCCACGATGGTCGACTCGAGGCCGACCGAGCAGTCACCCCCGTCCACGATCGCGTTCACGAGGGCGTCCATCGCGAGGGAGGCCATCCGGAAGGTGGTCGGGCTTGGCTCCCCCGACACGTTCGCCGAAGGCGCCGCGATCGGGAGGCCCGTAAGCTCGAGCAGCCGTCTGGCGACGGGATGGGAAGGGATGCGGATGCCGACGGTGTCCTGGCCCGCGGTGACGGTGTCGGGTATGGCGGCCGATTTTTTCACCACGAGGGTGAGGGGGCCCGGCGAATAGGCCTTGAAGAGAGCCTCCGCGGCAGGGGAAAGGGATGCGGCGCACCTCCTCGCCCCCTCGATCGTGGAGACGTGGACGATGAGGGGATTGTCCTGTGGCCGGCCCTTGGCGCGGAAGATCCCGGCGCAGGCCACGGCGTCGAGGGCGTTGGCACCGAGGCCGTAGACGGTCTCGGTCG
>DBTK01000061.1:1474-13650 GCA_002307015.1 Spirochaetaceae bacterium UBA1318
CGAGGCCGTAGACGGTCTCGGTCGGGAAAACGACGAGGCGGCCGGCCGCGATCTCGGCCGCCGCGCGCTCGAGTGGTTCCGGGGGACAGAAAAAGGTTTGGACCGTCCCTCTGAGGGCGAAACGCTCGATGGTCTCGGCGACGCCGTTCTCCTCGTTCGTTTTCCTCGTGATCCACCGGGCGAGGGCCTTGAGTTCCGGCACGCCGTTCCTCATCGCGATGCCGTAGCCGGCGTAGGAAACCATTCCCGCGTCGTTCATCGCGTCGCCGATGACGAGGATGTCCTCCCTCGGGATCCCGAGCTTTTCCGAGAGGATCTTGAGGCCGGTGCCCTTGTCGGCGGCGGCGGGGAGGATCTCGAGGAAGTAGGGCTTCGAGATGAAGACATTGACCTTCTCGCCGAGGCGGGACCGGATGATCGGCAGGGCGGCCTTGAGCCGGGCCGGGTCTCCCGGAATGACGAACTTGGGCACCGGATCGGAGAGGAGGGCCTCGAAGTTCTCCTCGACGATGAGGGCGAGGGAGGAAAGCCTGGCGTCGGTATGGGAGTAGGGGTTGTCGAAGGACGCGTGGATGGCACCGTCGCGGTAGAGCTCGGCGGGCAGGCCGAGTTCGCGGACGACGGCGAAGGCCTCCCTTGCGTCGCGTTCCGAGAAGACGTGGCGGACGAGGATCTCGTCGGTGTCGGTCGCCGCGACGAGGGCGCCGTTGTCGCAGATGACGTAGCCGGGATGGAGGTCCATCCCGAGCTCGGCGACGTAGCGGTCGAGGGCCCTGCGGTTCCTTCCCGAGGCGATGACGACGGCGATTCCCTCCTCCTCGGCTCGGCGAACGGCGAGCCTGTTCGTCTCGGAAATGGTGAGGTCGGTTTTCAGGAGGGTATCGTCCAGGTCGAGGGCGATCAGGCGTACTGGCATGGTGTTGATTCCGTTGTGGTCATGATGGGACCATCATAAAATCTATCCCCCCTTGTGTTAAGTGAGGGCTCCCTCATTCTCCGGATTCGGAGGTCCCGTCGGCGGGGGGCTTGCCGGCAGCGAGTCCCAGCTTGATGAAGGCGAAGGGAGCGCCGTAGCTCCCCCATACCCCGACGAAGCCGTAGCGCAGGAAGCGGAACAGGGAATACTGGGATTGTCCGGCCTTCGGAAAGACGGCCTCGAGGCCGAGGAGGAGAAGGAACAGGACGGCGAGCCCCAGCAGTCCCCTGAGGATCTTCCGCATCGCGCTTCCTCCCGCCTCGTAGCCGAGGCTCTCGAGGTTCGCCGCGCCTGCGCCGAAGCCGAAAAAGGCTCCCGCGATCGCGACATCCTGGCGATGCAGCACGTTCATCACGAGGGCGAGGGCGGCGACGATGATGAGCCTGAACCGGGTATCGCGGGGGGAAAGAAAGGCGGCGATTCGTTCGCCCGAGAAGGCGTAGGCTGCGAGACAGACCGCGCCGATAGCCCATCCGGCGAGGACGTCTGTCGGGAAGTGCACGCCCAGGTAGACCCGGGAAAAGCCAATGACGAGGGGCACGAGAATGGCGGCGACGAGCCCCCAGGGCCGGCGGATCCTGCCGGCGAGGATACCCCAGAACACGACGGCGAGCTGGGCGTGGGCGGAGGGGAGACCATAATTCTCGGCGTCGGCGAGCTTGACCGAGGCGTCCATCTCGAAGGGCCGGGGCTGGGCGAAGAGGAATTTGAGCCACTCGTTGAGGAAGGCCGTGAGCAGGAAGGCGATGCCCAGCCTCACGGCGAGCTTCGAATCGAAGCACCAGAGGACCAGGGCGATGGCGGCCAGGTAGAACGGCGTCGAACCGAGGGTCGTCACGACCGTCATGGCTATTGTGAGGGCGGGCGAAGCCGCCGACTGGATCGTCCTGATCAAACCAAGTCCCCATTGCAGCACCGCGACGTCCATCGAAGCCTCCGGCTAAACACTACACGAAAAACCGGATGAACGCAACGGAACGGCTGGCCTTAGCCCCGGACGGTTCCGGATCGGTCAGTTCTGGAAGTTGCCGGAGGGAACGAAGATCCCGGTCTTGAGCCTCTCCTGGAAATCCTTGGCCGGAAGGGGTTTTGAGAAGTAGTAGCCCTGGTACTGGTCGCAATGGAGTCGCTCCAGGAATTCCATCTGGGCCTCGGTTTCGACGCCCTCGGCTACCACGTCGAAGCTCAGGTTGTGGGCGAGGTCGACGATGGCTGCGGTGATCTTTTCAGCCCGCGAGTTGCCCGGGATGCTCGAGATGAAGGACTTGTCGATCTTGAGGGTGTCGATCGGGTAGTCCTTCAGTTTGGAAAAGGAGGAATAGCCGGTCCCGAAGTCGTCTATGGCGATGGAAAAACCCATTTCGTGGAGTTCGTTCAGCTTCCTGATCGAGTCCTTCTCGTCCTCCATGATGCCGCTCTCGGTGATCTCGAGCTCGATCGCCTGGGGGGTGAGGTCGGTCTGCAGCATCGTCGACTTGATGCCCTGGATGAGGCCCGAGTGCATGAACTGGAAGGGCGAAAGGTTCACCGCAATCCTGACGTCGGGATAGCCCTCGCGCTGCCAGAGCCTGTTCTGGAGGCAGCAGATCCGGAGGACGAGGGCGCCGATCTCGACGATGGAGCCGTTGCGCTCCGCCATCGGGATGAAGGTGTCGGGGGATCGGACGTGGCCGTCGGCCATCCGCCACCGGATCAGGGCCTCGGCCCCGGCGATCCTGCCATCCCTCGTGACCTTCGGCTGGTAGAACATCATGAACTCTTCGTTCTTGATCGCGTCGGCCAGCTCGTCCTCGAGCTTCATGCGGTCGAGGATCCTGAGGTTCATTTCGGCGTCGAAGAGCCGGTAGGTGTTGCGGCCGCCCTCCTTGGCCAGGTACATGGCGGTCTCGGCGTTGGAAATCAGCTCGTCCTGGGTGGTTCCGTCGTGGGGATAGAAGGCGATGCCGATAGACGAGGTGATCTTGACCGTCGAGGTCGAAAGGACGATGGGCTCCGACACGGCGCGCTGGGCTTTCTGGATGATCTCGCGGATATGGTCGGAATCGGTGATGTCGGAAAGCAGGATCAGGAACTTGTCGCTCCTGGACCGGCACACGAGATCGTCCTCGCGGAACACGTGGGTCAGGTCCTCTCCGACCATCTTGAGCACGACGTCGCCCGACTGGGACCCGTGGACGTCGTTGATATGCTTGAACTTGTCGATGCCCAGGGACATGACGGCGAAGATCTTGTTGCGGTACTGGGCCCGGTTGATCTCGAAGGCGAGGCGGGAGAGGAATTTCTGCTTGTTCGGGAGCTTTGTGAGCGGGTCGTAGTACTGGTAGAACTCGGCGCGTTCCTCGGCGGTCTTCAGCTTCGAGACATCCCTCAGGTTGATGATGATTCCGCCGATGAGCGGGTTGTCGATCATGATGCTCGCGTAGGCCTCGCAGTAGACCCATTCGCCGAGCATGTTTCTCATCCGGAACTGGCCGGTGAAGTCGGTCTCCCCGTCCTCGATGCCGACGAGGAGGTTGTTCTTCGTGGAGATCCGCTCGCTCGGATGGATCAGGTTGAACAGTTCGGTACCGAGGAGCTCGTCCGGCGACCAGCCCAGCATCTTGCTGACCGAACCGGAGATATAGAGGATGACGCCCTTTTCGTCCAGGATGCAGACCGTATCGGAGGAGCACTCGATGATGGCGCGGAACTTCTGTTCCCGCTTTTTCATCACGTCCTCGATCTTGTTGCGGATGTCTATCTCCTGGGCGAGTTCGGCGCGGTTCGCCTCGAGTCGGTAGAAAAGCTTCCGTTCCGACTGCAGGCTCGATTCAAAGCCCCGGACGAGGGAGGAAATGGTCGCGATGCAGATGAAGTCGAGAAAGAGAAGGTTCAGCGCGAAAATGGCATAGCGCTCAGACGGTACCGACCAGGGCAGAAGCTTGAGCTGGATGAGGACGGCGAAGGCCGCGAGTATCGCCAGGTTGATGCCCAGACTGACGAACCCGCCGATCCTGTCCAGCAGGAGGACGGCGAAAATGGGGCAGATCATGAGCCAGAGGGCCCCGGCTCCGACGGGTCCGAGGTACCAGAGCAGGGAAACGCCGAGGAGATAGGCCCCCGCCAGGATAAGGACGACGCGTACGGAAGAGCGGGTTTTTCTGATGAAGAAAAGCACGGCCGTGATCGCGTAAATCACGGCATCGATCACGATGACCGGTGTCTGTTTTTCCCGGATGGCGACAATCAGGCTCGGAACGGCCTGAATGAATGCCGCGGCGACGGCCGCCAGGATAAGGGACAGGATGATTCGGTCGCGAAAATAGTTCTTTCGCCGTTGCAGGTACTTAGTTTCGTCGTCCATTACGATGTTTCGCGCGCATCCTTGCGCGCCCCCTTTCCTTCCTTGGATTATACTCGATCTTTTAAGAACTGCAAACAAAAAAAACCACACCTTCCATCCCGTTGCATAATGATGTATCGGCGCATTACGTGTTAAAAATCGAAATTACGCTTGACAGTTCACCCAACTGAACAGAAACTGTGGTAACATTCTTGGCGAGGTTCATGACTATCAATATGGAAGAATTCTATTTTCATACGCACTCAACCATTTTTTCGCACTCTCTACCAGCTTCCCCCGCCGGGGTGCGCCTTGCTCGCGGCATGGAACCTTACGTTCAGAAGTAAAAGCGATGCATGACGATATCCTAAGCGTGGGAAGCAAACTGGAACTGCCCCCGGCTGAATTACTCGAGGCTTCGGTACCCCCTCACGAAGACACCAAACGAGTGCGGCGCCGGGACATCCTCAACCTCCTCAATTTCATCAATTTCCGCGAGGGAACGATCTTCGCCAGTTTCAGGCATGTCGAGACCGGCAACCGCCTCTCCTTCCAGGCTTTTCCCCGGCCATGCAAGGACGATGTCCTCAATTGCCAATGGATTGCCCCGGGCATCTCGATGAGCAGGCTCAAGCCCTATGTCTGCGATGAATTCCTCCTCACCGACGGGAGCAAGCGCGTGATCCTGAAGGCCGAGGTGCTGCACCTCGATGCGGAGGGAATCACCTTCAAGATTCCGGACTCGGGTTACGAGAAGAGCTGTCGACAGGTCGAGCGCTATATGTGCGAAGGGGTCGAGGCCAGGATCATCCAGACGGGCTTGAGTTTCGCGGGAAAGCTCGTGGACTTCAATGCCCTTTCGTTCAAGATCGAGCTCGAGGCGATGGCCCCGGATTCCTTCCGCTGGATCAACCGTGGCGCTTCCGTCACCGTGCTTTTCTCCCGCGGAGGCGAGCTCCTCTACTCGGGGGAATGCCTCATCACGCGGATGGACAACGGCCTCTCGCGGCGCCATCTCGTCCTGGCGCCAAATTTTTCCGCCATCAGGCGATTCAGGCCCAAGAAGTGTCGAAGCGAAAGGCGCTCGCTTTCCCCGGCGCCCGCGGTGCATTTCCATCACCTCCTGACAGGGAAACGGGTCTACCTCCAGGTCAAGGACATCTCCGGCGGCGGGATCTGCGTCGAGGAATTCTTCGACCGCTCCGTCCTCCTTCCCGGCATGATCATCCCCGAGATTATTGTGGAGGTGGCCGACCGGTTCGTCCTCAAATGCCGGGCCCAGGTCCTCTACCGCATCGTGAACCGCGGCGAGGATGAGAACACGGTCCGTTGCGGCATCGCGTTCCTGGACATGGAAATGCAGGACCAGGTCAAGCTCTCGGCCTACATCTACCAGTCCGCCGACGACAGGCTCCGCATCTGCGGGAATGTCGACATCGAGGAACTCTGGCGTTTCTTTTTCGAGACCGGCTTCATCTATCCCTCGAAATACCTCTCGATCGAGGCGCGCAAGGAAGAGTTCAAACGAACCTACGAAAAGCTCTACCTGGGCAGTCCCTCCTTCGCCCGGCATTTCATCTACCAGGACAGGGGCCAGATCTTCGGCCACATGTCCATGCTCCGCTACTATTCCAACTCCTGGCTGCTCCAGCACCATGCGGCGTCGAGAAGCGGCTATGGGTTGGCGGGCGTCAAGGTCCTCTCCCAAGTCGGCAGCTACTGCAACGATTTCCACTCCCATCCCGCGACGCACATGGATTACCTCATGTGCTATTACCGCAAGGAAAACAGGTTCCCCGCACGGGTCTTCGGGAACGTGGCGCGGGACATCGCCAACAAGAAGGGATCCTCGGAGGACACCTTCGCCTATCTGCACCTCAGTCCCGACGCCGAGGATGAAGGTTTTCCCTTCCAGCTTTTCCCGGCATCCGGGGAGGATTTCGCTGAACTCCGGCGCTTCTACGAGGGGGTGTCGGGAGGGCTGGCGCTCGATTCCCTCGACCTGAATGGCGACGGAGGATCGGATATCGAGCTTGCGGCCGAATATGCGCGTCAGGGATTCCGGAGGGAGCGGCACGTCTTCAGTCTTAGGCAGGATGGAAGGCTCATGGCGGTGATGTCGCTCACCCTCTCCGACCTGGGCCTGAACCTTTCCGACCTCACCACCTGCGTTCACGTTTTCATCCTCGACAGCGCAAGGCTCCAGCCTCCGGCGCTCTTCTCCGGGCTGAGAAGCCTGCTCCGGAATTACAACGCGGACGATGTCCCTGTTCTGGCCTATCCGGCCGACTACATGGACGGGCATGCAATCCCCCAAGAAAAACAGTACACCCTCTGGGTTTTGAACCAGGAATATTCCGATGCCTACTTCACTTCCCTGCAGGGAACCTTCAGGAGGACGAGTCATGCAACCGATGATGGACATAACATCGAAGGATGAAGGATCGCCCCTCTACAACAGCAATATCATCCTTACCTACATAAAGCTCATCAGGAGCAGGTACAGCTACGTGAACGTCGCCGAGCTCCTGGAATACGCGGGGATGGAACCCTACCAGGTCGAAGATAACGGCCACTGGTTCAACCAGGAACAGGTGGATTGCTTCTACCTGCGCCTCGTCAAGATGACGGGGAACCCCGGTATCGCCCGGGAGGCCGGTCGCTACACCGCCGCGCCCGAAGGCCTCAATCCGGTGGCCCGCTACGCCCTAGGCTTCGCGGGGCCCGCGAAGGCTTTCGAGGTGATCAGCAAGCTCGCCGGCAACCTGACTCGTTCGACGACATACGAATTCAAGCGAATTGGCGCGAACGCGATCGAAATAACCGTAATCCCCCGGGACGGCGTAGCGGAAAAGCCCTACCAATGCGAGAACAGAATGGGATACTTCGAGGCCATCGTCGAGGGTTTCAACTACCGCCTGCCCCACATCGAGCATACGGAATGCGTATTCAAGGGCGGTTCCTGCTGCCGATACCGGGTGACCTGGCGACGGTCCAAGGCCGCAATCATCAAGACGGTCCGCAACGTGTTCGCCCCCGCCTCCATCCTTTTCACCGCGATCCAGGGTCTGATTTCCGGAGGCGCCGATACCCTCACCATCGGATGCATCGCGGTCTTCGTCCTGCTTCTCCTCTCGTTCGCGGTCGAGTATCTCGAGAAGCGCGAACTTGAATCGGCCATCGTTCAGCTTCGTTCCACGACGGAGAAATTGAGCGGGGATGCCGACCGCAACTACAACAACGCCCTGATGATCAACGAGATCGGCCGCATCATCAGCAAATACAACCAGACCGACGCCCTGCTCTCCCAGGTGATCGACATCCTGCAGAAGCGCCTCGATTACGACAGGGGGTTCATTCTTTTCGCCTGTGCGGACAAAACCAGGCTCGAGTACCGCGCCGGATACGGCTATTCGACCGCCCTGGTCGAGGAGATCAAAAACGCCCGCTTCCATCTGGACAAACCCGAGTCGAGGGGGGTCTTCGTCCTCTGCTACCGCGAGCGCAGGCCCTTTCTCGTCAACGATGTCGAGGCCATCGAGGGCGACCTCTCGCGGCATAGCCTGGAGTTTCTCAGGACGATCGGTACGAAGTCCTTCATCTGCTGCCCCATCCTCTACGAGGACGAATGCCTCGGCGTTCTCGCGGTGGACAACGTCGAAAGCAAGAAGCCCCTCGTCGAGAGCGACATAAACCTTCTCATGGGTATTTCCCCGGAAATAGGCATGAGCGTCCACAACGCAATGCTGATCGAGGAAAGCGAGCGCCAGTTTCGCTCCATCCTGCGAACCCTGGCGGCGAGCATCGACGCCAGGGACAGCCTCACGGCCGGCCATTCCGAGCACGTTACCAGGTACTCGATGGCGATCTGCGCCGAGATGGGACTGCCTCGCGAGCTTACCGAGGCCATCAGGGTCGCGGCTCAGCTTCATGACTATGGAAAGATCGGGATCAAGGACTCGATCCTGAAGAAGCGCGGGCCTCTGACGGGCAAGGAGCGCGAGGAGATAAAGACCCACGTCGTGAAGACCCAGGAAATCCTGGATCAGATCAACTTTACCGGGATATACAAGCAGGTGCCGAACATCGCGGGAGCCCACCACGAGAGGCTGGACGGATCCGGCTATCCCCAGGGACTGAAGGGCGCCGAGATTCCCCTGGGTGCACGGATAATCGCGGTTGCCGACTTCTTCGAGGCGATCACCGCGAAGCGGCATTACCACGAGCCCCTGCCCCTCGCCGAGTCCATCGAGATGCTCAAGATGGAGGGAGGTCATCATCTGGACGAGGAGGTCATCCAAGCCCTGCTCAAGTCCGTGAACGTTGACCTGGCGGCACCCGCCTCCGTCGTCTAGCCTTCGGCGTGCCTGATTAGGCTTTGCGGCCCCAGGCGGCGATCACCGGCGTGTAGGTGAACCGGCCCGGGTCGCGGAAGAAGGCCATGAAGTCCTCGTAGAATTCCTGGGGTCCCGAGTATCCGGGCAGGTCGACCTTGAGCTTCTTCGAGAGAACCTCGATCTTCTTGCCCCAATTGTACTCGTCGGTTTCGCGCAGCTTTCCGTAGATCAGATGATGGGCCCCCGCCTCGACCTTGATGTCCTGGTAGCCCATCTTGTAGAGGTGGGAGTAGAGCTTCCGTCCGGCGTAGGGATCGAAGTCGCCCGCCTCTTCCAGCTGCCGCATCGCCGAGGCGAGCGCGTTCTCGAGCCTCGCCGAGATGCCGTAATGGGACAGGCAGTTGTAATCGAGATCCACCAGGCACAGTATCCCCCCCTCGCGGAGGAGGGAAGAGACGTTGCGCGCGATGTCGAAGCCTTCCTTGCGGTAGTACTCGAGGGCGAAACGCATCCAGACGAAATCGAAGGTCCCGACGTCGTCGAGAGGCTCGAGGAAATCCCGGAGGGCGAAGCTTGTGCGTTCGTCGCCGAAACGCTTTCTCGCCTCTTCGATGCGCTCGGGAGAGGCGTCCACGCCCACGGCCGCGCCGGCATCGCCGACGATCCTGGCCAGGATCGAGGTCGTCAGGCCCGCTCCGCACGCGACGTCGGCCACCCTCATCCCCGGGCGCAGGCCCGCGCGCGTGGCGTAGGCCTCGACGACCGAAGCGTCGGTCTTCATCTCGAGGCGTCGCGCCTCGTCAGTGCTCTCCATGATGTATTCTCTGCCCATTGTTCGGTACACTTCCTCTTCGGATGCGGGAAGTATACCCGATCATTTCGGGAACTGCAAAGGAAAACCCTCAAACATCCCATCCCAAAGCCTGTCATAGCTTGACCGGAAATCGCTTTTCTGGTAGATTTTGTCATGGGATACCAAATATCTCCATAATATCTCAAAAAACGATGATGAATCCATTTCGCTGCGGAGCCACCAGATGAATAATTCTGTGCCGACCAAACTCGGAATCCTCGCCTGTCCCGGCGGCGAAGTGTTTGCGAACCGCGTCACCGATCGCCTGAAGGTTATCTACCGGCATCGGTTCGAGAAAAAAGCGGCGATACTCGCGAAGCGCTACGACCTCCCCAAGGAGGAGGTTATCCGGCGGATCAACTTCGCGAACGACATCCAGGCCTCCAACGGTTGCATTTCCGGTCCCACCGACCAATTCCGCGCCCCCGATTACCGGATCCCCGCTCGTTTCACCTGTTTCCCCAACGGCGAACTGAAAACCGAGATCCTCGAGCCCGTTCGCGGCAAGGACCTGTACATTTTCCAGGACGTCGAAAACAACCGGCCCCTCCTTTTCAACGAAGGGAAGACGAGCCGGGTGCTTTCGGTCAACGACCATATCTTCTCCCTCCTGACGACGGTGGACGCCGCCCTCCAGGCAGGAGCCGAGAGCGTGACCCTCGTGCTTCCCGCCTATCCCTACTCGCGCCAGCACAAGAAGAAGGGGAGGGAAGGGCTGACCGCCTCCCGCCTCGGCAAGATACTGGAGGACATCGGCGTCTCGCGCATCATCACCCTCGACATCCATTCCCGCGAGATCGAAAACAGCTTCAACCACCTCAGGCTCGAGAACCTGCACGCCTCCTACCAGGTCATCCGTTCTCTCGCCCACCTAATCGACGTCGCGGCGACCGATCTCGTCGTCGTCTCCCCCGATACGGGAGCCGTCGACCGGAACAAGTTCTACGCGGTAAGCCTCGCGAAGCCCCTCAACCTGCTCTATAAGGAGCGCGACTATTCCCGCGTCACGAAGGACGCCCTCGACACCAACATCACCCAGATGAAGCTGCTTGGCGACGTGAAAGGCAAGACGGTTTTTATGGCCGACGACATGCTCGGGACAGGCGGCACCCTGCTCAAGGCCTTTCGCATGCTGAAGGACAACGGGGCCGAGCGGATCATCGCCGCGGTTTCCCTGCCCTTCTTTTCCGGCGACGCCATCGAGAACTTCGAGGCAGCCTACCGCCAGAACCTGTTCTATCGGATCATCGGGACCAACGCGGTCTTCCATGACGGCGATCTTCTGAAGCGCGAGTGGTATATCGATACGGATGTGACGGACCTCTTCGCCCACATCATCTCGCGGCTCTACCACAACCGTTCGCTGTCACCCTTGCTCGACAATCGTGACATCATCCTCAAGCTTCTCAAGAAATGAAGGCCGAAAGACTCATTTTCGCCGTCGATATCGGGACATCCTCGATCAAGGGCTGCGTGGCAGCCGTCGGGGATGCCGGCCTCCGCGTCGTTTCCTTCGCGCGATCTTCGTTTTCAGCCGAAGAACTCGCCCCCGGCGCTTTCCGCGCTTCGGCCTGGGAACGGGCCTTCGCCGCCCTGGTTTCGGCCCTCCCTCGCGTCCGCGGCTGCGAGGCGATCGCCCTTTCGGGCAACGGTCCGACCCTCACCCCGATCCTGGCCGACGGAAGCGCAGCGCCGCCTTCCATGTGGCACGACGGGCGGGCCCTCGTTCCTTCCGGAGCTGGGGGACGGTCGCTTTTCCTGCCCAAGGCGACATCAGTGTTCGCCTCGCGTTCGCCCGAAGCCCCCGCGATAACCGCCTTCCTCTCGTGCCCGGAGTATCTCGCCGCGATCCTGACGGGAGAGCGGACGACCTGGCTTCCGACCCCGGCCTATCGCCCCGTGTACTGGACTCCCGAGGATTGCCGGGCCTACGGCCTTGATCCGGCGCTCTTTCCCCCCTTCATCCCGACCGGGTCGGAGGCGGGGAGGGTCACCGCGGATGCCGCCGAACGCTTCGGCCTCGATGCGGGAACCCCCGTCATCGCCGGAGGACCCGACTTTCTCATGGCCCTCCTCGGTACGGGAGCGATCGAACCGGGGCTCGCCTCCGACCCGGCCGGCACCTCCGAGGGGCTCAACGTCTGCGTCGGGGAAAACTACTCCTTCGGCAATTCCGGCGTCCATGATTCAAGCGACGTGACGCTGAGGCTGCTGCCCCATATCATCGAACCATTCCGGAACGCAAGCGCCATCATTCCTCCGACGGGAAAAATCTTCGACTCCTACCGCCAGGACTCGGCTCGTGGCGGGGAATCGGTGGAGGCCTTCGTCTCACGCCTTGCCGCCCAGTGCCCCCGCGGTGATGTATTCTTCTACCCCGAGTCGTCCTTCTACACCCCGAACGGAATGGCCGAGCCCGATTCCAGGGGCCGTGCGCTTCTGGACGCGATAGGATTCATGGTTCGCGAGGGACTGGAGAGCCTCGGCGTCGAGGGTCTTCATCCCGAGGCCCTTCGCCTTTCCGGCGGTCAGGCGCGGAACGCCGCCTGGAGCGCCCTCAAGGCCGACCTCACGGGAATCAGGCTCCTCGTTCCCGAGGTGGCCGACGGCGAGCTCGTCGGGGACGTCTGCGCGGCCCTCGTCGGTCTCGGCGAGGCTTCCTCGCTCGCGGAAGCGGCCCCCCGGGTG
>DBTK01000061.1:13908-23533 GCA_002307015.1 Spirochaetaceae bacterium UBA1318
GCGCCCCGCCGGGTCGTCCGCATCGCCCGGGTTTACGAGCCCGACCCGGCAAACCGATCCCGTTTCGACGATGCCTACGGCCGATGGAAACAGGTCAGGCGGGAGAATTTTCTTTGAAAATCCATGCGATCCCTTCGGACCTCCGGGGCATTATCTTCGACGTCGACGGGACCCTCTATTCGAACGCCGAGTATCTGCGTGACCAGATAGACGTCCAGATCGCACACCTGGCGAAGCTCCGAGGCACAAGCTTCGAGGTCCTCGATGCCGAGATCCGGGAACGACGCAGGGACCTGGCGCTTGGTTCGGGAGGCGTGAAGACCTCGCTCGGGAATGTGCTCGAATCCATGGGCATACCGATAGCCACCTCGATCGAGTGGAGGGAAACCCTCCTCGAACCTGAGCGGTACCTGTCGCCTGACCCGACCCTTCGCGCCGTGCTGCTCGAACTCGCCTCACGGTTCTCCCTTGCCGTGGTCACGAACAATCCGGTGAAAACCGGAACGAGAACCCTCGCCGCCCTCGGCGTGGCGGACCTCTTTCCCGTCATCGTCGGCCTCGACACGACCCTCGTTTCCAAGCCCGCGGAAGAACCCTTCGCGAAGGCCGCGGAGGGTCTGGGATTGCCCCCTGGCCGCCTTCTCGCCGTCGGAGACCGCTACGACGTCGACCTGGCCGTTCCCCTTTCCATGGGAATGGGCGCTATCCTCGTCGATGGGGTCGAGGATATCTACGGATTTCCGGCTCTGCTTTCGTCCGGGTAGAATCAAGACATCAATGTCATGAAGCTTGGTATGGTGAATCTAGTTCATGGATCGCCCTCCGTTGACAGAAAGCCGCCGGCCGGGTAAAATCATGAAAGCCGGACTTCAGAATGAAGGCCGGCTTCCTGATCCGGTAGCTCAGCTGGATAGAGCTTCTGCCTCCTAAGCAGAGGGTCGGCCGTTCGAATCGGCTCCGGGTCATTACAGGATAAAGAGTTAAAAAAAAGAAATTCAAAAGACGTGACAGCGCAATTATTGGTGCGGTTCAAAAGTGAAGTTGCCATGAGACCCTCCGCACCAGTCACTGTCCATCGACGCATCGAAAATAGGAAATGATAAGGCACCGTAACGGTGGCACAAGGTTTTTTGGGTTCGATGTGCCGGGATAAAGCTGGCGGGGTATCCCGTGGAGCTCCCCCGTTGCCGGAATCCGACATGCCTCCGTTCTCACTCAACAAATGGGTTCCGACTAATTCTACGGGGATACCCCGTGTGCGTAATGAATAGATTGGGAATCGACCTTGAAAGCTAGGTGAATAGGCCCGGCCATCGAAGGCCGGGTTCGGCGGGTTTACTTTATTACGGTTCCAGAAATTTTTACGTTACCGGGAGAGTAGATTGTCCAGGTAATCCAGGACAGTAGGATATCCGGGAAGGACGCTTCATGCACAATGGTGATATTGATAGCGCCGGTCCCGCCTTTCACCTTGACGGCCTTTGCGATCGCGGCCTTGATCGGATCCTCGGTATTTGTCGCGGTGATGTTGAACAGCTTAACCCCAGCCGGGGATCCTAAAAACTCATGGACCCATACTTGGGTATGGAAATCGCCGATGACCGTATATGATTGGTCCGACGGAACGACCGAGAGACCCGAGGCCTTGAAGGTGGTGCAGCTTGCGAACAGAAGGGCCGCTGCGGTGAGGGCAAGAGTCATGCGAATGATTTTCATATCTTTTCTCCTTGGTTTCCCATCCTGAACTTTTCGATGGGTCTCGTCAATAAAAAACGGCCATTTTCGTTCTTCATTCACCGACGGGTACCCGAAACCTGACGAAGTTGGCGGTTCCGACGGATTCTTCAGGGCTTTAGGCCATCGAGATAGGCCCCTGCTCGAGGTCCTGGATTGGATTCGGGTGCGCCGGACTCCATCCCAGCCTTTCCCGAGTCAGGCCTGAAGACGTGGGATCGTCTATCGAGATGAACATCCCCGGCGTGAACTCTTCCGAACGCGAGGACGAAGGAACGCCCGGAGCCCACGCGCGCCGTGCCAAGCGCCTCGACGAAAATACTCAGGGCCGCGGTCGGACAGACTTCGGCGCGGGCACCGCATCGGATACATTTTTCCATATTGGTCCCGATCATTTCCATGCCGATCCATTCTTATTTCGCATCAGTATTTTACCATTTTTCTGGCAGTGTTCTTCCCTCCCCCAAATCGACAGCCCGTGTCGGGGCGCTTTTTTCCTCCGTTCGCCTCTTTCTTATTTTTTCTTGACAACCGGTATTTGAGGCATTAGAACAAGTGAATCAGGCAGGACTTGAACACCGATAGGGTAGATGCGTAACCCGTCAAGTTCCGATATGGGGGTCGTGTGGCTCGGTACATCCTTGGGCGTCTGGCGGGGTTGCTTTTTACCTTTCTAATGGTTTCGATCATCACCTTTTCCGTAATGCACGCCGTTCCCGGCGGTCCCTTCGACGAGAGCAAGCAGCCCCTGCCTCCCGCCGCCAAGGCGAACATCATGCGCAAGTACGGCCTCGACAGGCCCCTGCCCGAGCAATACCTGCGCTACATGTGGGCGGTGGTGCATTTCGATTTCGGGATACCCTTCCAGAGCCCGACGGAAACCGTCACCAAGCTCATCGCCAGGGTCTGGCCCGTCACCCTCAGCCTGGCCGGCATGGTCATCCTCATTTCCTACACCCTCGGTCTTCTCATGGGAATCCTCGCGGCGATCAACCAGAACACCTGGATCGATCAGGCGGTCACGGGCCTCTCAACGCTCGGCATCGCGGTGCCCAATTTCGTCGTGGGGGTCTGGTTGATCCTGATCTTCAGCGTCAAGCTGCACTGGCTCCCCACGGGGGGCTGGGGCAATTTCCGCGAACTCATACTGCCCGTCCTCGTCTACTCGCTTTCCCCCATGGCCCTCGTGGCACGCTATACCCGGGTGAACATGCTCGAGTCGCTGAGGGCTGACTATGTCCGTACCGCCCGGGCGAAGGGCCTCGGCGAACGGACCATCATCGTACGCCACATCCTGAAGAACGCGCTGATTCCGCTCATCACGGTGCTGGGGCCTCAGATCCCGAACATCGCCACGGGATCCATTTTCATCGAGGCCGTCTTCCGGGTGCCCGGCCTGGGCCGGTACTTCTACACGAGCGCCACGAATCGCGACTACCCGATGATCATGGCCACCATGCTGCTCGCCGCCTTTCTCTGGGGAATCACCTTCCTCCTGAGCGATATCCTCTATACGTTCGTGGACCCGCGCGTCCGCCTGACAGGGAAGAAAAGCCAATGAGTGCACCACCGAAGATCGTACAGCGAACGCTCTGGAGCGACGCGACCAGGAGCTTCTCCAAGAACCGTCTCGCCATGACCGGCCTCGTCATCGTCTGCATCTTCCTTTTATGCGCCGTCTTCGCCAACCTGATCGCCCCCCAGCCCTACTACAAATCGAACCTCGCCGACAACCTCCAGGGTCCCAGCGTCCATCACCTTTTCGGGACCGACCCCGTCGGACGGGACCTCCTGAGCCGCATCATCTACGGCATCCGCACCTCGCTTTTGGTCGGGTTCTCGGTGCAGATCTTCGCCTTCGCCGTCGGGATCCCCCTGGGCGCCCTGGCGGGGCTGAGGGGAGGGTGGATAGATTTCGCCGTCACCCGGCTTCTCGAGGTCATGACCGCCTTCCCCAGCTTCCTCTTCGCCATCTTCCTGATGACCGTCCTCGGAAACGGGCTTTTCAACGTCATCCTCGCCATCGGGATAACGAGCTGGATCGACGTCGCCAGGCTCACCCGGGGGCAGATCATTTCGCTCAGGGAGCGCGAGTTCATCATGGCGGCTCGGTCCTACGGCGCGAAGGACGGACGGATCATCCTCCGCCACCTCCTTCCCCACGCCTTGCCGCCGCTGATCATCATGCTCGCCATCGGAATTCCCAACGCGATCTTCGCCGAGGCGGGCTTAAGCTTTCTCGGCGTCGGCATCAACGATCCCCTCCCCAGCCTCGGCAAGATGGTCGGCGACAGCCTGGGATACATAAGCCAATATTGGTACATGGGAGTCTTCCCGACCGTGACGATCGCCCTCGCCATGCTCAGCTTCAATTTCATGGGGGACGGTCTCAGGGACGCGCTGGATCCCACCATGTACAATCTTTAGCATCCAGAAAGAAGGAGGTGAGGATACGTAGACGAGGACCTTATGCCCGCATAGCACGTACAACCACGAGAATCCTCGAGGCGATCGATTTTTTCCCGGAAGCTCTTTTCCAAAATCCAAGGAGGTCTGAATGAAAAAATTAACCAAGCGCGCCATCACGACTGGCTTTTCGATTATTGCGCTCCTTTCACTGGCCATCGCCGCGGGCGCCCAGACGAACGCCTGGGGCGTGAAGATGCCCGCGGATGCGGCGCCGCTCGATCAGCAGTTCGTGCGGATCCTCATGTCGGAAGGCACGACGGCCGACTTCGCCGTCAGCGTCTACAAGAGGGGCGGCCTCTCCTACGACAGCGTCCTCAGCACCCCGTTCGTGAGGATCAACAAGAACTTCGAGGTCATTCCACACGGGGCCCTCAGCTACGAGGCGTCCAAGGACGGCAAGACCTGGACCTTCCACATGGACCCCGCCCTGAAGTGGAGCGACGGCCAGCCGGTCACCGCCGACGACGTGGTCTTCACATTCCAGTATCAGGCGGATCCCAAGCACGGCTGGGATTTCGCGTGGTTTTGGAGCGACATCCTGAACTGGGACGACGCGGTCGCGGGGAAGGTGCCGCTCGATTCGATCGGCGTGAAGAAGGTCAACACCTACACCGTCCAGTTCATCACGAACGTGCCCTCTCCCTACTTCCCCTCGAAGGCGCTCTACATCAGGCCGCTGAGCAAGGTCGCCTTCCAGAAATACGGCGAATACTACGACAACGATCCGAAGACCTCGGTCTCCTCGAGCCCCTGGATCCTGACCGAATGGACGAAGGGCAAGCAGATGGTGTTCGGCCCGAACAAGCGCTACACGGGCAGGCTGAAACCCTACATCCAGAGCCTCATCATCGAATTCGGCGACATGGGAACCGTGTTCAACGCCTACCAGAACAACGAGATCGACGAGTGCGAAACCTTCTCCCCGGCCGACATCACCACCGTCGGGAAGGATCCGAAGCTGAACGCCGAGTACCATCCCGGCTACGGGGATTTCCGCACCTACTACCTGGGCTTCGATACGACGACCAAGCCCTTCAGCGATCTGAGGGTACGCCAGGCCATCTCGAAGGCGGTCGACCGCGAGTCGATCGTCAAGAACGTCGCCGGCAGGCAGGGCGTGGCCGCCTACTCCTTCCTCATGCCCGGATTCCCCGATTCCAATTCGCCGGCGCTGAAGAACGAGAACGTGAACAAGTACGACGTGGCCGCGGCCCACAAGCTGCTCGCCGATGCCGGATATCCGGGCGGAAAGGGCTTTCCCGAGCTCGAGATGTGGCTCCGCGGCGAGACGCCGTTCAACCAGACGATAGCCCAGGCCGTCGCGGCGATGCTCAAGGACAACCTGGGGATCAACGTCAGCGTATCCAACAAGGACCCGAAGGTCTTCATGGACGCCCTGAACGCCCACAAGCTGCCCTTCTACTACCTGTCCTACGGTTTCGACTATCTCGATCCCTCCAACATGCTGGGCATCTGGGTGACCGGCGGACGGCATTCGTGGACGAATCCCCAGTTCGACTCCCTGGTGAAGGAAGCGACCTCGCTCTCCGGCAACCAGGCCAAGCGGGACCAGGAGTTCAAGGATGCCGAGAAGATCCTGGTGGACGACGTGGGCGGCGCCTTCATCTACCATGTGACTCCCGGAGCCATCTATAAATCCTACCTCAAGGCCACGGAACTCGATCCGGACAAGACCGGCGTCGCGGCCTGGCACTGGCCGGGACTCGAGGATGCCGGCGTCCTGATGTCGACCATGTACGTGACGAACACGGTCGGGAAGGATCGCCACCAGTAGAATTTCGAGAAATCCGTTTTCACGGACGCGTCCCCGTACGCGGCGGGCGCGTCCGTCATCATGTTGTACACGACAAGGCTGAGGAACGATGCAAGAGACACTCCTGGATGTGCAAGGACTCGAGACCCAATTCAAGACCCCCGAAGGGTCGGTCCACGCGGTCAACGGCGTTTCCTTCAGCCTGAAGAAGGGTGAAACGATCGGCGTGGTCGGCGAGAGCGGCAGCGGGAAGAGCGTAACCATGCTCAACATCCTGAGGCTGCTTCCCACGCCACCGGCGAAGACCACCGCCGGCGTCGCCCTTTTCCATGGCGAGGATCTTCTTTCGATGAGCGACCGGAAGATCCGGAACGTGCGCGGCGGCCAGATCAGCATGGTTTTCCAGGATCCCATGACCTCGTTCAACGCCGTGCTCACCATCGGCCGCCAGCTCACCGAACCGCTCGAGGTCCATCAGGGCCTCTCGCCCTCCCATGCGCGGGCTCGGGTGATCGAGCTTCTCGAACTCGTCGGGATTCCCCAGGCGGCCGACAGGCTGAAGAGCTATCCCCACCAGTTTTCGGGGGGCATGAGGCAGCGCGCCATGATCGCCATGGCCCTGGCCTGCCGTCCCCAGATCCTGATCGCCGACGAACCGACGACGGCCCTCGACGTCACCATCCAGGCCCAGATCGTGGAGCTCATCAAGAGTCTCCGCGCCGAGCTGGACATGTCGGTCATCTGGATCACCCACGATCTGGGGATCATCGCCGGGCTCGCCCAGCGGGTGATCGTCATGTACGGGGGATGTTTCATCGAGGAAGCCCCGGTGAAGGAGCTCTACCGCTCGCCTCGGCATCCCTATACGATCGGCCTCCTCGGCAGCCTGCCGAGGATGGACCGGGATCGGGATCAGCGCCGGCCCCTCGCCGCCATTGACGGAAGGCCGCCGGTGCTCTTCGCGAAACCGACGTCCTGCCCGTTCGCTCCCCGCTGCAGGTACGCGGTCGCGCGCTGCGGCGCGGAGAATCCGATTCTGGAAGAGGTGAGCCCGGATCACCGGGTCGCCTGCTGGGTGAAGCCCGAAACGGGAAAGGTCTGAACATGCAGCAAGAGGTAATCCTCAAGGTCGACAAACTGGTCAAGCATTTTCCCGTGACCACCAGCACCTGGTTTCGCCAAAAGACGGCCGTGGTGCACGCGGTCGACGGGGTCTCCTTCGATCTCTATCGGGGCGAAACCCTCGGCCTCGTGGGGGAGTCGGGCTGCGGCAAGTCGACGACGGGCCGCACGATCCTCCAGCTCTACCAGCCGACCTCCGGCGCCGTCTACCTCGAGGGCAGGGACCTCGTGACGATGGACCGCAACGAGCTGAGGATGAGCCGGCGAAAGATGCAGATGATTTTCCAGGATCCCTACGCGAGCCTGAACCCGCGCCTCACCGTCGGGGAGATCGTGGGGGACCCGCTCATGGTCTACAACACCCACGGCAGCAGGAAGGAGGTCGCCGAGGAGGTCCGCCATCTCCTCGAGCTCGTCAAGCTGGATCCCACCTACACCAACCGCTATCCGCACGAGTTCTCCGGCGGTCAGCGCCAGAGGATCGGCATAGCCCGGGCCCTCGCCCTCAGGCCCCAGATCGTCGTCTGCGACGAGCCGATTTCCGCCCTCGACGTTTCGATCCAGGCCCAGGTGGTCAACCTCCTCGTCGAGCTCCAGAACCAGCTCAACCTCACCTACCTTTTCATCGCCCACGACCTTTCCATGGTGCGCCACATCTGCGACCGGGTGGCGGTGATGTACCTGGGGATCATCGTCGAGCTTTCCCCGAGCCACGAGCTCTACGAAAATCCCCTCCACCCCTACACCCAGGCCCTGCTCTCGTCGGTGCCCATCCCGGACCCGAACATCGAGGAGCAAAGGCGGCGCTCCATACTCAAGGGGGAGATTCCCTCCCCGGTCGATCCGCCTTCCGGCTGCCGCTTCCGTACCCGCTGCCCGATCGTGCAGCCCCTCTGCGCCGAGGAGACGCCCGAGATGCGCGAGGTCCGTGCCGGGCATTTCGTGGCCTGCCATTTCTGCCGTGTGCCAGAAACCAAAACCGCTTCAGGAGAGGAACGATGACCGACGATTATATCTGCACCCACCTCGGCGACGACCAGTACGAATATTTCGGGTCCGTCGTTCCGCCGATTTCCCAGAACTCGCTGCACGTCTTCCCGACCATCGAGGACATGCAGCGTTTCAACGGCAAGGACGACCGGATTTACACCTACGGAAGGGCGCTGAACCCGACCGTGGATATCGTGCAGAAAAAGATCGCCGCCCTCGAGCGGGGCGAGAAGGCCGCCCTCTTCGGCTCGGGCATGGCGGCGATCTCGTCGGCGATGCTGACCTTCCTCGGGAGCGGCGACCACTTCATCGGGGTCAGGAAGATGTACGGCCCGGCCTACCGGTTCGTGAGCGAATACCTCGCGAAATTCAGAGTCGAGTCCACCTTCGTCGAAGGGGAGGAGATCGGGGACTTCGAGGCCGCGATACGGCCGAACACGAAGGCGATCTACCTGGAGAGCCCCTCCTCGATGTTCTTCACCCTCCAGGACATCAGGGCGGTGACCTCGCTTGCGCGGAAGCACGGCATCAGGACGATCATCGACAACACCTGGAGCACGCCCATCTATCAGAAACCCCTGGAGCTCGGCGTCGACCTCGTCGTCCACTCGGTGTCCAAGTACCTCGCCGGGCACAGCGACGTGATCTCGGGGGTCGTCGTCGGCAGCGCCGAGCTCATCGAGAAGATCAACGGGAACGAGCGGGAGCTCCTCGGGGGAATCCCGGGGCCCTTCGACGCCTGGCTGATCATGAGGGGATTGAGGACCCTTCCCGTTAGGATGAAGCAGCACCAGGAAAACGCGATGAAGGTCGCCGGCTTCCTGGAAAGCCATCCTCGCATCGAAAAGGTCAACTACCCGGGCCTGCCGAGCTTTCCCCAGTACGAGCTCGGGAAGTCGCAGATGAAGGGCTACTCGGGATTGCTGAGCTTCTCGCTGGACTGCGAGGACGAGGGGATCCGGAAATTCATCAACGCCCTCGAGAACTTCAAGATCGGGGTCAGCTGGGGAGGATTCGAGAGCCTCGTGGCCAAGGGTTCGGGAAAAACGGTGAGGATAGCGGTCGGGCTCGAGGATGCGGACGACCTGATCCGGGATCTCGACCGGGCCCTCGGGGCGATCTAGGCCCGCGCCCCTACTGCCGACGCTTTCGGGAAGCCCCGGTTCGGCCACGCTTCCCTGCGGCTGGATCCGGCGTCCAGGTCTGGCCGATCATCCGGCCCGGGTCACGTCGCCGGCTGCTTCTTCCCCTGGTTGGCGACGGCCTCCATCGCGGCCTTGATCGCCCTCTCGTCCCCCAGATAGTAGTGGCGTATCGGCTTCAGGTCATCGTCCAGCTCGTAGACGAGGGGAACCCCCGTCGGGATATTGAGCTCCACGATCTCGGCGTCGCCGATCCCGTCCAGGTGCTTGACCAGGGCCCTGAGGCTGTTTCCGTGGGCGACGACGATCACCTTCCTTCCCGCCTTTACCGCAGGTGCGATGTCGTGCTCCCAGAAGGGGAGGGCCCGGGCGACCGTGTCCTTCAGGCACTCGG
>DBTK01000061.1:23784-23992 GCA_002307015.1 Spirochaetaceae bacterium UBA1318
TCCTTCAGGCACTCGGTGAGCGGGATATCCTTTTCGTCCAGGTCGGCGTACCGAGGGTCCTTGCCGGGGTAGCGCGGATCGTTCCTCGTCAAAGGCGGAGGGGCGATGTCGTAGGCCCTGCGCCAGACCTTGACCTGGGCTTCCCCGTGCTTCTCCGCGGTTTCGGCCTTGTTCAGGCCCTGGAGCGCGCCGTAGTGCCGTTCGTTGA
>DBTK01000061.1:24238-24458 GCA_002307015.1 Spirochaetaceae bacterium UBA1318
GCGCCGTAGTGCCGTTCGTTGAGCCTCCAGCTTTTGATGATGGTGATCCAGGAGAGTCCCATTTTATCGAGAATGATGGTGAGGGTCCTGTTCGCCCGGGTCAGCACGGACGTGAAGGCGAGATCGAAGGTGAATCCTTCCGTATGAAGGACTTCGGCGGCGGCCTTCGCCTCCTCCTCGCCCTTCGCCGAGAGGTCGACATCGGTCCATCCGGTGAACC
>DBTK01000061.1:24739-24957 GCA_002307015.1 Spirochaetaceae bacterium UBA1318
GGTTCCATTCGCTCTCGCCATGCCGGACGAGGACAAGTCGGTACATATCACGCCCCCTTGAGTTATACCAACTTAACAATAAAGCCCGGAGAGGTCAAGAAAAGCCGGAAGCCATGGTCCCGGTCTTCTTTACTTTTAGCCGCATTCCCGGTAAACCTATGGGTCTCAGCGAGGTGACACGTGAAAAAGGCAGTCATGTACGGCGCGGGGAACATCGG
>DBTK01000061.1:25196-25556 GCA_002307015.1 Spirochaetaceae bacterium UBA1318
TCATGTACGGCGCGGGGAACATCGGCCGCGGCTTTATTGGGCAACTTTTCTCCCAGTCCGGGTACGAGACGGTGTTCATCGATGTCGACGTCAAAATCGTCGATGCGATGAACGCGGCCGGCCGCTACCCGGTGAAGGTCGTTTCTGAAAAGGGAAACGACGAGATTCTCGTGGAACATGTCAGGGCGGTGAACGGTCGCGACGCGGAAGCGGCCGCGCGAGAAATCGCCGGGGCCGACGTCATGGCGACGGCGGTCGGGGTGAACGTCCTGCCGAGGATAGCGGCGACCATAGCCGGCGGACTCGCGCTGCGGTGGAAAAACGGGAATGCGGCTCCGCTCAACATCATCATCTGCGAAA
>DBTK01000061.1:25797-26829 GCA_002307015.1 Spirochaetaceae bacterium UBA1318
ACATCATCATCTGCGAAAACCTGATCGGCGCCGACCGGTTCCTCGCCGACCTGGTCGGCAAGGAACTCGACGAGACCGGCAAGGGATACCTGAAAACCCGGATCGGCTTCGTCGAGGCATCCATCGGCCGGATGGTGCCGGTCATGAGCCCCGAGATGCAGGGGGGAAATCCCCTGGCGATCTGCGTGGAGCCCTACGACCAGCTTCCCGTCGACAAGGATGCCTTCGTCGGAACCATCCCCACGGTCAGGAACATGGTTCCCTTCAGCCCCTTCGAGTTCTACATCCAGAGGAAGCTCTTCATCCACAACATGGGCCACGCGATGACAGCCTACCTCGGGAGCCTCAAGGGCTGCCGATTCATCTGGGAAGCGATCGCCGATCCCGAAATCAGGGAGACGGTCGGAAAGGCCATGGAGGAATCGGCGCAGGCCCTTTCCCGCGAGCACGGCGTCGCCCTCGAGGTCGTCATGGACCATGTTCGCGACCTTCTCGACCGGTTCGGGAACCGCCAGCTCGGCGACACCGTCGAGCGGGTGGGGCGGGACCTTTCGCGAAAGCTCGCACCGAACGACCGGCTCGTCGGGGCCCTCAACCTCTGCCTCGCTCAGGGCGTCGATCCGGCGCACATCTGCATCGGTCTCGCCGCCGCTCTCCGGTTCAAGGATCCGGCTTCGGACACGGTTCCCGCCCTTCTCGTCGCCCGCGGTCCCGAGGCGGTTCTTGGCGAGGTCTGCGGCCTGAAACCCGGTACCAGGGAGTGGAACGCGATTCTTTCCGCGTATAAAGCGATGTAAATGCCCTTCGCGGGGTCCGTTCGGGCCCCGCCGCCGCTTCCTCGAAGCTTGTTGGCAAAACTCCAATTCTTTCGGCCGTCCCATTCTACAATCGTTCTTTCCTGAATCCTCTGACAATCCTTGCGTTTTCTTGAAAGCGTGCGAAAATTGCGCCATTAATATTGACCACTTTATGCAAAATCTTTATTATCATAATAGTTCGGTTCCGAAATATACGATACCGAATTAAATGGCG
>DBTK01000061.1:27081-27796 GCA_002307015.1 Spirochaetaceae bacterium UBA1318
CTTATCAAACATGGAAGAGAGTATCGAGATTCAGCTTTTTGAACTTGTTGGCGATGTGAGCAGGAAGATGCATCGGCGAATCGATCGTGAAACGCGGGGCGACCAGCTTTCTGCAACCGAGATTTCCGTGCTCTGGCGCATGGCCCGGAAACGTTCCTGCCGGGTGAGCGATCTGGCCACCGAGATCGGGCTTCCCGCGAGCACCCTGACCGGCATCCTCGACCGTCTTGTGGCGCGGGGCATCCTCGCCCGCGAGGCGGACCCGAACGACAGGCGGAGCATCATTATCACGACGACGGAAAAGGTCGACGAATTCGTCGATAGCCGTCGCGCCGCCTCGCGCGAGATCGTGTTCGACATATTGAAGAAGTTTACGCCCGACGAGATGGAAGGGATGCTCGCCGGGCTCAAGCGATTTAAAAGCTATCTGGACGAGTACGAGGCGGAAGAAGATGGGCGATAGCAAGAACGCGGCCGGCATGAACCGGGCGGCTTCCAATGGAGAAGCGACAGACCACTGGCTGGTTCCCGTTCTCATCGGATTGATCGGGGCCTTCATGTCGATCCTGGATTCGAGCATCGTGAACGTCGCCATACCGACGATCATCAGCGTGTTCAACGTGAGCACGAGCGACGCCCAGTGGGTTTCGACGATGTACCTCCTGGCCCTCGGCGTCATCGTGCCTTCGAGCGGCTGGCTCGCCGACAAGCTCGG
>DBTK01000061.1:28044-28204 GCA_002307015.1 Spirochaetaceae bacterium UBA1318
GCGGCTGGCTCGCCGACAAGCTCGGGCTCAAGAACCTGTACATCGCCTCGATGGCGGTATTCGTCTTCGGTTCCATCCTCTGCGCCCTCAGCTGGAGCCTCAATTCCCTCATCGTGTTCCGGGTGGTCCAGGCCATCGGCGGCGGGATGATCATGCCGAC
>DBTK01000044.1:0-6472 GCA_002307015.1 Spirochaetaceae bacterium UBA1318
GGCCGAACGCCTGGGCGTCGCGCGCGACGGGATCGAGGTCTTCTGCTCGGCCGAGCTCGCCGACGTCGAGCGGACCCTCGAACAGCTGCGTCCCGTGATCGTCGTCATCGATTCGATCCAGACCCTGCACGCCGACGAGGCGGGGGCGGTCTCGGGCACGGTGAACCAGATCAAGTTCTGCTGCCAGCGCATCATCGAATGGGCGAAGACCCACGACGCGGCCGTTTTCCTCATCGCCCACGTGACGAAGGAAGGGACGATCGCGGGACCGAAGTCGATCGAGCACCTGGTGGATACCGTTCTCTACTTCGACCAGCCCGAGGGCGACATCCGACTGTTGCGGGCGACGAAAAACCGTTTCGGCTCCACCGACGAGATCGGACTTTTCTCGATGGAGGAGAAGGGCCTCATCGAGATCGCCGACCCGGCTTCGCTCTTCCTGATCCACCGGGACGGCGCGAGCCCCGCCGGCGTCGCCGTCGCCCCGATCTTCGAGGGATCGAGGGCCCTCCTCGTCGAGATCCAGGCCCTGACGGTGCCGGCCAAGGGCGGGATATCGAGGGTGTTTTCCGACCGGGTCGATGTCGGACGGGTATCGCGGGTTTCGGCCGTCCTCGAAAAGCAGTCGGGGACGAGGCTTTTCGACCAGGATATCTACGTGAATATCGCCGGCGGCATGAAGGTGAGCGAGGTCGGGATGGAGCTCGCCCTCGCCCTCGCCGTGTTCTCGGCGAGGACAGGCAGGCCCCTGCCGCCGAAAACGGCCGTGATCGGCGAATTGACCCTCTCGGGCGAGGTCAGGACCGTGAGGCGGCTCAGGGCCCGCATCAGGGCGGCCGAGGCCCTGGGCTTCGAGCGCCTCCTCTGTCCGGCGGGAACCGGATCCGAGGATCCCGGTCCCTCATCCTGCAAGGCCATCAGGGTGGCGACCGTCGGCGAGGCGATACGTGTCCTGTTCGGAACGGGAAGCAAGGTTGACGATGCCTAGAAACTAGTTTATCCTCACCCGAACTGGATTTACCTGATGGATCAAAAACCCGAACAGAAAAACGGACAAGGCTATTTCGATTTCAAGAAGATATTGAAGTCGATTCTCATTCTCGTCTTCGCCGGCATCGCGCTGAATATTTTCGCCACCCTGATTTTCGACAAGGACAAGGTCCTCAAGTCCCTCACGACGGTTCCCTGGTACGGGGTGGTCGTTCCCTTCCTCTGCGTTTTCATGATCTTCATCGTCGATGCCGTCAGGATGAAGCTCCTCCTCTGGCAATTCGGCGAGAGGATCTCGTTCGGCGACGCCTACCTGAATACGACCGTCGGATATTTCTTCAACTACCTGACCCCGCTCGGCGCCGGCCAGCAGCCCTTCATGATCTACCATCTGACCGCCCTCGGGCACGACTCGAAGACCTCGACGAACATCGTGTTCTCCCGGTACGTCGTCTACACCCTTTCGGTCTTCGTTCTCCTCGTCGCCTTCATGCGCGACAGCTTCCATGTCGCCGATTCGATCCACATCGGCCGGTTCGTCATCATCCTCGGAATGCTGACCAGCACCGTGCTGAGCGTCGGGGTCCTGTTCCTGCTGATAAAGCCCTATTTCGTCGGGAAGCTCGCCCTCAGGATCGAGAAGACGAGGCTCGGGCGGTTCATCTCGATGGCGCAGAAGAAAGACACCTGGGCCGAGGAACTCTATACCTGGAGCATGGACCTTCGCGAGAACATCACCTACCTGTGGCGGAAGAAGCTTCCCTTCATGATCCTGGACATCGCCCTGAACCTGGCCGATACCCTGCTGATGGCCTTTTCCGTGTATTTCGTCGTCGCGTCGATCAATCCGGTTCCGATATCGTTCGTGAACATCCTGGTCACCTACCTGATCGTGAGCATCGTCGTCCACTACATCCCCACGCCGGGGGGGACGGGAGGCTACGAGGCCGCCCTGACCCTGATCCTGTCGGAGTTCCTGAGCAACACCTCGCTCGCCGTCAGCACCACCCTCGTCTGGCGGTTCTGCACCTACTACCTGCAGATCCTGTTCTGCGGAATCATGTTCATGTATTTTCAGCGGAATTCACGGAAGATGAAGCTGCGGGATGCGAACCCCGCAGCCGACGATCTGAAGAAGTAGGCGGATCGCCCCGCAGGGGGCCGGGATCATCGCGAAGCTTGCTGCGAGGTCGTTCATTGCTTCGCCTGTTTCGCGGCCGTCTCCCACTGGAAGAGGCGATACTCGAGCGTTCCTTCCCGCTTCATGTCCTTGACCTCAAGATAGAATTTTTCCGCCAGGTTTTTTTGCCCCTTCGCCTCGTAATATTCGGCCATGTAGAAGATCAGGGCGGCCTTCACGTCGAGCTTTTTTTCCTTCGTGATCTGGGTCAGGAAGAAGGAATCCGAGCCCTGCTCGATGAAGAACCTCATCAGTTCCCAGTATGAGGTGTCCTGTTCCTTGTTCACGGACTTGATCGCCTGGGTGAGGTAGGTCTTCGCCTCGTCGAATTTCTTTTCCTTGAAATAGGTGATGGCGACGATCGCCGGATACTCGTACTGCTGGGGAAGAGCCCGGAATGCCTGGGAAAGGGCGGTGCGAGCCTCATCCCAGTTCCCCTTCTTGAAGGAAAGGAGGCCGAGCGATTCATAGGCGTAGTAATAGGCCGGATAGAGCTTGATTACCATCCGGTAGTCGCTCAGGGCCCGTTCGTCATCCCCGTTCTCCTCGAAAATTCCCGCGCGGTACACGTAGGCGAGGAAGTAATTGGGATCGATGGAAATCGCCTTGTCCAGGGAAGGGACGGCCTCGGGCTTCTTGCCGGCGTTGATCAGGATCTTGGCTTTCTGCACGTAATTCCAGTAGTAGTCGGGTTGCTGGCCGATGGCCGTGTCGATGTCCGAGACGGCTCCGTCGAGGTTTCCCCGTTCGGAACGTACCCTCGACCGGTCCGAATAGGCGAGTGACGATGGATCGAGGGCGAGGGCCTTCGTGAGGTTGTCCTCGGCCTGGGGGAGTTCGTTCTGGTGGTAGTAGACCTGGGCGATCCCGATGTACGGGTTCGGGTTCTTCGGGTCGGCCTGGATGCTCCGCTCGAAATAGGAGCCGGCGGTCTTGTAGTCCTTCGCGTCGAGGGAAAGCTCCCCGAGCGCGTCGAGGGAGTCCGAGTGGTCCGGCCGGCTCACGATGGCCCGTTTCAGCAGGGCTTCCTGCTTTTTGTCGTTGCCCCTGGCGCCCTCGACGACGGACTCGGTGTAGAGGATGTCCGCATCCTCCGGCCGCGAAACGAGGGCCGCGTCGAGGACGCCGATCGCCTGGTCCCCCTTGCCGTCCGAGATGAGGACGGAGGCGAACAGGATCTGGGCGTCCTTCGATTCGGGGTGCTTCCTGGCCTCGGCGGCGAGGACGGCCTCGGCTTCCGCTATCCTTCCCTGTGCGAGCAGGGCTTGAGCCCTCTCGGCCGCGGGGATTTCGGGTGCTGGTGCTTGTGTCGCCTTGACGACGGGGGCCGGGGTGGCGGGCGGAATTTCGCCCTGTTTTTTTGGAGTTGTCGCGCAGCCAGCCAGTGCGGAGAGAATTCCGCAGATGGCCGCGGTTCGTACGATGCCGGATTTCATTGCGCCACTATATCCCATTCCCGATTTTTTACTCAAGGTTGAATTTATCCTTTGGAATTGCTACATTTACGCTACTTATGAAAGTAACGGCTGCCAAGCGATTTATTCTCGTTCCCGTCATCTATCTCGCGGTCATTTTCGGATTGATTTTCCTTCAGTTCTCCAAATCCGGAGGATTTACCGAAAAGGCCGGAGCCCTCGTCGTGACGGGATCGCCGGCCGCCGCTCAGGACGACAGGAAGGTTCCGATCACCGCGATCCGTGTCGTTTTCGGGGGAATCGAATTCCCCTTTTCGCGGGACGATGAACTCATGGTCGATTCCGGAGCCAAGAACCAGTCTCAGTACATCCTTCAGGGTTTTTCCGTCAATCCCGACGGGGTTTCCCTCATTTTTACCGGTGGGGTGAGGCTGCGCTTTTCGGCTCCCTCGGGCGGCGATTCCCTCGCGGTCAGGGCCGATTCGACGGACGCCACGGTTTCACGCATCGCCCTGCCCTTCTCCCTATCTCGCGGCTGGGGGATATCGAAGGACGACAAGTCAGGCATGCTGACCCTCAAATCCTCGGGCACGAAATTCGAGCTGAGGGCTGCCGAGGGCGCTTCGATCGATCCCACGAAACGGGTCGTCCGCCTGGCGCGTTCGAACGACGCCTTCGGGAGCGTTTCCATGCAGCGAACGACGGAAACCGCAGCCCTCAACCTATCCCAGTTCATCGACCAGAATGCCGCCGATCCGGCGGTTTTTGCGAAGGGCCTCGCGGCCTACCTCGATGCGTCCTATACGGGCTGGAAATCCGCCCGGTTCTCGTCCGACGCCGGCTGGTCCTTTCCCGGCGGAAAGACCTCCTTCAACGAAAAAACCCTGGCCGCCCTTCTCGCCGAGGCGCGTCGCCGCGGCGAATACGGCGAGGTCAGGGCCTCCCTGGGCGACCTGATCTCGAACAATCGCGAGCGTCTCACCTATTTCTCTAACCCGCTGATCGGCAACATCGTCCGCTCGACCCAGGTAATGTTCACGCAGGACCGGGACGACATCCAGAAGCTTCAGGCTCAGATCAAGAACAAGGACGCGAGCCTTTTCGAGCGGGAGAACCTCGTCCACTTCGTTCTCGACCGCGCCCCCTACGCCCTCGCCCAGGATACGCTGAGCTTCGCCGGCGGTTTGGACGCGCAGCAGCCGGTACGGACGGCGGTCGGTTTGCTCGGATGCCTGATCGAGGGCAAGCAGCTTCTCGCCGACGCCGACGATCCCTTCCTGAAACTGGACGGCGTCGTAGAAAAGGTCATCGTTCCCGCGATCAAAAAAACGCAGTCTGGCTTTTTCCTCCAAACCGACGGCACCGATTCGGACCTTTCCGTGTCCATCCGCGCCGGCATGCTCCTGATCGCCTTCGGCCAGCAGACCGGCAAGCCGATCTTCACCGGGATCGGGCAGAGCCTCGTGAACAGCGCCGTTTCGATAGCGAGCGACAACGGTTTCCTGCCGGCGCGGATCACGATCCAGGGGAACCTCGTATCGGATCGTACCGGATCCCTGGCTCCCGAGCTCGTCTATCCCCTGATATCGGGCAATCCCTACTATCCGCACGAGGTTTCCTTCGCCCACGACGCCGCTCCCGGGGTATGGGCCTGGACGAGTTCCCTCGATTTCAAGCTCGAGTCCGGAGCGAATCCGATGGTCTTCGCTTCGAGATTCCCGAACGGCGAAACCTACTTCGTCGAACTGCACGGGATCAAGCCCTTCAAGAACATCCAGCTCTATGAAAAAGACTTCCGCAGCGATCCCGATTTCGAGCGCTACGATTCTTCGGGTTGGGTGTACAAGGAAGAAACCCAGACCCTGTATCTGAAACTCAGGCACAAGGCGGACATCGAGCGGGTCAGGCTGTTTTTCTGAGGACGGGCTTGAGCGGCTTTTTCGGCCCATGAATCACGTTTCGACGAAACCCCGCAGCTCTGCGGGGTTTTTTTTGTCCGAGGTCTCTCAGCGCGGGGGTGAGGCTGGGCACCGTTCGGTCGGGACGAGCTTTTCATAGAGAAACAGGACGTAGCCGTTGGGAAGGTAGGGTTCGGTTTCCCCGATTTTAACGTAGCCGAGTTTTTCGTAGAAGTGATGGTTTCTGAAGCTGAGGAATGGGGTCAGGACGGTCCAGCGCCGGCATCGCGGAAAAAGCATCTCCATGAACCGAACTGCCTGGGTTCCGAGTCCCTCGTTCTGCAGGGACGGCTTGATGAAAATTCTGGCGATGGAGATGTGATATTCGCTCTCGCGATTGAGGATGAACCCGCCGACGATCTCTCCGTCCCTGACGATCTTGAAGTAGAGCTGCCTGACGATGGCCATCCGTTGGGAAACGGCCGAATCGTAGTTCGGGGGAGGTTCGTAGTTGGGGATGTTGGAGTAAAGCGCGTCCGCCTTCGCGAAGGCCTCGAACTGGACGCGGGTCAATGCCTCGGCATCTTCGGGGGTCGCGCGCTGGATCCTTACCATGGCCCCTCCTTGCTCGCGTAAGGGCCGTCCCCGCAGCCTCGCTGCGGGTCGCTTACCGGCTCGTATTAAATATCAGCCGGCTTTCGGGAGAACGCAAGCTCGAATCCTCGGGTTTCCGCCGTTTCGGGCACGCAAAGGTAAACCGGATGACGGAAAACCGGCAAAAAAAGGCCGCGATTCCCGGGGGAACCGCGGCGGAATGCAGCAGGGTTCAACAAAAGACTAAAAGGACGACGGTGACCCGTGCCCCGCGATGGCGCTACTTTTTTTCTTCCCTGACGATGCTGATGTGCAGATCGTCGAGCTGTTTCGTGTCGACCTCGGCGGGACAGTCGTCCATGGGGTTGACGGCGAAGCTGTTCTTGGGGAAGGCG
>DBTK01000044.1:6734-7072 GCA_002307015.1 Spirochaetaceae bacterium UBA1318
GGGAAGGCGATGACTTCCTTGATGGAGGTTTCTCCTGCCATGAGCATGACGAGCCGGTCGAGGCCGGGCGCGATGCCTCCGTGGGGAGGCGGGCCGTACTTGAAGGCCTCGGTGAGGAAGCCGAATTTCGCCTCGGCGTCGGCCTCGTTGAAACCGACGATCTTGAAGATCCGCTTCTGGAGGACGGGGTCGTGGATTCGTATGGATCCCGAGGCGAGTTCGAAGCCGTTCATGACCAGGTCGTAGAGGTCTCCCTTCACGGCGCCGGGGTCCGTTTCGAGGGTCGGATGGTACTGCTCCTGAGGCATCGTGAACATGTGGTGGGCGGTATCCCACTT
>DBTK01000069.1:0-5415 GCA_002307015.1 Spirochaetaceae bacterium UBA1318
TCGCGGCGATGGAGGCAAGCGGGGTCGTGGAAGATGAGTCGGTGAACATCGCGAGCTTCGAGCCCAGGGGCACGACGAGCTTGGGCGCCTTCGCGGCCAGGTCGATGGTGAACGAAGGCGTCGCGCTCGGGGCGAGGTCGACCGTCTTCGTGCCCGTGAACGACGCGTTCGTCGCCTGGGCGGTGAGGGTGAAGACCCGGTTCGAGCCGGCCGGCACCGTCACCGTCACCGAACTCGAACCGGCGACGAAATCGGCGGCTATCGTCGTCATGTCCGAGGAGGAGACCTCGAGGTGGAATGCCGAGAGGCTGGGCACGGTGTCCCCGACCGTGGCTCCGCCCGACCTGGAGACGGCCTTGGCCGCCTGAGGGACGGAGATCGTCACCCTGGCGCTGCCCTTCGTTCCCGAGGTCGGGAAGGAGCATCCCGATGCGGCGAGGACGAGGACCGACGCGATAAAACCTGCACGTATGATTCTGTTCATGATGTTCCTCACTGGACGATCGTAGTGACGCTTCCGGTCGACGGACCGGTGGGATAGGTCACCGCGGCCGATCCGCCCGAGACGACGACGCTGGCGGAGGTGTCGATGACCGGGACGACGGCCTGGGCCCCCGAGGTGGAGGCTCCCGTCGCGGCCGCCGGACCCGGAACCGAGGCGACGACGGTCTGGGCCTGGGCGTGCTCGACCGGGGCGGTGACCGTCCCGTTGCTCGAGATCGCCGTGCTCTCGCCCTCGGCGACGTTCCTGGCCTGGCCGTTCGGGGTGGCCAGCTCCACCACGCCGCGCTCGACCGTCAGGGTTTCCCCGTCGAAGTCGAAGATGGTGCCGCGCACGGATGCGGTGGCGACCGGGCTGTTGAGCTTGAACTCGGCCTTGGTGCCTTTGGGGGTGTTGACCTCGGCCTTGACCTTGCCGACCCGAAGGTAGAGGTCGGTCTTGACCAGGTTGCCCTGCTGGATGAGGCTGGTCAGTTTCATCTGGGTGAGGGGCTTGATGGTCAGCAGGGCGTGGCCGACGACGAGAACGGCCGTGCTCTTGAACCCGGTCGAGATCTCCGATCCGGGCGGGAATTTGTCACCCTCGTGGATGGCCGTCCAGTCCTTGCCTTCCTGGAGCACCTGGACCTTGCCGACGGCCTCCTTCACCACGACGGTGATGTCTTCCTCGGCGTAGGATGCGGCGGCGATAAGTCCCAGAATGACCAGGGCGGAAATGACAACTCGCTTCATCGGTATCTCCCTTTTCAGATAGAAAACGTGGCTTTGACCTGGAGCTTGAAGTACGGTTTTGTGGACGATTCGAAGGTCCCTCCGGAAGCGGTGTTCGGGATGAATACCGCTCCCGTTCCAGTTAATCCAAAATCCGCAATCGGCCGCCATCGGATGGTGGCACCGGCCTCGTATCCGAGGTAAAGATCCTTCGAAGTCTCCGAGAAGCCGTAGATATTGAGCGCTTCAGTCGAAATCCGATAGTATACGGCCCCTCGAGGACCGAACTGGACGGTATCGCCGAGCTTGACGAAAAAGAGGCCGTCGGCATAAAGGATGTTCGAAGCCGAGGCCGCGAAGGCGACCCCCAGGGGATTGGACGTTATCGGCCTGAAGGTCTCGAAGGAACCGGTTTTTCCCGATGCCGCAACGATATCCACCTGGGCATTGAACCCGAGGAGGGGAGGGTAGAAGATGCGGATGTTTCCGCCTGCCATATAGGAGAGGTAGTTCGCCGAGGCTCCGCCCTTGCTGGTCATGATGTTTTCGAGGGTGGCAAAACTTCCCCAATATAATCCGGAAAACACCGGGCCTTTCAGGGAGAATCCGAAGTACTGGGTATTAACCTTATTGATGGGATTCTTGCGCATGTCGAACTGTCCCAGGATGAACAGCGTCAGGTCCTGCCGCCAAAAGAGTTCGTTGAAGTTGGCGCTTGTCATTCCTTCGAACCGTGGCGGGGCGGTATGGACATCAGAGTCCGCGGCGTCGATCTGGTCGTCTTCCGATATGACGTTCGTTGCGACGGCTTTCGGCTGAAGGCCGAGGTACGAGGCCTGGAGGCTCACCGAATAGTGGGGGTAGTAGAGGGTGGCCATGGCCCCGTCGGTACGCTGGGCGAAGATCAGCCCCGTGGGATCGGCGCATTCCGTTCGGCCCGCGAGGATCGCGAGGATGGACGAGGGGCCGGCAACGTCCGGGTAAGAGCCTTCGATGCTCAGCCTTTCGAGATCGAAGGCGTAACGGAAGGGATCGATGGTCGTGGTGCCGTCACTTACCGTAGCCTTGAAGGTATAGCTGCCGGAAGCGGAAAATTTTGTCCAATCGCCGAGGGGTGTGCTGAGCCATGCCGAAAGGCTGTTTTCCTGGTAGAAAAGATTGGTTCCGGTCGTGGACTCGTCGTCCGTCGTATTGGCAGCCTGTATGCCGAAATCGACGGCGGAGGCGCTTGAAGCCGCGGCCAGGAGAAACAGTGCCAGAATCAGCGTTTTTTTCATGTCAGTTCCCCCACATTTCGAGGCTTCGAGTCAGGATGCGGATGGCCTGATCGCCCTTTACGGTCGAATCGGGATCTGCGTCGCCTTTGATGATGCCCCGCCAGGAGAGCTCGCGAAGCGCGTAACGCGACCCGGGCGCGATCGAATACATCGCCCCCCCGTCGCGGCCGAAAGCCTTCATGATCAGATAGGAGAATTCACTGAGTTTGATCCGGTCCGTCCCGACCCTGTTTTTCGCTATCCAGCCGGAATCGACGAGAACCTGGGTTGCGCGATCCTCGCCGGAATCGTCGCCGATCAGGTTCGCGGCGACGAGGACGAGATAGGCCGCGTCCCCGACGGTGATATTCGGAGACTCGACCAGGGATGAATACCAGGAGGTGTTTTGCGCCGCCGCTCCGAACGCGCAAAAAAAGAACAAAAACAAGGAAGACACCAGTCGACGAGAAAACCTTTTTTGTGTGTTCATGCTTCTTTTTATAGTTGACTTCATTTTACGCGATTTTTTCCGCCCCCACGGACAGATTACGATACTTACCATACACTGACAGGGAAAGATAAACGTCCGGATTTCGAAAATCGAACTATGAAAATTAGTATAGCGCATTTCGGGAGATTTCCGGCCAAACCGGCTCCGGCGAGGCGAGCGGACTGCGCAAATTATGTCTCTCTCTCATACCGCGTGCGAATTCCGGCTTTTTTCAACGGGCTCGCACCTCATGTTTTTTCGGTACTCGCTCGGGCTCACGCCGACTATCCTCGAGAATTGCTCGTTGAACACGGTCTTTGAGGAGTAGCCGGCGTCCATCATGATCTCGAAAATCGTTCGATTCGGCTCCGAAATCAGGTGCTTCTTGACGCGATCGATCCTGAGATCGTTGAGCCAGACCGAAAAACTCATGTTGAGGCAGGAGTTGAAGTAATTCGACAACCGATAGGCCGGCACGTTCACCGCCTTGGCCAGCCGCTTTATGTCGAGCTCCGAGGAGAAGATGAGTTCCTGGTTTATCACGATCCTCGCCAGCCTCTGGCTGATCAGGTCGGTTTCATCCTCCTTGAGCATCAGGTTCCGCTCGCAGGTTCCTTCAATTTCAAGGCGAAGCGTCCTGAAAACCTCCGGATTGCGGATGATGAACAGGAACCAGACAAGCATCAGGATCTGCAGCAGTCCGTTCCCGATGTGATAGAGGACCGGCGACGGCAGGACAACGCTCATTGAAATGAGGATCAGTATGACCGCGAACACCGCGATTCCCCATCGGGTGAAACGCATTCCCCGGGTTTCTGGATGGACGCTCCCGGTGGGCCGTGAAAGGCGGAAGACGACACCCAGGATGATGACGGGCCACAGGTACAAAGCGGCCCGTGTCAGCGTATGGAAGGGCGCGAGCCTTTGGTCGTTCTCTGGATCGGTGAAAGCCGGTTCGAGAGCGAGGGCCCTATCCATCAGGGGCAGGACGCAAAGGATCCCTGCCCAGAGGATGCCGGCAAGAAGCGCATGCCGCCTCGTCCCGGGCCGGCATTCGCACTCGAAAATATAGAGGGCAACCTCGAAAAAAGCCTGGCTGAGGACAAGAACGGAGGCTATCGCGATCGGATTGGCGATGGACTCCGGCAAACGAAAAATCGCGTTCAGAACGCTCGAATCGAAAATCAAGCCGACCGTCATGAAACAGATGCCAAAATTCATTTGCACCCGGTCGCGTTTCTTCACGATCATGAAGATGATACCAGCGTATACGATGGCGAATCCGCAGGCCCCACGGAAGAATAGATACAGATAGTCCATCGTCTCAAGTCCCCGTTAATACGTCTGCTGCCGATCCTTCTTGCTAATCATTGACGCTTGTTTTATGCACATCGAAAACGAGTGCGTGTAGCTATAGTTTACCATAGTCTACCGAGGATCAAGATGCCATGACCATGGGACAGGGAGTTATTTTTTCGTTTTTCTTGCCGCGGCCTGCGAGTTTTTGTAATGGGGACCTCGAAAAAACGAGGGTTTTCGAGATCCCCTAATGATCAGAACATTGAGCTATACCATCCATTGCCGTTCGCGACGACGTAGACGGGCTGATTGCTGCCGGTAACCGTTCCTTCCGCAACGGAACAGAATGAAAAGTTGAAAGGATTGGTGCTCCAGCTCTGGACGGACCACGCCGTTCCGTTGGGGCTCGTGAATATGTACCCGGATCGCCCCACCGCGATGAATCCGCCAGGACCGCCCGCTACGCTATCGAGTATCGTCGTTACGGGGATGTCCTGAGTCGTCCATGCTGCGCCGTCCTTGCTCGTCATAATGAGGGATAACGGGAGACCGGTCGATGTCCCGTACACGAAATTTGCGTAATAGTGGTTTCCGACAGCGACAAAGGTTCCGTTGTTATAGGCGACGCTATACAGGTGATACTGATCGCTGTAGTAATTGCCGAAGCCGCTTCCCTCGGTCCATGAATTGGCGCTCGGAGTGGACGCGGTTGTCATCGTAAAGGTTCCCATGAAGCCATCGCCCCAATTCTCGACGATCATGGCCCATTCTCCGCCTCCATAGGCGATGCTCGTAATGATGTAGTCGCCGGTTATTTGGGTCGGCGTGCAATCGGTCCAGGTTACGCCGTCGCCGCTTGTCAGGAGGACACAATGTCTGGTGGAATCGGTCCCGTAGGCAAGGAATTCGTTGTTCTGGAAAACGACTCCATAGAGCGTATACCTTATAGCGCCATCAGAAACCATGCGGAGTTCCCAGGTATCGCCATCCTGGCTCGTGAAGATGCTGTAAAAAAGCACATCGTCGGGAGAGTAATACTGGCCGACCGCAACGAACAATCCATTTCCGAAGGCGACCCCATAGAGGCTGTTCCCTCCATTTATCGGATCGTAGGAGGGGGCGCTGCCGTTGGCCAATCCCTTGGCTCCCTTACGTAGG